>JAISNU010000106.1 GCA_031276075.1 Campylobacteraceae bacterium
GTTGTCCGCATATACGCTTTTTCCCACATGCGAGCTGAAAATCTTTTCTGTTATCGTCTGCGCCATAAAAAAACCTTTGTTTTGATAAAATGGACTATTTTAGCCAAAAAGCAATAAAACAATATTTAACGAAAGAGTAAAATCCGTCCGCCGCATAGAAAATGACAAATTAAAAGCGTTGGTTGTGCGGCTCAACTGCTAAACCCGCTTGTATTAATACTGCAATGGAAATGGATTGCTTCGTCATGTTTCGCACGCCTTGCAATGACGGAGGAGGTCGTCATTGCGAGCGAAGCGTGGCAATCCAGAAAACATTCATACCAATAACGCCCCCTGCAAAGTACATGCCGCCCCCTGCGTCATGCGAGGAATGAAATAACGAAAAAAATCCAAAAAAATCCTTTCCGTCATTGCGAGGAACACGCAGTATGACGAAGCAATCCATAATTTGCAAAAACAAAAACAGTATTGTAAATAATAAACCAAATTGCTTTTTAATTTACATGTTTGGATTGTTCTATATTGTTTTTCTGGATTGCTTCGTCGTTACACTCCTCGCAATGACGGAGGAGGTCGTCATTGTGAGCTTGCGAAATAGGAAGCAATCCAACTATCATTGCATTTGAACACATTATTATGATATTCTGTCATTGCGAGCGAAGCGCAGCAATCCAGAAAACATTCATACTAATAACGCCCAATGCAAAGCACATGCCGCCCTCTGCGTCATGCGAGGAATGAAATAACGAAACAATACAAAAAACCTTTTCCGCATTGCGAGCAAAGCGTCGCAATCCATATTTCACAATAATAAAAGGGTATCATTTGAAAAAAATAGATAATTATTTTTATTTATGATTATGGATTGCTTCGTCGTGCTTTGCACTCCTCGCAATGACGGAAAAAGCGGGTTTGCATGCAAAAAGCGTGGATTGCCGCGCAAGCTCACAGCCGCAATAACGAAAGGCGGTAGATTGCTTTGTCAGTCGTTATGCTCCTTACTTGCAATGACAGAGAACAGATATTTCTGGATTGCTTCGTCTCTGCGTTCCTCGCAATGACAAAAAAAAGGGGGGGGATTGCCGCCCCGCAAGCGGTTCGCAATGACAGAGAGAAATGTTTTCGCTGAATTCGCCCGCCCCGCACTCCTCGCAATGACAGAGAGAGGTACAATTGCTGCAATTAGCTTTGTTAGTTTGCAATGACAGAAAGAGGTACAACTATTTCGTTGCTCTACTTCCGGCAACAACGGAAACGCTTGTATTAAATTGTAACGATATTTTCAACGGCTATCTCCTGCGGTACAGGAAACGGGCGTTTAAGCGACGGCATTATTGGTTTTTTGCTTTTCTTTAAGCAATCTATATGCCACTTATTCCAAGCTTCCCAATATGCCAGCCTTACAAGCGAAATGCCGTTTTCATCATATCCGTCCAAAGGCGAAGTCGTCAGCGAATTTTCGCGGTATGCGCCTATTATCAAAGGCAGTTTCACATACTTTACAGCCTCTTTGCCGAACACAAGTTTAAGCCGCGCATAAAACTCACTGTCAGCGCCCGTTCGCACGATATCCCATGAACCCGTCTTTTCCAAAACCGACTTTCTAAACAAAAGCGAGGTGGCGTTCAATCTTGACGACGGGATTATGCTTCTCGCCCTGTACCTGCCTTCATTATCTACCCTAATCCACTGCGATACGCAAGCGGCGAGTTTTTTATTTTCAAGCAGCGGCTCTACCTGCCTTTGTATCCATTCCGGGTGTGCAAAATCATCAGAATCATGGCAGACGATAAACTCTCCTTCGGCATATTTTAGAGCTATATTTTTTGAGGCAAAAGTGCCTATATTTGCGCTGTTTATAAAAAATTTTACACGGTTATCTTTAGCCGCCGTCTCTTTTATCCTCTTTACGGTATCATCGGTAGAGTTGTCGTCTATCACGATTATTTGCAGATTTTTGTAACTCTGCGACAAAAGACTTTCGAGGGAAGACTTCACATAAGGCGAAGTGTTGTAAGTCGTTACCAAAATAGAAACCAAAGGCATATTTTCGGTATTTGCATTTGGCAAGGCGGCGCATTTTATATTTGTAACGCTTACGCATTTTTTATCATCGGCAAGAGAAACTTCGCTTAAACCGTACGAGGTTAAGAAGCTGTTTAGCGCGCATAACTGTTCTTTTGGCGTTGAGGCAAGAATATTGCTTTTTAAAAGATGAAATTCGCCTTCTATTTGTAAACCCTCAAGCAGCCGTGCAGCTTTTTGCCTGTCCGTCTGCGCCGATATCGCGGCTAAAAGGCGCGGACTTTTAGTGATCCGCAATGCTAATGAGGGCATATATAAAGCTATGGCGAGGGAGAATTTATCTCTGCATTTGTCAAACCCGCGCAGCCGTTCAAGCAAAACCGCCGTATTTTCTGCCTCTTCAAACCGTCCCACAGCCGCCAGCGATACGCAAAAAGCAAAACCGCCTTTTAAACAGCATCCGTCCCATGAACCTTTCGCGGCAGTATCGTACATGCCAAGCGAATAACACGCCCAAAGTTCATCGCCCTTACATGGATATCTGTCAAGACATGCCAAAGCTTTGGCATATAGCGCTTTATGAAAATACCATTTAAATCTAAGTTTGTTAAAGATTTTATTCACGCATCTTTTCCGAACAGATCGCGCGTATATACCTTTTCGCGTATATCTTCTATATCTTTGGTGATACGGTTCGCGATGACAATATCGCAGAGCTGTTTAAATTTGTCCAAATCGTTTATGACTTTTGAGCGGTAAAATTCGCTCTCTTTCAAAACAGGTTCATATACTACAACTTCAACGCCTTTTGCTTTGATGCGCTTCATGATGCCTTGAATAGACGAAGTTCGGAAATTATCGGAGCCTGCTTTCATGATAAGCCTGTACACGCCGACTGTTTTGGGATTTAACTTCGATATCTCTTCAGCTATAAAATCTTTTCGCGTGCGGTTTGACTCCACTATCGCAGAGATGAGGTTTTGCGGGACATCTTTATAGTTAGCCAGAAGCTGCTTTGTATCTTTGGGCAGACAGTATCCGCCGTAACCAAAAGAGGGATTGTTATAGTAATTTCCCACTCTTGGGTCTAAACTCACGCCTTCTATTATCTGCTTAGTATCAAGTCCATGCGTAGATGCGTAAGTGTCAAGCTCGTTGAAAAATGCCACTCTCATAGCCAGATATGTATTGGAAAAAAGCTTTATGGCTTCGGCTTCGGTATTGTCTGTAAGCAGCACGGCAATGTCTTTTTTCACGGCTCCCTGTACTAATAAATCTGCAAAATCCTGCGCCCTTTTTGAACGCTCGCCTATAACTATCCTGTTTGGATAAAGGTTGTCATAAAGAGCTTTGCCTTCGCGTAAAAATTCCGGCGAAAATATGAGATTTTGATATCCGAACACTTTTTTCAGTTTTTCTGTAAAACCTACGGGAACGGTGGATTTGATGATAATAACGGCGGCGGGATTTATAGCGACAATATCTTTAATAACGGACTCTACGGAGTTTGTGTCAAAAAAATTGCTCTGCGGGTCGTAATTGGTAGGAGTGGAAACGATAACAAAATCGGCATTTTTAAAAGCCTCCTTTTTATTAAGCGTTGCTTTTAAATTCAGCGGTTTATTTTTAAGATATTCGTTTATCTCGACATCGTCTATATGCGAACGCTTGCTATTTAACAATCCAATCTTATACGCATCAATATCAAACGCCGTTACATCGTTATGTTGAGCCAATAAAACAGCATTGGAAAGACCTACATACCCTGTGCCTGCAATTGCAATCTTTGCCATAATTTCACTTTAATTTTTTATTTAAAGTTTTTATTATAGTACTACTTTGTTGATAAATGAATAAAATCTAATTTTTTTGATTAAAAGACTTTTTAGTTAAATCTTATATCACAGCAAGCCGTCATTGATTAGGTGGCGCGGCAATTCTCTTCCTCCGTCATTGCGAGGAGTGCGAAGCGAAGCGCGGCAGGACGAAACAATCTGAAAAATACTTTCTTTGCCGCTTCCATAAAAACAGAAGTTTGTGAAACAAAAAATCACACTTCGTCATTGCGAGGAATACACAGTATGACGAAGCAATTCATAAAATTAAAAAAATAATCCATACATGTAAATAAAAAAGCTCTCTTATATATTATCAATTGTATTTTTGATTATTCTAAATTATGGATTGCTGCGCAAGCTCGCAATGACGGAGAGATAGTTTTTTGCCGCACTCACAACAACGAAATATGTTTTTTCCTTCATGGATTCCGCGCAGAAACTCTGTTTTCCATGGTTACATACATCTTTTTGTCAGTCATTTTCTTTCCACCATTACAAAAAGCAGAGCAACGAAGCAATTGTACCCTTTTCGTCATTGCGAGGAGTGCGAAGCACGACGACGCAATTCATAGTTATAAATAAAAAAATGATTTCTATTTTTCTAAATATGCTTTTTATTATTACAAATTAATAGATTGCCGCGCCGACTTTGTCAGCTCGCAATGACGGAAAAGGTATGTCATTGCGAGGAAGGAGTGTAACGACTGACGAAGCAATCCAGAAAGGACACAAATTTGGACACAGAAGCGTTGGGAAGCCCTAAAATACGGGCAGTAAGTTAAAAAGCTTTTTTAGCTTAAATTGCTTTAAATAGCGATAAAGCCTATTATCAGAGTCACTTTCATCAGTTATTGTTATTTTGAGTGATTTAAAAGAGTGTTTTGGACACAAATTTGGACACAGAAAATTAGAAAATGACAACCCAAAAATCTTAGGGTATCATATCGCCCTATTTTAGGCACTTTTGTTGAAATATTCGCCATTGTAGCCATCATAGTCAGAGGATTATTCTCTAAATAATTTAAAAAGTGAAGTGCTTTAAATGTCGGTGGGAACGAGGTTTGAGGCTATTTTGACAATTTTTATTCTCCCTTGTTTTTTAGGCGTTTGGCAAGATAAGAAACGAAAAATATAAGAGCAATGATAGCCATAGATATGTATGGCTTAGCATGGCGCACATTATGGGAGCCTTCTGAAATAGCTCCTATAACAAAACTAATAAAAATACAAAATAAGATTTCAGCAACAATCCATTTTTTACTAAACTTTATTGCCCTGCTAACCCAAACTACTATGTTTATTATTATTATTCTGCCTGAGTTTTTAACCCATTCTATCGCTTCTTTGTATTCTTCTTCATTTTTCATATT
The DNA here is from genome assembly GCA_031276075.1 of Campylobacteraceae bacterium. Classification (GTDB taxonomy): domain Bacteria; phylum Campylobacterota; class Campylobacteria; order Campylobacterales; family Campylobacteraceae; genus JAIRKW01. The sequence goes on from JAISNU010000106.1 coordinate 5,234, forward strand.
CTTACCTCAATTGAAACAAACTACCGACTTTAAGTCTTGCGACCACCTTACCTATTATATCCCATTCACCTGCATAAGCTAAAACATCGCTATATTCTTTATTATTTGACTTTAATTCATATCCGGTTTTGGCGTTTTATTTGTACTTGGCGGTAGTATCGGATAAGTAATGGTCGGCTTTCTGCCTGTTAATGAGTGCATAAATTCTACCATTTTATCAGCTTCTTTATCTGAAATTTTAATTCCGAGCTGTACGCTTCCCATCTCTTTTATGGCATCTTTTAAGCTCCATATTTGTCCATTGTGAAAATATGGGGCTGTTTCGGCAACATTTCTTAAAGTTGGGGTTTTAACCATACCGTATTTATCGCCTCTAAAATCTCCCAACTCTATAAATTTGTATTTCGCAGCGACTTGAAACGGCTGCATGGTTCCGCCCAAAGCTATACTGTAATGGCATTTTGCGCAGCCTTTTTTTAAAAATACTTCAAATCCCTCTTTTTGCGCTTTGCTTAAAGCTTTTTCATCGCCGTTTAGAAAATCATCATAAGGCGACGGAGTAATAAGCGTGCGTTCAAATACGCCGATAACGCCCGCAATTTTCTCAAATGTGATATTTACATCATTGCCGTAAGCTTTTTTAAAGTCCGCTACATATTCGGGAATTGATACAATACGGGCTACTACAAGCTCGCTTGAAGCTGCCATTTCAGCTTCGGATTGTATAGGCGCTTGAGCCTGAATTTCAAGATGAGAACTTCTGCCGTCCCAAAGCTGTACTTTATTAAAAACGGAATTGTAAACGGTTGGAGCATTCAAATAATTTGGATTCATTGTCCATAAATGTCCTATTGAAGTTTCTACACCGTCTACGCCGCCCAAAGCCAAATTATGGCAGGTATTGCAACTGATAATACCGCTTTTTGAAATGCGCGGGTCAAAATAGAGTTTTTTACCAAGTTCAACTTTATCGTCGGTTATTGGGTCATTTTCATCATTTATATAGGAGAAAAGCGCTTGCCTATCCGCAGGTATAGGTTCCAAGCGTTGTTTTGACGCTTTTTGCGCTAAAGATTCCGCCGCCGATAAAATAGCAGCGCTTGCGACCAACAGTAAAAATGCTTTTAGATAATTCATGACACTTCCTTTTAAGTATTTTATAGAAATGATAATTCTTATTTACTTATTAACACCTTTATATATTGTAAATTTGACACTTTTTTGTTATTGCAAGTATGGATTGTTACGCTTATTAGCAGCTTTATAATTGTGAAATAATATGTAGTTTTAAACAATTAAGCGGCATTTTGCTACAATACTCTTCAAATTTACGGAGCAATTTATGAGCCAATATATCTTAAAAATTGATTGTCAAGATGAAAAAGGACTGATATACAGAGTAGCAGACGCTGTATTTAAATATAAGCTTAATATCGTAAAAAACGATGAATTTGTAGATAAAGAACACGGTAAATTTTTCATGAGAGCAGAACTTAGCGGTGAAATAAATAAAAATGAGTTTTTGGGCACACTTGAAGCTGTGCTGCCAAACGGGGCAAATATTTATATCAGACTTAAAGATAAAAAAAATATAGTTTTGATGGCAACAAAAGAGTCGCATGTGCTGGGCGATATACTTTTAAAGCATTTCAGAGGTGAATTAAACGCAAATATCCTTGCTGTTATCAGTAACTATGACGACTTGAAAGAGCTTGTGCAAAAGTTTGAAATACCGTTTTTTTGCGCTTCTCATGAGAATTTGTCAAGAGAAGAACATGAGAAGATGGTTTTGGAAATATTGGCAAAATTCAATCTTGATTTTATAGTTTTGGCAAAATATATGAGGATACTCTCAAACAGTTTTGTAGAACAGTATAAAGAGAAAATCATCAATATCCATCATTCGTTTTTGCCTGCCTTTATCGGTGCAAATCCTTACAGGCAAGCTTATGAAAGAGGAGTTAAAATCATCGGCGCAACGGCTCATTTTGTAAATAATAACCTTGACGAGGGTCCCATAATAGCTCAAGATGTTATCACGGTAAATCATGAGTTTGACTGGAAAGATATGCAGCGCGCGGGACGAAATGTAGAAAAGGTGGTTTTATCAACCGCGCTTGATTTGGCGCTGGAAGATAGAATCTTTGTCCATAAAAATAAAACCGTAATTTTTTGATGTTTAATGTAGTTTTATTATCTCCGCAAATTCCGCAAAACACAGGCAGTATCGGCAGGCTTTGCGTCAATACCGATTGCAGGCTGCACATAATAAAACCTGCATGTTTTGAGATTAGCGATAAGATGGTCAAAAGGGCAGGACTTGATTATTGGAAGCTTTTGGATTTAAAAGTGTGGGAGAATTTGGACGAATTTTTATCAATATATTCGGAAAATTTCGCGCGTTTTTTCTTTACTACGACTAAGAGCAAAAAGCCGTATTTTCAGGCAAATTACAAAAATGGGGATTTTTTATTTTTTGGAGGAGAGTCGACAGGTCTTCCGATGGAGTTCATGCAAAAAAATTGGGATAATGCGATAACAATCCCTATGGGCAAAAACGGAAGAAGTTTAAATCAAGCAGTGGCTGCAGGTATAGTTTTATATGAAGCTATCAGACAAAATTACGAGGAGTTTTAGATGAGCAGAGTTAAAGATAAGTGGGGGCTTATAACGGGTGCGAGCAGCGGTATAGGCGAAGCAAGCGCAAAAGCATTGGCGCATGATGGATGCAATCTGATTTTAACGGCAAGGCGCGCAGAAAAACTAAAAATTTTAGCGCAGGAACTTGAAAAAAATCACAATATCAAAGTGCATATATATCCTGTTGATGTGCGCGTTAAAAAAAGCGTTGAATTATTGTTTGAAGATGTAAAAGCAACAGAAACAGTACCTGATTTTTTGATAAATAACGCAGGGCTTGCTCTGGGACTTGAGAGCGTGCAGGAGGGCTTTACGGATAAATGGGATACTATGATAGACACCAATTTGAAGGGGCTTTTGTATGTTACAAGAGCGTTTTTACCGTTGATGATACAAAAGGGCGAAGGGCATATAATAAATATAGGTTCAACTGCCGGCTGGCAGACATATCCCGGAGGCAATGTCTATAACGCCACAAAATTCGGCGTAAGGGCATTGAGCGACGCTATGAATTTAGACCTTGTGGATACGGATATAAAAGTCTCATGCGTAGCTCCCGGAAACTGCGAGACGGATTTTTCGCTTGTGCGGTTTGACGGCGATAAAGAGAGAGCGGATAAAGTTTACGCAAAATACAAAGCCCTCGAAGCAAAAGATGTTGCAGATGCAATTTTATATATATTAAATACGCTGCCGCATGTAAATATACCGTATCTTCGCATTATGCCCAAAGCGCAGAGAAACATATATATTTTTAAAGAGAACAGACCATTTTGGTTATAGGAGCCGGAGCAAGCGCGCTGATGTTCGGAGCGCATTGTAAAAAGCAGCTTTTATTTATAGACGCAAATTCAAATATCGGCGCAAAGATTAAAGTCTCAGGCGGCGGAAAATGCAACTTGACAAATAAATACATAAGCGCAAAAAATTATCTTGGAGACGAAGCGTTTATACAAAAAAGTTTGGATAGTTTTAATTCTTCCGATACGCTTGCTGTTTTCGCAAAATATGGCGTTTTTCCGATCATGAAAGAAAACGGACAATATTTTTGCAGCAGTTCAAAAGAGGTTTTATCAGCATTTGCGCTTGCAAACTCTTACCATAAATTTTTGTTTGGAAGCAAAGTTTTGGATGTGGAGTTTGCAAAAGACAGTTTTATCGCACATACCGATAAAGAGAGCATAATATCCGAAAAGCTTGTCATTGCAAGCGGAGGAGTTAGTTTTCCGCAGCTTAACGCAAGCGATATAGGCTTTAAAACGGCTAAAAAATTTTCCCATGAAGTTAAAACGCCAAATCCCGCTCTTGTGGGCTTGACTTTGCAAAAAGAGCAGTTTTGGATGAAAGAGCTTAGCGGAATATCCATGAGAGTAAAAATAAAATATGATGATTTTGCATATGAAGGCGATATGCTTTTTTCGCATTTTGGCATCAGCGGACCTGTTGTTTTAAATACTTCGTTAAGATGGGATAAAGGCAGGATAAGCGTGGATTTTCTGCCTTTTTTGGATGTTAATATGTATAGCCATTTTTGGAATGAAAAAAGGCAGCCGACATCTGTTTTTCCTGCGCCCAAAAGATTTATCAAAGCATATCTTTACTCATGCGGCATTGCGGATAAACCCATGAAATCTTACTCGAATTTTGAAAAAGAGAAGATAGTTTTGTTGAAAAATTATCTGATGCCCATAGCGGGAACATTTGGTTTTGGTAAAGCCGAAATCACAAAAGGCGGAGTTAAAACAGATGAAATAAATCCGAAAACTTTTGAGAGTAAACTACAAAAAGGATTATACTTTATAGGCGAAGTTTTAGATGTAAGCGGGGAACTTGGCGGATATAATCTGCAATGGGCGTTTAGCTCGGGAGCCAATGCGGCAAAAAGTTTTAAATAAGAATAAAATATGAAAAATCCATTATCGTATTTATGCTACGCTTTGGCGATATACAATAAGTACGGCAACTGCTTTCAAAGAAGTTTACGGTTCGATGGTTTTTAAAATAGAGCAAATAAGAATATGCGTACGGTCATAGTTTAGATGATGAAAAATCAGACGGAGCTAAAAGATAAACGCTTTGAAACGCGGACAGGTTCAAGCGTAACGATAAAATATCGGAAAGGAAAAAGATAGATGGATATAAATAATCTTATCAGCGGTTTTGAACGGTTTCGCGAGGCGAAATTTAAAAAACATCCTAATAAATTTTTGGATTTGGTCAAAAATGGACAGCATCCGAAAGTGCTTTTTATAGCTTGCAGCGATTCAAGAGTTGATCCGTCGCTTATTACGGACTCAAAACCCGGAGAACTTTTTGTCATCAGAAATATAGGCAATATGATTCCGCCTTTCGCACCGGACAACGAATACCACGCAACGGCGGCAGGCATAGAATACGCCGTTTCGGTTTTGAAAGTAAGCGAAATTATTGTCTGCGGGCATTCGCACTGCGGGGCGATAGACGGCGTTTACGAAATACCTGTGGGCGCAAATCTCATACATGTAAGAAAATGGCTGGAGCTTGCAAACGAGGCAAAAGAGTATGTCGGTAAAAATTCGTCCGATGACTTGGATTTGTCCAAAAGATTTGAACTTACCGAAAAGGTATCCGTTTTATTTCAGCTAAACCGTTTATTGACTTACCCGGAAGTAAAACGCAAAGTAGACGAAGGCGAACTCTCTTTAAGAGGTTGGTATTATAAAATAGAGACATGCGAGCTTGAGTATTATGACGATGAAAAAAAGCAGTTTTTACCTATGGAGGCGAAAAATTGAAAATATTGCTCTGTATTTTCTGCGCGTTTTGGCTGTACGCGGAAGAGTTTTGCGCGGCGACATATAATGTTGAAAATCTCTTTGACGCCAAAAATGACGGTACGGAATACAAAGAGTTTATTTTATCAAAATACGGATGGAGCAAAGAGGAAGCGGAAAATAAATTTGAAAATACGCTTAAAGTTTTGAAAGATTTGAAAAGCGATATTATAGCTTTGCAGGAGATTGAAAACGAGGATTTGCTAAAACGGCTAAAAAACGAACTTGGATTTAGCTATCACGCTTTTAGTAAAAATAAAAATGCCGCTGTCGGGCTTGGAATTATCTCAAAATACGAAATAGTAAAAACGCAGAGTTTTTCACTGAAAGGATACGAAAAATTCAGACCCATTTTGCATGTAAAAATAAAAGCGGGCGGAGAGATTTTCAGCGTTTTTGTAAACCATTTTCCATCACTGAACAATCCAAACTCCACGCGCGAAGCATATTCAAACGCGCTGGCGCATTATATGAAAAACGGCGGCGAAAAAAAGAGTATATTAATCGGCGATTTTAATATGTTAGATTATGAAAATTCGCCGCTAAAAGAGGCTTTGAGGGACGAAGTTTATGATTTGTGGAACGAACTGCCAAAAAAGAACCAATGGAATTATGTGTATAAAACCAAACGCAATATTCTTGACAGGATTTTGCTCTCAAAGCCGCTTTTAGGAGATACGGGGCTTAGATATACGAAAAAAAGTTTTTCGGTTTTCAAGGAGAAATATCTGCTTGACTCCAAAAACGCGCCGAAAGGAAATTTTAGAGGCTTTTCGGATCATCTGCCGCTAAAAGCCTGCTTTGAAACATCTTAATGAAATATAAATAGATAATCTTAATATTTATATTTTTTATCATGAACCGACATAAGCGTTGTATTAGAATTATATTATTATAATCCGTCATTGCGAGGACTGCGAGCGAAGCGAAGCAGGACGAAGCAATCCAGAAAAATAATATAAAACGATACAGGTATGCAAGCTACAAGAGGGCTTTATTTTATTACCAATGATACTTTTGTTGTTACAAAGTATGGATTGCTGCTTCATAAACTTACATTTATAATGAAGGAAATTGGCCGAACCGAAACAAGCGTTGTAATGCAATATTTATAATACATTTTGCTTCGTAAATTCACAAGCTGTTTTTTTATTCTACTTCAATTACATAATCCATTTTTTTATCATTACAAAGAGTGTGAAATAATCCAAAAAACGCCCCCCCTATTCCGTCATTATGAGGAAGGAGTGTAGCGGACTGATACGGTAATTGATTTTTTTGTCATTGTAAGCATGGCGAACGCCCCCTTCCGTCATTGTAAATACAGCGTCATATTTGCCGCGCCGTTATTTGCATAATAATTTGCAAAATTAAGATTTTGTATATTTTCGCTCATATCGCCCTCAAAACGAATAGCGTCTGCATGTATAAAACCAATAATTAATAAAAAAGCCGTAAAGCT
>JAISNU010000117.1 GCA_031276075.1 Campylobacteraceae bacterium
ATGGTTATATTCTTTAGACAAGCAAGATAGAAAAAAGATTGGGGAATACATTAAGACAGTTGAGTATGGCTTTCCTATTGGTATGCCTGTTTGCAGGAAATTAGAGGATAACTTGTATGAGGTTAGAGCAATATATCAGAGATAGCAAGAGTTATTTTTATTGACGAATATATGATTTTACTGAACGGCTTTATAAAAAAGTCGCAAAAGACGCCTATAAAAGAGATTGATTTAGCCATAAAAAGAGCAAAGGAGATAAAATGAAACTAAAGAAAAACATGAAAAGCGATTTTGACGAGTTTTTAAAAGATGAGGGTATTTTCAACGAGGTAAACGATATGGTGATAAAAAGAGTAATCGCTTATCAGTTAGAACAAGAGATGAAAAACCAAAATGGCTGAAATGATGCATACAAGCAGAGCGGCAGTTAATCGCCTTTTAAATCCAGATAATAACTCATTGACTTTGGACACATTGCAATCAGCTATAAATGTATTGGGCAAGAAACTGTATATTGCTATGGTGTAAGCGTAGAACGACTTTAGCCCTCTATCATTTTGTTTATCAGTCTTTTTGCCCTATCTCCGACCTGATAATACCATCTATTGTCTTTCATCTCGTCCGCCGCTTTTGCGTAATCCGCCCGTTCAAGCGCCGTCCACATTCTTCTAAATTCTAAGAGGTTTTTTGTCCCCATGTTATATAACATATTGCTTCTTTGCGGTTGTCGGTAAGTTTTGCAATAACTTCGCCCTTCACAGCGTTCAGTCCTCTTGTCATTTTTGAGAGGCGCGAAAATAGCAGTCTATCAGCCTCATCTCCGTTAAGTTTTCGGGATTGTTTGCCATTTCAATTTCTTGTGCGGATATCGGTACTCCTTCATCATCAAGATGTATCCACCCAAAAGCTGCGCGGGCTTTAACTACCCGCGAAGGTGCGAGATTGCAATGTTTTCCCGACAGTTATCAATTTTATGGAACTCGTTCTGATAAAAATCTGCAAATTGGCAATACTGTACCAACTCTTTTATCAACCGCGTTAGCAAAAGCTATTTTAGAAAATTTTAAACAAAATGGTTATTCGTTTTAAAGCGCCAAATAGACGAACTTAAAATTTTATCTTACTTTAAATGCTTAAAATATAGATATTTTGCTTTTAATATTATATAATTACAAAAAAAGGAGTCAAAAATGAATATCAAAAGTACCGTAACTTTAAGCAACGGCGTGAAAATGCCGCGATTTGGGCTTGGCGTGTGGCAGATAAATAACGGAAAAGATACTGCTAATGCCGTTCATGAAGCGTTGGAGTCAGGCTATGTGCTGATAGATACCGCTGCCGTTTATGGCAATGAAGAAGGCGTGGGCGAAGGATTGAAAGATTTCCGCCGCGATGAATTTTTTCTCGCCACAAAAGTTTGGAACGACGACCAAGGCTACGATACGACTTTGAAAGCCTGCGAGATAAGTCTTAAAAAGCTGGGGCTTGATTTTGTGGATTTGTATCTTGTGCATTGGCCTGTAAAGGGTAGATTTGCCGATACTTGGCGCGCTATGGAACGGCTTTACGAAGAGGGTCTAACGCGCGCAATAGGCGTAAGCAACTTCACTGAGTTTCATATAAATGAGATTTATAAAAACGCTCATGTGCCGCCCATGGTTAATCAAATAGAGATTTCGCCGTTTATCACTCAAACTTCTTTACGCGAATTTTGCACGCAGGAAGGCATCGCCGTAGAAGCGTATTCGCCACTTGGACGCGCTAAAATATTAAAAGATCCGCAGCTTGTCAAGATAGGCACAAAATATGGCAAAACTCCCGCGCAAATTATCCTTAGATGGCATCTGCAAAACAATATTATCCCGATACCAAAATCATCTCATGCACAGCGCATCAGAGAAAATGCGGATATTTTTGATTTTGAATTAAGCGCGGAGGAATTAAAAACCATAAGCGCGCTAAATCAAAACAAACACGCGATAAAACAGTCGTTTTTTTCATTTGACGAACATGGCAGCGTTGTATTGTGAAAAATTGCAAATGATAAAGCGATTTTAAGCTCACAATGGCGGTATTGACAGCTAAAGAGGTTACAAACATTTATCTAATGAGGAGAAAATGGTATGAAAAAAATCATACTTTTAATTATTTTAATATTTATTGCTGCATTGGCTTTTAATATAAAAACCGTTCCAAACTACTCAAATAAATATGGATTTGAAATCGTTACAAGTATTGGTTACAACAAATATCAACAAGGATATTGTCTTAGTGAAAACAGAATTTTACCTTTTAAAGAAAAAGCTACAAGAGCAATACTTCAATTTATGGATAAAAAAGTTGTTTTGCATAAAAAATTTACAGAGTTTAAATGCTATAAGTTTGGGCTATCATATTGCGATTATAGAGACAGAAAAATAGAGATTGGCTACTATATACTTGACGAGCTGACAAACGAAAATTGGCATGATGTCATACTGTCAGGATTTGACCCAGAGTATAGGCTTGAAGCAGACAATCATGGAGCTGGATATAGAAAACTCTTTTTTGAGGATCTTAACGCCACTAAAGTAACAAATTTGGAAGATTATATTGCATTTGATGAAGACATGAGATACGCTGGATTTACAAGACCGATATTGCAATATATAGGTGATAGAGATTATTTTTTGTATCTTGATAA
>JAISNU010000081.1 GCA_031276075.1 Campylobacteraceae bacterium
TCTCCTTATATGTCATACTTGTGAAAAACAAGTATCCATTGCAAATCATTCCCTTCCGTCATTGCGAGGAGCGCGAAGCACGACGAAGCAATCCAGAAATAAAAAAATCAACCAAACAATATAGATAAATCCAAATATATAATTATCAACTCCAAATTTAAATTATTTTATGTTTTTTAATTGCAATATTATTTTATAACGCTTCGTGTGTGGATTGCGTTGTTTTGCTTGCAATGACACAACCTCCTCCGTAATTGCGAGCCGCTTGCGGCGAAGCAACCCATTCATTATTGCAAACGCCCCTTTTTATCATTCCCGCAACTTCATGCGAAATACATGCGCCTCTCTCCGTCATCGCGAGACACGAAGTGCCGCAGTAATCCATTTCTGCCTATATGTCATACTTGTGAAAAACAGGTATCCATTGCAAATCATTCCCTTCCATCATTGCGAGCGAAGCGACACAATCCATAAAATAATTAAAAACCATCCTAATTTATAAACAATTCCACCTTTTCGGATATCTTAGAATAAGTTTTACTATATTAGTATTTAATTGCAATGCTTTCTGGATTGCTTCGCCGCAAGCGGCTCGCAATGACGGAATTAGTGGGAGAAAGAGATGGCTTTGTTTTTTATTATGGATTGCTTCGCCAATTTCATTGGCTCGCAATGACACAGCCCCTTCCGTCATTACGAGCAAAGCGCGGCAATCTATATTTCACAATAACAAAAAGTGTCATTATATAAAAGTGGATAATTGCTTTTTGTTTATATTATGGATTGCTTCGTCTCTACACTCCTCGCAATGACGGAAGGGGCGTTAAACAAAAGCACATATGAAAAGCTTGGTTTGCAATGTTGGAAAAGTGGTTTTATGGATTGCGACGCTTCGCTCGCAATGACGGAAAGGAGGCTCGCAATGACGGAAAATATCATTATACCCGTATTTATGGGAGCCATAGAAAACAGCCATTCATTTTTTGCCATTTTCATATCTATTTTGTTATCCATATGCTCGTTTGACGGCGTTGGGACTTGACCGCTTTGTAAGGATTTCCATATCCATTTTGTTATTTTTATGCGAGCGGCAGTATTTCGCAAGAGAGTCCGTCATAAGGCAGGCGCTGAAGCAATTTAGTTTTTTTTAATATTACAAAGAGTACAATCACAATATGTCAATAAGTGTATTGACAAATTCATTTTTAAGGAGTCTCCCATGAGACGCGGTTTTACTATGATTGAGTTGGTCTTCGTGATCGTTATTTTAGGTATTTTGGCATCTATCGCGATTCCAAGATTGGCTGCATCAAGAGATGATGCGAGAGCGGTATCTTTGAAACAGGATATCGGCACAATGACGCAGGCTATTCCTGCTTGGTATCAGGGACAAAGACAGGTTAGCATTGAAGATGCTATAAGTATAGATACTACACTTTGGCAGAGAACCAACCCCGCTGATCTAGATTATACTTATAATGATGGTGCGGGTACTATACGAGCTGCATTATGCGCTGCTCCTATAAACTCAGTTGCTGCAAATGTAATTCTTGGCACAAACTGCACTCCTCTTAGTGCAGGTGTTGGTAATACTTCAATGGCCGATAACGATACAACATTCACAGCTGACCCTGGTGCTGAACCTTGGTTGGTAATACAACTTAACCCTGCCCCTTCAGGTGTAGTTCGCATGCTCGTAAGAGATATGAATGTTACAAACCAGACTGTTCCTATGGCAGGCAGAAGAGTTCAATGGAATTAATTTAACAAATTAATTTTCAGAGTCTAAAAACAAGGGCGGAGGTGGGAGTCATCTCCTCCCTTTTTTTATTTATAAAAAGGATTTATAATGAAACGCTCTGCTTTTACAATGGTTGAGTTAGTGTTTGTTATAGTGATATTGGGCATATTGGCTTCTATCGCCGTGCCAAGGCTTGCGGCATCAAGAGACGATGCGGTGTTAGCCAAAGGCAAAGCGGATATATCTGCGATACGAAGCTCTATAGTTACGATACGAAGCCAGAACCTTTTAGCGGGAAACGCTTCTTTTCCTGACAATTTGACCACAGCAGGCGGCGCGGGACTGTTTAACGCGGTTCTTGACTATCCTGTTAAAGCTGCCGCCGCAGGCGAATCCGGATGGAGGCAAACCGATAATGGATATACCTTTACGACAGAAAATAACGCCGTAGCGTTCCAGTACAACTCTACCACAGGCGTGTTTACCTGCATAGGTTTTAATGGCGCTGCGAATAGTACAAAAGGGCAGCTTTGCAGTAAGTTATCGCAGTAAGTGTTTTTTTATCGCGTAGCTCTTCTCGGCTCTTCCATTGAGCCTTTGACATATTGCGCTCATGAGCAGATACAAAGCGGGTATGTCGTCAAAATTCCGCTGAAAACAAAGGAAGTTTTCGGCGTTGTCGTGCAAGCCGCAGAAGAGCCGCCTTTTGAGTGTCAATTTATAAGCGAAGTAACGGCGCGCTTTTTTACCTCTGCCGAACTTGAACGGGCAAAATTTATATCCGAATATTACAGTGCGTCTTTAGGTCTTGCCTTAGGGCTTTTTACGCCTCATGAGAGCGAAAAACGCACTTTTGAAAAGCTTGCTATTGCCCCGCCCGCGCTTACGGCTGAACAGCAAAAAGCGTTTGAATTTGCCAAATCGCATAAAATGTCATTGATATTCGGCGACACGGGAAGCGGCAAGAGTGAAATATATATCGCGCTCATCTGCAATACGCTCTTATGCGGCAAAAACGCACTCTTTTTACTGCCCGAAATCGGACTTACTCCGCAGCTTGAAATGCGTTTGAGGGCGTTTTTCGGCGATTTGACAGCTGTCTGGCACTCCAAACTTACAAAAAAAAGAAAATCCGAAATTTTATCGGCGCTGCATGAGGGCAAAATACGAGTCGTGATAGGCGCGCGTTCGGCTCTTTTTTTACCGTTTTACGATCTGGGGTTGATTATCGTGGACGAAGAGCATGACGAAAGCTACAAATCAAACTCCGCGCCGCGCTACAACGCAAGAGATGTAAGTCTGATGACGGGCGCGAAAGAGGATATAAAAGTAGTTTTGGGAAGCGCCACGCCAAGCCTTTCGGCGGTTCTTAAAATCCCGTATTTCAGGCTCAAAGGTACATTTTTTAAAAGCGATAAAGAGATAATTTACGAAAATGCGCACAACGAACTCTCTTCGGCTCTTTTGGAACAGATCGCTGCCGCTTTGGCGAAAAAACAGCAGGTTATCGTTTTTCTGCCTACCCGCGCGCATTTTAAATATATTACATGCAAAGTATGCGGCAAAAATATAGAGTGCCCGTTCTGCTCCGTAGCCATGAGCCTGCATAAAAATATAAACGCCCTTAAATGCCACTATTGCAATTTTACCGAGCGTATTTTGCCGCGCTGTCCTGCGTGCGGAAGCGAAACTATGGAAGCTGTGCGTCTTGGCACGGCGGAAGTTACGGACAAATTGCGCGAAATTTTCACCTCTTGCAAAATTGAAAAATTTGATAAGGACGAGATCGCGACAGATGCGAAATTAAATAGAGTTTTGAAAAGTTTTCAATCGCGCGAAATTGATATTTTAGTCGGTACGCAAATGCTTAGCAAAGGTCATGATTACCATAATGTGGGGCTTTCTGTCGTCATGGGCATTGATTCGCTTCTTGCTATGAATGATTTCAAAGCGCGTGAACATGCGCTCTCGCTTGCTATTCAAATAGCAGGGCGAAGCGGACGCAAAGAGAGAGGGAGCGTTTTTATACAGAGCAAAAACTGCGATTTTTTCAGAAAATATATGAACGATTACGACTCCTTTTTAGAGTATGAAAAAAGTTTCAGAGAGGGGCTTTATCCGCCGTTTAAAAAGCTCATGCGGCTTTTAATCTCCCATAAAAACGAAGCGAAGGTAAAAGAGATTTGCGATAAAACCGTGCAAATTTTAAAAGAGTACGCCGATGTGGAAATAGTGGGCGCGGGAGCATGCGGCATATCAAAAATCGCCCTGAAATACCGCTATTTTGTACTGCTCAGAAGCGAAAACGCCAAACCGCTTTTATTCGCCGCCCTATTAACGCGCAATCCGTTCATACAAGTGGACATGGATCCTTTGAATTTTTCATAAAATTCTCATTTTCCCGTCTTTCCGCTACCTACATGCAAAGCGGCACAGCACATTTTCCGTCATTGCGAGGAGCGCGAAGCACGACGAAGCAATCCAGATGCGCGAAGCGACGCAATCCACGCCTTTCATCATGAAATCTATCTTTCACTCCGTCATTGCGGCTGCGAGCTTGCAAAGCAGGAAGCAATCCATTCATTACTATAAACACCTTTTTTCATGATTCCCGCTAATCCAATGCAAAGCACATGCACCCCCTCCGTCATTGCGAGGAAGGAGTGTAACGACCGACGAAGCAATCCAGAAATAAAAAAATCAACCAAACAATATAGATAAATCCAAATATATAATTATCAACTCCAAATTTAAATTATTTTATGTTTTTTAATTGCAATATCATTTTATAA
>JAISNU010000092.1 GCA_031276075.1 Campylobacteraceae bacterium
AGCGATATTTGCCGTGTTGCAGGATAAAGAGTCCGTAAAAAAATTGATAACGCAGATAGCTCCTAAATATCTCGAACGAAACGGCGGCTATACAAGAATCATCAAAACAAGAATACGCCGCGGCGACGCAGCCGAAATGGCTTTTATAGAGTTAGTTTAATTTTTTCAATCCCCCGCTCATGGGGGATTTTCACTTCAAAAATACAATCAAAAATTTAGAAAATTGTGCTTATTACTCAAAAAAATATTTTATATCTACCCCTAAAACTTTGGCGTTTTTTGCAAATGCTCCAAATTTAAAATATTTGTTGTCCAAGGCAACATGAGGCACGGTCATGTTAATAACGCATGGTCTGTATTTCAAGCGTTTGTAGAACTTCAAAGATTAACTCTTAGAAATTTATGAATAGTACTCATTATTATATCTTACCATATACTTTAATATAAGATTAATAATAAGTATGGTATCTTTCACATAATTGGGAAAAGGGGAAATGAGGTGATTAAACTCTTCATTTAATCTTTCAATATCATTCTATATTTTTATATATTAAAGGATTCAACATGAAACAATTTTATTGTATAAAGCGTTTTGCTTTATTATGGTTGGCTGTTGGGTTTATGGCTACGCTATTGACGGCTGAAAGTATTGATCCGAAATTGATTATATCGGATTCTACTTCTATAAACGGCGCAAAAGATGAAATGCCGTTAAGGGTTCTAAGAAACAAACAAGCGCCAAGTGGAAACAGCTATACAACGCCGATAACTTTCAGCGAATTTGGCATGGGTACTGTTATTACGGATCAGTATGCTTATCTTGGTATTATTTTTGGTCCAAATAGCGCATTTATATCGGGGGATGGAAGCAGTTCAAAAGCTCCTGTTTTATCAGGAGTGCCACAATTTCAAGGAGCTATATCAGGCAGTTTTGTTGATCCTGACAATATAACAAAAAAAATAGGTGCGAGTGCTATAAAAATGCGTGTCGGCTACATGAATGAAATAAGAACGGTAAGGCTTTATCTTTATGATAAAAAAGGCAGTCAAATTGATGCCCAAACGACAACAGTAAAAGACGAATTTGAATATTTCAATATCAAAGCAGCAGATAAGCTTTTTTACTCTTGGAAAATTCAAACCATTGCAAATGAACCCGCAGGGTATGCGATAGATGATTTTTCAGTGCAATTGGAAAAACCGAAAAATATTAATGCTACTATAAAGATAACATCCGACTATGCCGATAGCAGCGGCAGTACGCCCGAACCCGTTACAGGAAAAGACATTACTGCGACAGTAGAGCTTCGAGACGAG
The DNA here is from genome assembly GCA_031276075.1 of Campylobacteraceae bacterium. Classification (GTDB taxonomy): domain Bacteria; phylum Campylobacterota; class Campylobacteria; order Campylobacterales; family Campylobacteraceae; genus JAIRKW01. The sequence goes on from JAISNU010000092.1 coordinate 1,318, forward strand.
GGCGGTTCCATAGTAAATTATACATTTACTGAGTGCAAATGGGGTAATATTCCCGATTTATCAACTAAAACTTTAGTGGAAAAAGAGGGCGACAGGACAGATAACTGCAAAATCACATTCCAATACGCCAAAGAAGAGGGTCCAAAAGATATTGCTTACGGAGGGAAAACTTTAGAGTTCGCAGGAACGGTTCAAATGGATTTTGGCGAAGAACAGGAGGTTTTTGCAAAACATGAATTTAAAGTATTTTTTGATAAAGACAATGTGGATTCTCGTAAAAACAATTACGCTCCCAACTGGTTTTACTATTGGGGAATAAATAATGCTGTGCAGGGATTGTCAGATACAAATATACAATATAAACAGAGTATTTCAGGTTATGGCGAGACATATTTAGGAACAGGTGAAATAATAATATCGGGCATTGCCGCTGGCGAGCACTATCCCGGCGGCATTGCAGTGCCTTCAAAGACAAACTGCCCCGGCGGCAACTTCGGAGGAGCTAAAGGGATTGATTCGGTTACAGAAATATTGGTTCATGAAAAGACGCATCTGTGGACTTATAACAATTGGAAAAACGGCGTATGGTTGATTGGCATAACATCGGATTCTGATGATCCGACACCAAATTTCAAAGCGAGAGATGCTTCCGGCAGATATATAGATGACGACTGGCTGCCCGATTTTTATGAAACAAGCGTTGTCGGGACAAGTCCAACTAATAGAGATAGCTGCGGTATGGTAAGTAAAAGTCCAGGGTATGCTACATATGGTGATAATGAATATTACGCTATGGCACAAGGACATAATCAAAAAGGAATTGTTGCCAATGACTGGGCAAATCCAGGAGCTCAAACACAGCCGGTATTTAAAGCGGCAAAGCTTTTTGCCGCAAAAGCCGATGCGCCTCAATATCCTCAATACTACAGTGAATTTTTTGAAGATTATAGATATATTCCCTCAGGTAACTATTTTGCTTTCGGCAACTATACTTATATAGGCGGAGTTTCAGACAATTTGGTTGATGAAAATGGCGACGGTGTTGCGGATTATCTAAGTATCAAAGTCAAGTTTTATTTGTCCTATTCTGGTCAATATGGACTAACAGGATATTTGACTGATAACACAGGAAAACTGTTTGCGACAGCAACGACAAAAGATATTTTAGATGTCGGAGAAAATATCATAGAACTGCGCTTTGATACAAAACTATTAAGTACTTATGGCAAAAGCGGCGTGTTTCATTTGAAGGGACTTAAGCTTGATATGACTGACAATTGGGGCGATGGTGTACATGTTGGCGGAATTTTAGACGCCTACACCACAAAAAGCTATTCTCTTGACGGATTGCCGTTGCAGGCTGTTCGTTTTACGGGAGAGAACTTTTCAGATGAAGGCATAGATACAAACGGCAACGGTCTGTATGAAACAATTGATGTAAGCGTGGAGCTTGAAGTAAATAAGGCAGGGGAATATATAATTGTCGCACAACATGCAGGTTGCGTTAGCGGCGAAACAAAAAAATATCTGCAAACGGGCAAACAAAAAGTCATTGTGTCGCTTGATTTGAGAGATGCTATTAAGATGCGATGCAGGGATACTTTGGTTTTAAATGCAGTGAGCGCTTACCATTCTAACGGCGATTTTATAACGCTTTTGAATACAAACTACACTCTAAAAACACAAGACTTTGACAAATATGAAAAACCTGTAGTGTTTGTCAATGAATTAAGCTTTGAAGATTATCTGGTTGATTTGGACGAACATAAAGGAGCCGACTTTATAGCTCTTGATGTAGATGTTTTGGTTAATGTCGCAGGAGAGTATGAATTTTCTTATAAAATAACAGACAAAGACGACAATATAATCACCACAAGAGAACACTATCTTACATTTGACGAAAAGGGTGAACGGAGGCTATATTTAAGTGTTCCGACAGACCCGTTTTATCAAAAGCAAATAGATGGTCCATACTATGTCAAATTATTTAGAGTTTTCAATAGCAACGGTATTATCGTAGATTCGCTTGAGAGTTTTCGTTACGAGACAAAACCTTACAAATGGAAAGAATTTCAACCGTTTGAATCCAATCAAAAACCATCTCTTTTCCAAGGTTCCCTCATCACAACAGGAGCAGACATTGATGAAAACGGAGATGTTTTCGTATGGGGATTTAGAGGCTCAGCTCAGCAGGGAAATGGAAAGCTTTCCATTCCAAGCCG
>JAISNU010000094.1 GCA_031276075.1 Campylobacteraceae bacterium
ATTGCGAGAAATGCGAAGCATGACAAAGCAATCTAAAGAAATGAATAAAAAAGGATATTTATTTTCTCTCATGGGTATTTTTTAATTTCTTTTAGATTCCTGCCTGCACGAGAATGACAGAATGATTGCCTATTATTGCAAGCTGTTGAAAACAAAAGAAGTATCGTTTTTAGTTTGTTGAAATGTTTCCTCTAAAACAGCGCGTGATGACGAAATGTTTTTTCTATCATTGATAACCGCTGCAAACAACGCAAAAATCTTTCCTTCCGTCATTGCGAGCTAGCAAAGTCAGCGCGGTAATCCATAATTATATTAACAAAAAGAGTGTCATTAATAATAAATGAAACTGTTTTTTTCATTTATATATTTGAATTGTTTTATATTGTTTTCTGGATTGCTTCGTCGCCATACTCCTCGCAATGACGGAAGAATTGGATTTTCGTCTGTGTAGGAATGACAGAATGGCTGGATTGCCGCACAACGCTTCCAATGACGGATTTACAAGATAATGATATCAATTTCCGTCATTGCGAGGAGTGCGAAGCATGGCGAAGCAATCCATAATTACAAATGTAGAAAAAATGCTTATTTTTTTATAATGATAATATTTTTATTGTTATAAATTTTGGATTGCCGCGCCAATTTCATTGGCTCGCAATGACGGAATGGTTGTTTTTTTAATATGGATTGCTACGGCACTTCGTCAGCTCGCAATGACGGATAAAAGGACTTATACGCAATAAAGGATAAAAGCAATCTTTCAAAATAGACTGTATTAATCCATGTTCGCTTTTCATCTATCCTCTAAATTGAGAAAATAATCTTTCAAAACAGCCGTATCAACTCGCAAATCCCGCTTCGCTTAAAAACTGCGAAGGCAGATACTCTATCTTTTTGATTTTGTCATATCTGGCAAATGATAAAAAAAGTCTGTCTTTCGCCCTTGTAGCGGCTACATAAAAGAGTCTGCGCTCCTCTTCAAGACTTCCTCCCATATTCATAAGCTTTTTATTCGGGAACCGCCCGTCCATCAAATCCACAACATAAACCTCTTTAAATTCAAGCCCTTTACTTGCATGAATGCTCAAAAGATTTACACCCTCCCCTTCGCTCATTTCGCTGCTTCCAAGCGTGAGGGCATTTAAAAAACTCGGTATCTCGCGGTAATTTTTAGCCAAATCTTTCAAAAGCCAAGCTTTTCGCATTATCCTCTCTTTTGCTTCATCTACAAGTTTGCTATCTACGCTTCCGTCTTTAAGCGTGCCTCTTTTTTTGGCAAGCAAATTTACTATCTCTTCAAAAACAGACGAATTCATCACATGCTCGCAAAGGCTAAGCGGCAGCTTTATCATGCGGCTCTCTTTTAAAAATTTGTAAAAATTATGGATAAACTTCGCCGCCTCTTCGTTAATACGCGAATTTTTCAGTATCGGATTGGACAAAAACGCCTCTTCAAAATCAAGATGATAAAACCTGCCGACACTTCCTGTATCATGTATATCGTCAAATAGTCCCAACTGCGTATTTTTACCCCTCTTTTTAAATGGATTTTCTATATCTTTGGGTTTAAAAAACGCCTCTTTTATATCGCCGCCGCCTATCTCCAAAAGCGCGTCGAAAAGCTCTTTTGAAAATGCCGCTCCAACGCCTTTTGCATACTCAAAGATATGAATAAACGCCATCATATCTTTCGGATTGACAAAAAGACTCATCAAATCCAGCATAGCCTTTACTTCGTATGAGTCAAAAAAACTATTGCCGCCCTTGCGTTTGCACTTAATGCCAAGCTCTCTTAAACCTGCTTCTATCCCGTCTGCGCTTGAATTGTTTCTAAAAATCACCGCTATTTCGCTATGTGCACTGTTTGAACGGCTGATTTTCTCCGCTATGGCTTGATACTGTTCAAAAAGCTCATTATAAGCAAGCAGTTTGGGAGTCTCAAACTCGCCCTCTCTTGTTACTTTCAACTCTTTTGGATAGAGGCGCGGATTTTTCTCTATGACTCTGTTGGCTAACGACAATATCATATGAGATGAGCGGTAATTTTTATCAAGCGTAAAGATATTGGCGTTGGCATACCGCTCTTTAAATGTACCGATAATCTTTATATTCGCCCCGTTAAAAGCGTAAATACTCTGGTCGTAATCGCCCACGCAAAAGACGCTGCCGCATGTAAAAGCTTTGATGAGAGAACCTTGCAGGGAGTTTGTATCCTGATACTCGTCTATCAAAATCTCTTTGAAAAAAAGCCCCGTATTGCCTTTTTTTAACTCTTCGCGGAAAAATATCAGCAAATCGTTAAAATCCACATACGAAAACGCCTCTTTTTCAGCGCGGAACTCTTCTAAGATATCTTCATAAATATCAAAATAAACGCTGTGTTCGCTATCATTGTTTTTGAGCCATTCGCTAAAAGTAAGAGTTAGCTCCGAATTTTGATATAGTGAAAAAAGGTCGTATAAATATTGCGCCTGATAAGGTTTGACGCTTGAATCTATATGAGTAAAGCGTCTTTTGGCATGTATTGCTTTTAATAATATTTTAAGCTCTTTGGGTTGTTTTAAAATGATATTTTTACCGATTTTTTTTAAAAGTTTGTAACTTACGGCGTGAAAAGTGCCGGCTTCTATCCTTTTGACCGTTTCATTGTTAAAAAAACGCGCCGTTCGTTCTATCATTTCAGCGGCGGCTTTATTTGTGAAAGTGAGCAGTAAAATCTCTTCCGGTTTCACGCCATTTTGCAAAAGGTGGGCAATTCTTGCGACAATTGTAGAGGTTTTGCCCGTACCTGCGCTTGCTATTATGAGATTGTGTCCGAAAGGCGCGGTCGCGGCGGCGTATTGTTCTTGATTTAATCGTGAAAGAGGCATTGTATTCCTGTAAAATTTTTAAAAATGGGAGAGTATCAAAATAATGATTAAATCTCAAGAAAATTCCAATATGCCGACTGTATTAAAATACTCATTTAAGTAAACTCTTGCTAATATCACAGTCAAATTTACAAAAAGGCGCGCTCTTGATGAAACCAAAAAAATTTTACAAAAAATATATCATGTTCTTTTCTGCATGGATGCGTTCACATGCGGATAAAAACGGTAAATCGGCATTTATGCAGCTATTTTTTGTAAAGTTTAACCGCCTCTGTATAGGCGTTTTGGCATGTATCCTATGCGCCCTTATGCAATCTTTAAAAATACAAACTACCGAAAGGAAAATATCATGATAAAAAGCAGTATAACAGGATTTCCGCGAATTGGAAAAGGACGAGAGTTAAAGTTTGGACTTGAAGCATTTTGGTCAGGCAAAATAGATGAAAAAGAGCTGCAAAGACAGGCAAAAGAGTTAAGGCTTAAAAATTTGCAATATCAAAAAGAGGCAAATATAGATTTGATAAGTTCAAATGATTTTAGTTTTTATGACGGCATGCTTGATACTATTGTGCTTCTTGGCGCAATTCCGCAAAGATTTGCGGATATCGGCGACAAAACGAAACAATATTTCGCAATGGCAAGAGGAGATAAGACAAGAGCCGCTATGGAGATGACAAAATGGTTTAATACCAACTATCACTATATTGTCCCCGAATTATCAAAATCCACGCGCTTTTCGCTGAATGCCGACAAAGTCATAAAAGAATATAAAGAGGCAAAAGAGTTCGGCGTAAAAACAAAAATCAACCTCATCGGAGCGCTTACTTTTTTGAGCCTTTCAAAAAGTATAGACGGAAGCGGCGTATATACGCATTTTGAAGCGGTTTTGGATGTATATGAACAGCTTTTAAAAGAGATTGCAACATTAGATGAGAGAGTATTTGTGCAGTTTGACGAACCGATAATCGTTACAGATTTGAGTGGCGAACAAAAAGAGTATCTTTTCAAAGCTTATGAGAGGCTCTCAAAGGTATCGCCAAAAATAGATATTATCGTTTCAAGCTATTTTGACTATGTAGATAAAGATGTGGTTGAAACATTGTCAAATACCAATATTTGGGGAATTGGGCTTGATTTTGTTCATGGAAAAGAGAATCTTGACAATATACAAAATATCAAAAATAAATATTTAATAGCAGGCGCAGTGGACGGCAGAAATGTTTGGAAAAACGACATAAACGCCACTTTGGAACTTTTGGAAAAAATATCTTTAAGCGTACCGAAAGAACGCATTGTCGTCTCTACTTCATGCTCGCTTTTGCATACGCCGTATTCGCTTGAAAATGAGCATAAATTAGACGCGGAGGTAAAAAGCTGGCTTTCATTTGCGCTTGAAAAACTTGACGAAGTTTCGCTGATATCAAAGATTTTTCAAAAAGAGTCTTTGAGCGAAAAAGAGAAAGCCATGAGAGATGACAATGCAAAAGCCCTTCTCGCAAGAAAAAATTCGTCAAAAATTCATAACAGCGCTTTGCAGGAGAGATTAAAATCTTTCACAAACACAAAAAGAGAGTCGCCTTTTAACGAACGCATAAAAATACAAAAAAAGATTTTAAACTACCCTGCGCTCGCAACAACAACCATAGGCTCTTTTCCGCAGACAGATGAATTGCGCGCTTTAAGAAGCAGTTTCAAAAAAGGTAAAATCTCCGAAAGCGAATATGAAGCCGGCATCAAAAAATATATTGACGAATGCGTGAAAATACAAGAGGATATCGGGCTTGATATTTTGGTGCATGGAGAACCTGAAAGAAACGATATGGTGGAATATTTCGGCGAACAGTTGAATGGTTACGCATTTACGCAGGAGGGCTGGGTGCAAAGCTACGGAAGCCGATGCGTGAAGCCGCCTTTACTTTTCGGCGATATTACGAGGATAAGCCCCATGAGCGTCAAATGGATAACATACGCTCAATCCAAAACTTCCAAAATCGTAAAAGGAATGCTTACAGGTCCCGTTACCGTTTTAAACTGGTCTTTTGTCCGCGACGACCTGCCAAAAAGCGATGTAGCAAGGCAGCTTGCTTTGGCATTCAATGATGAGATAACGGACTTGCAAAACGCAGGTATCAAAATCATTCAAGTGGACGAAGCGGCTTTCAAAGAGGGTTATCCTTTGAGAAAAAGCAAAAAACAGATATATGAAAAATGGGCGCTGGAAGCGTTTAAATTAGCCGTAAGCAGTGCAAAAGCGCAAACGCAAATCCACACTCACATGTGCTACAGCAACTTTAATGATATTATCAAAACCATTGAAGCTATGGAAGCCGATGTTATATCCATAGAAACAGCGCGCGCTGGTAATAAAATACTTAAAATTTTTGAAGAAGTCGGCTACAATCAAGAAATCGGTCCGGGCATATACGACATACACTCGCCAAGAATTCCAAGCGTTGATGAAATGACAAAACAGATAAGGGCGCTTTTGGAGATTTTTCCCAAAGAGAAATTGTGGATAAATCCCGACTGCGGGCTGAAAACAAGAAAATGGGACGAAGTGATACCATCATTAAAAAATCTCGTAAAAGCCGTTAAAAGCGTAAGAGAGAGTTAAAATTCGTTATCCTTATCGCAAAAAGGTTTATGGACTAAAAAACTTCCTTCTAACTTTGGCATACCTCCTTACCACTTTGGTTGCAGAACGGTAGTTGAACCGATGAGTTCTTTACATATTGAGAAAATGCAGTTAGATGAATTTGGGAG
>JAISNU010000124.1 GCA_031276075.1 Campylobacteraceae bacterium
TGCGACGAATTTGTATCGCGCCTGCCGCAGGGATATGAGACGGTACTCGGCAAAAATGCGATGAAACTCTCGGGAGGAGAGAGACAGCGCATATCCATCGCGCGCGCTCTTTTGAAAAATGCGCCGATTATTTTACTGGACGAAGCCGCCGCATCGCTTGATGCCGAAAATGAGATGCTTATACGCCGCGCCATGTCAAAACTTATTGAGGGCAAAACTGTTTTGATTATCGCGCATAAACTCCGCTCCATAGAAAAATCCGATAAAATCATCGTTTTGGAAAACGGAAAAATCGCGGCACAAGGTTCGCATGAGGAAGTTATGGCAGATAGCGCGCTTTATAAGCGGCTCTATTTGATGGAACAGGAAATGGTTTAAGCGGCGCTGGTTTGCGAACCAAAGTTGGAATCCTGCGCGCTCGGCGCTTCATAAAACAAGAAAACATGTTTTGTCATTGCTATTATTGCAAAAGCGGCAAATAAGCCCATTGGCGCGTAAAAACAGGAAAATATATTTCGTCATTGTAAGACATAAAGTGTTGCGGCAAGCAGAAAATAAAACCCCCTTTCCGTCATTGCGAGGACTTCAAGCGAAGCGCGACGAAGCAATCCAAATTACCAAAATTAAATATTTATATGATAAGACCTATCAAAATATCGGAAAAGGCGGAATTGTTTATAGATTAGGTTGTTTTTAATTATTTTCTGGATTGCTTCGTCGCTCTACTCCTCGCAATGACAAAATTGTGTTGTTCATATGATAAAACAATGGTTTTTTTAAATTAGATTGCCGCACTTCGCTCGCAATGACGGAATGTTTGGATTCCCGCCTTCTCTCGTTAATGCTTTTACTTTGCAAATTTGCCGTTCATGACGGAAAGTGCGGATTATGCACACTATTTGCGATGACAACATCCTCTGTTATTACGAAGAATAGGCTTATAAAACAAGACAAAGCGCGTAAATCAAACAAACTGCTTTGCGAGCCGCTTGCGGCGAAGCAATCCAACAGCTATGAGATAGAAAAAAATTATCTATAATAATTTTCTTGTTATGCAAAGTGTGGATTGCCGCGACATTTCATGTCTCGCAATGACACAATTTTTTCTGTCATTACAAAGACTATCAGGACGAAACAATCCATAACTAAAAAAACGCTCTTCCTCCGTCATTGCGAGGACTATCAGGACGAAACAATCCAGATACGCGAAGCGTTATAAATATCAAAATATTGCAATTAAAAAAACATGAAATAAATTAAATTTGGAGTGAAATTATATTTTTTAATATTTAGATTTCTATGTATTGATTTTTTTATTTTTGGATTGCTTCGTCGCTCTACTCCTCGCAATGACGGAGGAGGGCGCATACGCTTTAACATGGGCATTTCTCTGGATTGTTTTATTCTGCCGTTTCTGATAATAATGTACATGTTTTAATAGTACTAAAACTGTTTTGGAAATTAAAATTTATGATAATATAAAAGCAAGCCCTATACTGCTGATAAATAACAAAGGAAGAATCAGAATTTTTGGAGCAAATATTAACAGGGCAATACCAATTAAGACGCTTCCAAAGCAAAGACCCAGCCAAGCTATTTCTAAACAAATTGCAATGATAATTAAACTTATACCAATAGTGATTTTAAATAATTTTATTATTGGATTGTTTTGCTGCGATACATATTCGTTTTTATCTTTATTTTCTCTGTAAATTCTTTCTAGTAAATTATCCATTTCTTTTTGTAAAAGCTCATCATATTGACTTCTTTTTTCAAGATTTCCCAATATTTCATACGCTGCGTTAATTTCCGCCATTTTTTTCTCTGCATTGACATTTTTATTGAAGTCGGGATGATATTTTTTTGCCAGTGTTCTATAAGCCTTTTTTATATCTTCATTCGCAGCGCCTTGTTCTACCCCTAAAACCGCGTATAAATTTTTAATCATAATTAATCCTTTTACAGTTATTGCCTATCTTTTGGGTCAATATACAGTTTAAATCCTTTTGGCGCTTTATTGGATATCGCTTTGTTGTATGGACAAATGTAAAGTGTTGCTATCTGCTGTGTGCCAGAAAAAATCTGATACTCATCTACGATCGGGATATTTTTGGTATTTAATGACTTTGTTCTATTATAAGTTATTTTTTGACCATCTAAGGTTCTAAGTCTGTTAAGATAAACATCATTGCCAAATATGGTACAAACAGGTATTGGATTTGTAGCCTCATGTCCAAACTCGCCAAATCCTTCAGGCATAATGTCTTGATTTGTGCCGGATGCTTCACTTAAATTTGCTTGTAAATTCAATATATCATACATAAATTGTAATTTGGGATCTTTCTTAATAAAGTCTTTCATGTCATCATAGGATTTTTCTTGTTTTCTTGTAATATCAGAATTGAATTTTGGACTTTCATTTGTATTAATATCTTTATGAGTTTGAGAATCTCTATTTTTTCCCATTATCCCCTTTTTAAGCATTAAATATAACCAGAGCGGAAAACCCGTGAACAATCCGACATAGGGAATACACATAAGTAATGCCCACCAACCGCTATGATTTATGTCGTGTAAACGCCAAACAAAAAGGAGAATAGCCCATATTTTTAAAGCAAATAGAATTGCTATTGATAATATTGCTATTGCTTCTTTTCCATGTCTTATAAAATCAGATACAACTATTTGACAAATCAAAGAAAAAAACAGAATAATAATTGTTAATATAAAAAATTTTGATCTTGATATTGTTGTCATTGTATGCTCTTTGCAAAACCGACAAACATATATTTGAGGTTAAAATTAATTGGTAAATTATCTTGCGGCGATATTAAAAAATGATCTGATTGTATTGTTCTGCAATGGCGGTGTGATTTACTCTCTCTCTCTCTCTCTCTCGGCGGGTTGATATCATTTGTTTTTCCTTGTAGTAGTGATAAAAATGTGAGTATTTTACCTAATTTTATAGTGCAAATCAAGTATAATCAAACCAAAAATATAAAATATTTTAGTTATTAAAAAGTTAAATATGTTGGAGTATGTCATTTTTTATATAAAAAACTAATTTTTTTGCCAATAAGTCAAAATTGTCTCGCAATGACACAAAAAACAAAAATCCTTCTCCTTCCGTCATTGCGAGGACTATCAGTACGAAGCAATCCAGATACGCGAAGCGTTATAAATATCAAAATATTGCAATTAAAAAAACATGAAATAAATTAAATTTGGAGTGAAATTATATTTTTTAATATTTGGATTTCTATGTATTGATTTTTTTATTTCTGGATTGCTTCGTCGTGCTTCGCACTCCTCGCAATGACACAATCTTTCCGTCATTGCGAGGCACGAAGTACCGTAGCAATCCATACTTGCGATAATAAAAAAGTATCATTAAAAATAAATGAAACGACATTTTTTATTGATAAAAAGAGATATGAAATAATGGGAATTGTTGCTCCTCACAATAACGAAAAAAAAGGCTTGCAATGATATATGTGTTTTCATGGGTGCGGGTTAGCTTGGGGGCGTTTTCTGGATTGCTTCCTGCTTCGCAAGCTCGCAGTCGCAATGACGGAAAGAGCATTTCGCTTGTAAATAAGGCAATAATCGTCATTACAGTCTTTTTTGCATTTTTATGCTTATTATTGAAATTTAAAATAAAATATTATATAAAATTTAGAAGAATTAAAAGGTGTGAAAATGTGGATGGAGGATAAAAATAGAATAAAACAATAACTTGGCGGAGAGCTTCGTTTTATTTCTTTTTAGTATGTAGTATAACTGTATTCATAATATTATGAAAAATCAACTTTTTCTGGATTTTTTCCCTCATGGGGGGGTATAACCGTGTTCATAATATGCTTTATATTTTCATAATTATTTCTTTTTGAATTTGCCTGTAAGCAAAGCAATCATGAAAATATCTATAACTTATACTTTTAATAATATTTCTTTATTTTGCGTTTTCGGCGCTTCTGTCTCAGACTATGGTTTTTGTATGATAGTGCAATTTCAAAATTCTATTCTTCCGCATTGGAAACAGGCGGCAGTATGTAAATGTGCTATAATCTGCAATTAAATTACTGAAGGCATGCATGAAACATAAATTTACCGATGTGTCAAGCAGTGTTGCTATAGTTGGATTAATAAAGCCTCTCTTTTTTGTATTGACCGTTTTTGTTTTAAGCGGGTGCGCAAGCCACACTTCCAATACCCTGAAAAACGCCCTTTTAGAAGGCAAAAGTATTGTTATAGTGCCGACTCCCATAACATATGATAGATATGTATATTGGAGCAGGGATAAAGATACAACGAAAGGGTATTTTTTGCACGGATACGAGGCTGGCTATGGTTACAGAGCGATTATTATGGATGCGGGAACATACTATGTAAGAAAAATAGGCTTTGCCGACGAAAGCGCAAAAAATATAGCAGGCAATGGCGGATACATCTCCGATATCGGGCATGTAAAAATAATAAAAACTCCTGAAAAAAGTACAAAAAGAGAATATGCAAAAAACGGAAAAATAGTTGAAAAAACGGTGGATATTGAAAGTTATTATGTAATTTATGATTATGTGTTTGATTATGATGCGATAGGTTTTATAACGATTGAGCCACATGAGGTTGTATTGGCGCCGTATGTATCTATGGATGCGGATATTGCTGAGGATTCATGTATAGTTATAAACAATAAGGAAAAGCCGTTTTTATTGCAAATGCTTGAAAGCGGCAAAAAGACTTTGCTCGGTAAAATATGGGACGCAACAGGGACAAGCAACGGATTTGAAACATGGGAATGGAAGTGCCCCATAAAGGCGTTTTTTGTTACGATAGAGACGAAAAATATAAATGATTTTTTAGCCCGCGCCGATAAGGAAATCTTTACTGACGATATGCTGAAAAGTATCCGTACGCGCGTATTTGAATTTGGAAAAGCGCTTAAAAAGGCGCAAAAATTGGAGTTGCTTATACCGAGTATAGAGCAATACGAGATTAAAAGTTTTAGCGATTAATCCCGTCCGCTCTAAAATTTATTTTATTTTTTCTATGCTTTTCGTGACAGTTTCGGCAAACGCATCAATAAATTGCAGTTCGTCCTCTTTCTCTCTTAGCTGACCTGCCAATGCTTTTACATTCGTGGCAAAACCGCCCTTAAATATGAGGTCTCGTCTGTCTATCTCTCTAAGAATCGTTTGATTGTTATCCAAAACCTTTATATTGTACCCAAAAAGCGGATATCCGAGCGAGTCCGATTTTACAGGCGTTTCATCACCCATAAATCTTTTAAAATAGACAAGGCTAATCTCTAATATATTGGCATTTTCATCGCTTGTAAGCAGCCGTTTTTCAACTAAAAATTTGGTAATTTTTTCATTCAACAGAGCTTCAATCTCTTCGGCGGTGTGATAAACTATCGTAGCATTGTGAAGCTGGCGAAGTTCAAAGTTGCTGATGCCGTCAAATCTAAACTGCTTTGTTACGGGCAGGTTCGGAGTATTTGGAGAACTTCCGCCGCATCCCAAAAACAGCGCACTAAGAGCTGAAAAAACGAAAATGCGAAACAGATTTTTTGTGCAATTTATTTTGCCCATGATTGTATCCTTTTGAAAAATTTTATGAAGTGTATAGCAAAAATATTAAGAGTTTTTAAATTATGCAAAAATGTATTTTATTTTTGTCGCAGTTTTCGCCAAGGCGAGCTTTTGCTCTCATGAAAAAGCTTAAATCCCCAAAAATCTTATCGCCTCTTTTTGCTTTTTTGTCAGCGAGTCAAAAACTATCTCGTAAGATTCGCGGATTAACTGTTCCAAAAATTTTATTTCAATGCGCGAATTTTTATAGTAAAGCGTATTCCAATGTTTTTTATTCATGTGGTAAGCGGCGGTAATATCCGAATAATTTTCCCGCAAATGAATATTAATAAACGGGTCGTTTTTAAAGTTCATCATCGGCGTTTCATCATCATGCATGATAAGCAAAAACATTCTATTGCCTATCCAAAAAAGCGTAGAATCCCAGCTCGGCTTATACTCTTTTACGGCGCATTTCTGTTTTATGGCTATCTTTTCTATCGTTTCAAAAGTCATAACTTCTCTTTTAGATGAATATTTGCCATTTTGTCATTAAATGTTTAAGATTTTTTGTCTCCCCGTCAATAACAAATGTGCCGTCTCCGTTTGCATGAAAAGTGCGTTTTTCAATTCTATTTTCATCAAACCATGTTTTTACTCCGTCCATGACGAAAAGCCCGTATCTATCGGCAAGAGATGTGTCGGTAACTTTGCACTCTATATTGACCAAACACTCTTTAATCAAAGGCGCTTTTACTATTTTGGCGGGCAAGGGCGTAAGATTGAATATTTTGAATTTGTCTGCATCTTTGCCCGAACAGTTGCCGATTTGTACGGTTTTTTCCATAATATCCACAGCAGGTATGCCCAAAACGCACTCTTTTGCGGCTTTGAGCATTTCAAATGTGTAATCACCGGGACTCAAAACGCAGCCGATTTGCGGAGTAAAGTCAAAAAGCGTACTCCAGCTAAGCGTCATGACATTTGTTTTTTGTTTATACTGCGTTGCAAGAAGTAAAACCGGTCCCGGTTCTATAAACTGGAATGTTTTATCTATCGCAAACTCTGCAAAGTTATGATAATGCATAAACTTCTCTCCATATACGGCAAAAAGGCAAATCCGCCGCTTTTATTGCAATGAAAGAGCCTCTATATCGCTTGCTATCATATTTGCAAATGCATCCACAAAGTCTTTTTCGTACTCTTTATCCGCGAGCTGTGAAGCTATGAGTTTCATATTCATGGACATAGTTCCCTTAAATGGAACATTTCTTTTTTCTATGGTTCTCTTTTTAAGATTGACATCAACAATTTTGATGGTATATGAGAAAAATGGATAAGCAAGCGCTGATTTTTTTTCTGCGGAAGTATCGCCTGTATATCGTCTTGTATACTTGGCGTCTATCCCTATGGCGTCGTCTTTTTTATTTGTGGATAGAAGCCCTTTTTTGCTTAAAAGTTCGATTATTTTTTTGTTCAGCATATTTTTAATCTGCAAAGGCGTATGGTATTTGCTTACTGTATAAAATTCAGAAAATTCAAAGTTATTTAAGCCGTAATACCTGAACTGCTTCGTCGCTTGAACATTTACCGCGCTTTTATCGGCGCATCCCGAAAATAGCAATAAAGCCGCCAAAATGTAGAAAACATATGACAATCTTTTCATTTTTTATCCTTGTCTTTAAAATATTTTCGTATTTTATCATAACTTTAACATAAAAATTAATTTTTCTGATAAAAACCGCAAGCTTCTGTTTTTAAGCCTCCAAAGATGCCAGATAGTCTATCTCGCTTTTTTTGACTATTCTTATAAAGTTTGTGCTTCCTTCTATGCCTGCTGGGTAACCCGCCGTCAATATATATGTATGCTCTTGGTCTATCCAGCCCGATTTTAAGGCATTTGTGAAAGTAGCGCCAAGCATTCCATTTAGTGTTGATTTTTCTATGACAAGTATAGGTTCTATCCCCCATGCGATAGTGAGCGAACGCGCCACTCTTTCGTCATGGCAAACTGCGTAAATGTCGTTTTTTATCCTGTAACGCGCCATTTTTTTGGCTGATTTGCCCGAACCCGTGATGGATATGATAGCCTTAACATCAAGCCTTTGAGCCAGCATACCCGTTGATGAGGCTATCACATCAGTTTCGTCAAAAAACGCGACATTTGAAAATTTATTGTAATTATAAATTTTTTCGGTCTCTTTGATAGTGTTTGACATTGTTTCTACGACATTGATAGGATTTTTGCCTATCGCGCTCTCCTCAGAAAGCATCACAGCGTCCGTCCCGTCAAGTACGGCATTTGCCACATCGCTTATCTCCGCGCGCGTTGCGGTCTCTTTTTCAGTCATGGAAAGGAGCATCTGCGTTGCGGTTATTATCGGTTTTGAAGCGGCGTTAGCTTTTTTAATAATGCTTTTTTGTATGCTCGGCACTTTATAATACGGCACTTCTATACCCAAATCTCCGCGCGCTACCATCAAACCGTCGCTTGCTTCCAATATATCGTCTATATTTTCAACTGCGTCAAATTTTTCTATCTTTGCGAAAACATGCGCATTGCCGCCGTTTTGTTTAAGCAACTCTTTGGCGTATAAAATATCCTCTTTTCTCTGCACGAAAGATATGGCTATAAAATCCACTTGATGCGCCACGCCCCAAGCCAAGTCGCTTTTATCTTTTTCGGTGATGACGCCTATGTTTATCTTGGTATTCGGGAAATTTACGCCTTTGTTTGAGGAAAGTCTGCCGAAATTATGCACCTGCGCCGTAATAAAATCATCATTTGTCTCTACTACTTTTGTTTGTATATTGCCGTCATACAAATAGATAAGTTCGCCGACTTTCAAAAGGCTTAAAATCTGAGGCTGGTTGATACTGAGTCTGTATCGTCCTTCTCCTGTCTTTTCTCCTTCTATCGGCTTGATGTGAAACTCCACCAAATCGTCTTGGCGCAACTCAAAGTCGTATTTAAGTTTCCCAACTCTTATCTTCGGACCGCACAAATCCTGCAAAATTCCGACCCTTTTTCCGACCCTTTTTTCAGCTTCTTTTATATTGTTAAAAGTCTGCGAGTGGTACTCATGAGAGCCGTGGCTGAAATTCAGGCGGAAAACATTTACTCCCGCTCTTATCATTCCTTCCAAAATATCAACAGAATCGCTTGACGGTCCTACTGTAGCTAAAATTTTTGTCTTTTTTTCCATAATTGTCCTTTTTAAATATGATACCATTTTTTGATTGCGTAATTATTTCCAATAAAAGTAAAAATAGCAATAAAAGATTGCTTAAAATTCATACTTGCAGATTTTTAAGATTTTATTTTTCGCTGTTCGGTTGCGGGAATGATAACTCTCCTCCGTCATTGGAAGTATTGCGAAGCAATCCGGAAATAACATAAAAAACCATCACAGCGCAAAACAGGCAACCACTCTTTCATTACCACACTAATTATTACAAAAAACAGGTATTATTTATATTTCTTTATTTTCCACAACCTCTTTTTAATGATAATATAAGACATAAAGTGTCAAAATCACTCATAAGTTTTTCATTAAAGGGGTTTAACATGGATGGTTTAACAACTAAAACAAATACTTTAAACTTATTTAAGTTTAAAGTTCTCTCCAGCTTCGCCTCTATGTTAATCAAATTTTTAACGATCGCCATTGCTTTGTTCTTTTTAGTTGGTTGCGGAGGCGGAGGCGGTTCGTCTGGCGGCGGCGATAATCCTCCTTCCAATCAAACCGTCTATCGCGTTTCGTTCTACGACGCTAATCTGGACTTTAACGGATCGGCAAGCGTTAGCTCGGATAATCCTGTCGCTAATATAACGCGGTTAAAAGCGGATCTGGGTATAACCGCGACCGCTTTATATCGCGCTTCTAGCTC
>JAISNU010000128.1 GCA_031276075.1 Campylobacteraceae bacterium
TGGGATTTGATAATGGTACCTGAGGTCGGACTCGAACCGACACGATATCGCTACCACCAGATTTTGAGTCTGGCGTGTCTACCAATTTCACCACTCAGGCATTTATAAAAACAGAAATGGAAATATATAAAAAAAAAGCTTAAGAACAAATTGTCCTTAAGCTTGCTTGTAAAGATTTGGAAGCTAAATTATTTGGATTTAGCTACGCTCTCTTTTAGTTTTTTGCCGACTTTGAATTTTACGGCTTTAGTTGCTGGAACATCGACAACTTTTGTAGTGCCGGGAACTCTCGCTTTTCTTGCAGCGCGAGTAGCTGTGCTGAATGTTCCAAAACCAATAAAACTTACGCTTTCACCTTTTGTAAGTGTGCTTGTGATAACTTCAAGAGCAGCATCAACTGCTTTTTGGGTATCTTTTTTGGAAAGACCGGCTTTCTCGGAAACTGCCTGAATAAACTCAACTTTGCTCATTTTTCATCCTTAAAAAGAAATATGGGTTAATTGTACAATTTTTTTTTAGAAAAGACAATAATTTTTCAGCAAAAAACAGAAGAAAATGCGAAAAAATGGGCATAAAATATACATTTGCTATCTTTTTTGTAAAAAAATAAGCTATTTTAAAAATCCATATAAAAAAGAAGCGCTATTTTTCTATATGAATAGCGGCAAGAAATTTAGTTATAAAACAAAATTGGGTATAATCCCACAATTTAAAACACAATATAAAAGGATATAGTATTTTAAAAGAGGTATTTTTAATCATCTGCATTGCTTTTCTAATTTTTTCAGGTATAGCTACAATTGATCCGAATGCTTTACTGGTTGGCTCTTATGGTACAATAGTGGGCGTTTGGAACAGGGAAATATTTGGTTTTTTTGCGTATATTTATCCATTTTTATGCATTGTGCCGATATATGTTTTTTATAAACATCCTGAGATAAATATGCGCAAAGTAGAGGTTTTTTTGGCTATTGTCCTGCTATTTTTCGCGGTTTTAATGTTTCAAGCGTCAGTTTTAACTACGGAGTATTACAGAGGACATTTAGGATATTCTATCATCGGCACTCTTGGCATGTTTATAGGAACATTTGGCGTTTGGGTATTTATCGTGGCTGTTGCAGCGCTCTCTTTTAGCGTAATATTCGGCTTTGAACTTGAAGATGTGGTTGCATTTGCGAGAAATATTTTTGGCAAAATAACGAATAGATGCGTTCAAAAAATCAAAGAAAAACAGGAGATAAAAGATAATCAGTTTTTTGAAGATAAAAGTCTTGATGCGCTTGAAGACCCCGCTATTTTTAGAAAACGCCCAAAAAAAACGGAAACCAAAAAAGAAGATGCCGCAAAAAAAGAGCCTGAGGCACATGAAGAGGAGCATGAGACAAACGCTTTTGATGCTCCATTTACAATAAAAGAAGTCGGTGAGGAACATAGCGTTGAAATATTAAACGAAGTACCCGAAAATAAAAGGATTTTGTCGCAAATAGAACTTGGCAGTACTCCAAAACCAAAAGATTATCGTTTGCCTCAGACAAATTTTTTAGCCGACCCTCCGAAGCGCACGATACATGTAAATGAGAGTGAAATAGACAGAAAAATATCAGACCTTTTGGAAAAGTTAAGGCGTTTTAAGATTGACGGTGATGTGGTAAGAACTTATGCTGGACCTGTGGTTACGACATTTGAGTTTAAACCCGCTCCTCATATTAAAGTGTCTAAAATATTGACGCTTCAAGATGATTTGGCGATGGCGCTGATGGCGCAGACTATCCGCCTGCAAGCGCCGATCCCGGGCAAAGATGTCATAGGCATAGAGATACCGAATAAACACATAGAGACTATATATCTAAAAGAGGTACTTGAAAGCGATATATTTAAAAAATCATCCTCATTGCTTACTATCGCGCTTGGAAAGGATATAGTCGGCAATCCGTTTGTAACAGACCTTAAAAAACTGCCGCACCTTTTGATAGCCGGAACCACAGGAAGCGGTAAAAGCGTGGGTATAAACGCCATGCTTATATCGCTTTTATATAAAAATTCGCCCGATACCTTGCGCCTCATGATGATAGACCCTAAAATGCTTGAATTTTCCATATACAATGACATACCGCATCTATTGACGCCTGTGATTACAAACTCAAAGCAGTCTATTATCGCGCTTTCCAACATGGTAGTTGAAATGGAGAGGCGATACAGGATAATGAGCCACTCAAAAACCAAAAATATAGAAGGCTACAATGAAAAGATAAAGTCTGAAGGCGGAGAGATAATGCCTTATATAGTAGTTATTATTGACGAATTAGCAGATCTCATGATGACAAGCGGTAAAGATGTGGAAGTTTATATAGCCAGACTTGCTCAAATGTCAAGAGCGGCGGGTATTCATCTGATAGTTGCCACTCAAAGACCGTCCGTTGATGTGGTAACGGGCATCATTAAGGCAAATCTTCCTTCGCGCATAAGTTATAAAGTAGGGCAAAGGATAGACAGCAAAGTCATACTTGATATGCAAGGCGCCGAATCGCTTTTGGGGCGCGGAGATATGTTGTTTACGCCTCCCGGCATGAGCGGAGTTATAAGGCTTCATGCGCCCTATACGAGCGAACATGAAGTAGAGCGCGTAGTAGAATACTTAAAAGCCCAGCGCCCGACAAATTATGACGAAAGTTTTTTGAAAGATAACAGCGAAACGATTAGCGGTTCTTACAGTAGCGGCGAATATACCGATAGCGACGAGATTGACGAACTTTTTGAAGAAGCGAAACGAATAGTTTTGACGGAGCAAAAAACATCTATCAGCTATATCCAAAGAAGACTTCAAATAGGCTACAACCGCGCCGCACGGATAATAGAACAGCTTGAAAATATGGGTATCTTAACTCCTCCGAATAATAAAGGGCAAAGGGATATTATAGTTTAGATTGTGTGTATGCGGTACACATATGCGTTGTATTTAAAGTTATATTAAGGCGTAATGAGTGATGAACCGACACAAGCGTTGTATTTAAATTTTTGGAATTGTAGAGCGTTTAAATATTCGCTCTGTCATGAACCGAAACAAGCGTTGTATTGAAATCCGTTTGTAGTATTGTTAATATTGTTGAACCAAAACAAGCGGTAATTCTATGAATATTTGAAATTTCTATATGCGGTGAAAAACAGATATTTCAATGCGG
>JAISNU010000164.1 GCA_031276075.1 Campylobacteraceae bacterium
ATTGCGAGCGAAGCGTGGCAATCCATACGCAACAACGATAAAAAAGGTATCATCAAAATAGAGAAAGTGAAATTTACCATGCTTGAATGATTTTGTGTTATTTTCTGAATTGCTTCGTCGCTAATGCTTCTTGGCAATGGCAGAAGACAGGTATTTTCTATCGCTTCGTTCTATTTGCAAGTTTGCAATTTATAGCGTTTTTTCACCTATAAAAGAGTTTCCGAAATAACATAATTTCTAAAACTTAAACTCTATTTTACCGTTCTTAAATCCAATTTTAGCCTCTCCGCCGTTTTTAAGCCGTCCGAAAAGTATCTCGTCTGTAAGAGGAGTTTTTATCTCTTCTTGCATGACTCTTTTCATCTCTCTTGCGCCCAAAGACGCGCTGAAACCTTTTTGCGCGAGATACTCTTTAGCGGCAGGCGAAGCTGTGATTTTGATATTTTTATCCTTTAACTGCTCCTCAATTTCAAACAGCAGTTTTTCCACTATCTTTATCATTTGCTCCGTTTTTAAAGGCTTAAACTCCACAATCGCATCAAGGCGGTTTCTAAACTCCGGTGCGAAAAACTCTTTAATCGCCCTGAAAGTTTGGTCATTTTCGCTCTTTGTAAAACCAACCTGCGGCGCCTCTTTTGTGCCGAGATTTGATGTCATGATAATAATAACATTCCGAAAATCCGTCTTTTTGCCGCTATTATCGGTAAGCATCGCGCTGTCAAAAATCTGAAGCAGGATATTTAATAAATCCCCATGCGCTTTCTCTACTTCATCTAATAAAAGTACGCAATACGGATGTTTTTTGACGCTGTTTGTAAGCTGCCCGCCCTCTTCAAATCCGACATAGCCGGGAGGCGAACCGATAAGACGACTTACGGAATGCTTTTCCATATATTCGCTCATATCATATCTTTCAAAATGCACGCCAAGCTCATTTGCCAACTGTTTGGCAACTTCCGTTTTTCCCACGCCCGTTGGTCCCACAAAAAGAAATGAGCCTATCGGGGAAGCAAGATTGCCAAGTCCTGCGCGCGAACGCTTTATGGCATGCGTCAAAACTTCTATCGCTTCGTCCTGCCCGAAAATCTTACTTTTCAGTTTCAATGAAAGCGTTTTTAAAACGGCTCCTTCATCGCTTGAAGCTCTTGGATTCGGGATATTTGCCATAGAAGAGAGAGTATTTTCAATATCGGCTGCCTCAACGCTTCTTTTGTTATCATCTCTAAAATGAAACGAAGCGCATGTTTCGTCCATTAAGTCTATAGCAGAATCAGGTAAAAATTTGTCATTGATATATTTTTTTGCAAGTTCTACGGCAGCTTTTAGCGCTGCATCGGGCAATTTTATATTATGATGCTCTTCATATATGCTTTTTAAGCCTAAAAGTATTTTATAACTCTCCTCAATGCTTGGCTCTTTTACATCTATTGTCGCGAAACGGCGCGACAGCGCTCTGTCTTTATTGAAATTATTTCTATACTCTTGATAAGTTGTCGCTCCTATACATCTTAATTTTCCGCTTGCCAACGATGGCTTTAAAAGATTTGCCAAATCAATATTGCTGCCGCTTGTAGACCCGGCGCCTACAATAGTATGTATCTCGTCTATGAAAAGTATCGCGTTTGGTATCTGCTCAAGTTTCTCTACTATATCTTTCAATCTCTTTTCAAAATCGCCTCTATACTTTGTGCCTGCAAGCAAAGAACCGATATCAAGAGTAAAAAGACGGCAGTTTTTCAATATCTCGGGCGTCCTGCCTTCGTTTACGGCAAGCGCCAATCCTTCCACTATAGCCGTTTTGCCCACGCCGGGCTCTCCCAAAAGCAGAGGATTATTTTTTTTGCGGCGGCAAAGTATCTGTTGTACGCGCTGCAACTCTTCTTTGCGCCCAACAAGCGGATCCACAAATCCATTCGCCGCCTGCTCCAGAAGATTGATACAAAAATCTACTTCGCTTTTTTCGGCATATACGATTTTATCGCTATGCTCTACAATAGCATCCAGCAAATCGTCTCTATCTACTCCTTTTTCGCAAAGCAGGTATATGCTATAAGAGCTTTTCTCTTCAAATAAAAAATATATCATATCGTACAGCGACGCTTCCGCCTTATCGGTTTTATTGATATGCAAAAACATTTGTTCTATCGTGCGTGAAAGCGCCAATGTCTCGGACGGCTCATAATCCGTCTCCAGCGGTACTTTTTTATAATTTATAGCAAAATAACTCTCCAAAGAGCGCTTTATATCCGTTATATCATCCTCTTTTATATGCAAAGAATTTAAAAGAGCCTTAACATCTTCATGTTCTAAAAGTATATAAAATATATGTTCTATAGTAAAATATTCATGGCGGTGCATTTTTGCAAACGATATGGCGCGGCTAAAGACTTGGCTTAATTCTTGACTCAACATTTTTACTCCTCTTCCAAAATCGCGCGAAGCGGGAAGTTATTGGCTTTGGCATATGTGTGCACCTGTACGACTTTTGTTTCGGCTATCTCAAAAGGATATGCGCCGCATGCGGCTCTGCCTTCTTTATGTATTTTCATCATTATATCAAATGCCGAACGCGGATTATGCCCAAAATATAACACCAGCACTTTTACAACAAAATCCATTGTCGTAAAATCATCATTTAAAAGATAAACTATATATCTTTTCGGTATTTTTGCATCTGTGCGCGTCTTTTCGGCAATATTTTTTTCCGTTTTATCCATAAATATCTACTCTTTTAATATTCGTTTCAAATCTTTTTCTATAACAGCCGTATCTATAGCGCCGATATAATATTTATTGTCTGTTTTATTTTCCCATACATCGGTTACATCGCGGTATTTGCCGTCTTTTAACACTACTTTAAACGGCAAAGATATAAGACTTTTATATTTTATATCCTCTGTTATCGTGTCTGCCAAAGCTTTATTCGCCGCCGAATTTTTAGCTATAAAATAGTGCGCGTTATACGGCTTTGCAAAATTTTCAATAATATATTTTTCATCTACTTCTTCAAAATAGCTAAGTCCTATAAGCGTCATATTTGAGATATATTTCAGCTGCAAATTCATCAACGCAGGCGCCTCTTTTTTGCATGGTTCGCAAAATGTGCCGAAAATATCAAATATCAAAACCGCATTCTCTTTGCCCTCCTGCACCAAACCGCCTTCTACTCTTTTAAGCTTGATTTTGACGCCATAAACGCTTGTTAATTCAACGCTCTCGCCCACCTTCAACGCACTGCTTTTTGGAATTGTTTCTTCTTGAGAAGCGCAGCCAAACATTAAAAAAAGCGCGAAAACTATTGCCAGATATCTCATCATAACGCTCCGCTGTTTTAATTATGCGGATTTTACCTTGTATATGCTTAAAAAGCGAATATTACGGCTTTGTTTGTATTAACTTTGCTTGCATTGCAGCTGCTTTTAAGATATAACCGCCTGAAAAGGGTGCAAGATGAAAAAAATCTGCCTGTTTGCAGCTGTTTTAGCCTTTATTTCGGAAATTTTTGCGGCAGAGAGCGACTTTCAAACGATAAACAGACTCAAATACGGCTTAAACCATATATCTGTCGGAACCATAAGCGTGCAATATGAAGAAAATATGAATGTCAGCCCCGACACTGCGGAGTTTAGCATCACTTATCTGAGCAAAGGAGCAACTCCTAATAACGCTTCAAACCGTAATATCAAAAACATGGACGAATTGAAAAAATATCCAAAAACACTCGGCATTAAAGAGAGCGAAATAAGCACCGTTGAATATAGAAATTACCAGCAGAGCGTATCAGAGCCGCTTGATGAAAAACTGTACGAGACGAAACTCACCGTGATAATCAAAGCATCGCAGGAAAATATTCTTGGCATTGTAGAATTGCTTGAAAAAAACGGCATTGACAATTTGAAAAAAAATGATTACGCGCAGTATGAGGAGCTTTACTATTTTACCATTACAGCCAAAGCCGCCGCTGAAAACAGAGCCAAAAAAATGCTCAGGAGATTTTTGAAAAAATATCAAAAACCCTGAAAAACAGCGGCGTTGGGCATATTGGCACACAAGAGTATAAAACCGCTCTGTCTTTAGAAAGCACAAAAGAGATAAAAAAGTATTTTGTCTTAAATACGATAAAGATTAAAACTTCAAATTTTGACAATACAGGCAAGATATTTACAAAAGCGCAAGAGTTAAAAATGACAATTAATAACGATTTGCATTACGGCGTTTCGGATACTCAAAGAGAAAAAGTCGGAAAAGAAGTTGAGGGCAGGCTTTTTGAAAAGCTTCATGAAAAAGCGCAAAGATTGATAACCAAAAAAGGCTTTTCCTTGTGCGCTGCGTCAAATATACAAGTTCAAGACCCATATACCGCTCATGAGGATTATTATTATAGAAACAGTAGAAACGCCGTGTCAAATTACGCACAATTAGCTCAACAAGACGCGCAGGAAGTCAATATAAATCCGCCCTCGGAATACAAGGCGAAATTTATCATAAACGGCAATTTTGACATACTTCAAGAGATTAAAAAGTAGATTTGGCGTCAATTTTTGATTTGATAAAACTTTTTACGATTTTGGCTTGTTCATGTGTGATTTGGGATTTTATCCGCTCCACGCCCATTGTTTTATTGTCCACGCCGTAAGACGCATATCTTAAAAGCTCCCACAGTTTTATTATCTCTTCTTTACTGAAAAATAGATCGCTCTCGCTGCTTTTACCGACTCTGCCTTTTAAATCGGCAAAAGACGCTTCAAGAATAGCATTTAGCCTCTTTTCATCTTTTATCCTAAAAAGCAAAGCGGCGGTTTTTGAAGCTCTCATGCCGTTTTTCAATACGATTTGCAGTCTGTGGTGGTTTATCGCAAAAAACTTTGAAATTTCAAACTCTTCGCGGCTTAAACTAAGCAGCTTTTGAATGTTTGCAAAAACGCTTTTTACGATTTTTTCATCACAATGTCTATGAAAATTCCCGTCTTTCAAAAATGATTGATATTTTCCCGCATCATGAAATAAAACAGCCCATTTTGCATTTATATCGCAGCATAAATCAAGCGCCATCATAGTATGGACAAATACCGAACCCTCTTTGTGATACTCGTTATTATGCGAAATTTTTGTCAAATTATAAAGAAAAGGAAAAAGCATATCAAGCGCGTCAAGTTCAAACAAAGAGTAGAAAAAAACCGAAGAATTGCACGCGCAAAGCGCTTTTTTTGTCTCTTTATAAACTCTCTCGCGTGAAAGCTCTTTAAGCTCTTCTTTCATCTGCCGCGCGAAAGTTATCAAATTTTCGTCAAACTTCCACTCTCCGCCAAGTTCCGTTTTAAATCTTGCGGCTCTTAAAATCCTTAAAGCGTCGTCTTTAAAAGCCTCCGAAGTCGGACGCAAAACGGCGTTTTTTATATCCTCAAGCCCGCCGAACGGATCTATAAATTTATCATTATCCTCATCGTAAGCTATCGCGTTTATCGTCAAATCGCGCCGTTTTAAATCTTCTTCCAAACTTACATCTTTGGTAAAGCACTCAAAATCAAAATGTTTTTTG
Organism: Campylobacteraceae bacterium; assembly: GCA_031276075.1. Classification (GTDB taxonomy): domain Bacteria; phylum Campylobacterota; class Campylobacteria; order Campylobacterales; family Campylobacteraceae; genus JAIRKW01. Next base: position 5,540 of record JAISNU010000164.1, read on the forward strand.
CCGCTCTTTTTTTCAGTCCTTGCCAGCGCAAATTCGCCCTCTTTTTGCGGGTGGATAAAAACAGGAAATGATTTGCCCACGCTTTTAAACCCAAGCGATAACATCTCTTCAAAACTTGAACCGACAACAACATAATCTTTATCGCTGATATTTTTGCCAAGCATCAGATCCCGCACTGCGCCGCCGACTAAATATTTTTTCAAAATAAAACCTCTTTTAAAAATAGAAAAAGCAATTATAACAGATAAATAATATCATCAGCCCCTTTTAAAAACAACATAAAGCAGATATATAAAAACTATCCAAACGGGAACTGCCAGCACCGAATAAAACATTCCAAAATCAGGAGTCGCCATGACTGTTAAAACAAAAACTGTAAATGCCAGACAAATATAATTTCCAAAAGGATACAATATAGCAGGAAATAGCGTTTTTTCGCCCTTTTTATCTATATTTTTGCGAAAAAACAGATGGGATAAACTTATCATAGCCCAATTTATCACCAAAGCAGCTACGACTATCGACATAGCCTGCTTAAAAGCCTCGTGCCAGTGCGGCAAAAAATAGTTCAAAGGCACAACCGTAAAAGTAAGCGCTCCGGCTAATCCCATAGCTGTTATCGGTATCCCGCGGATATTTAATTTTGAAAATATCTTCGGAGCGCTGCCTTGATATGAGAGTCCAAAAAGCATTCTGCTTGTAGCGTAAACGCCGCTGTTAAACACGGAAAGCGCGGCAGTTAATATAACAAAATTCAAAATACCCGCCACATGTTTAAAACCGATATCGGTGAATATCATCGTAAAAGGGCTTGAATCTTTTGTAAGATTGCTCCAATGATAAAGAGAGAGTAAAACTGCGATAGTTCCTATATAAAAAACCAAAATGCGGAATAATACTTGATTTGTCGCTTTTGGTATCGTTTTTTCAGGTTCGTCCGCTTCCGCCGCCGCAATCCCCACAAGTTCAAGACCTCCAAAAGAGAACATTATAATCGGTATAGCCATGACCAACCCATACCATCCATTTGCAAAAAATCCGCTCTTAGCGCCAAGAGGAGCTTCCCAAAGATTTTTGACAGTCGCATCGGGCACTAAACTCGTGTTTAAAAAAAGTATATATAATCCGAAAACTATCATAGCTATAATCGCGCTTATTTTGATGATGGAAAACCAAAATTCCACTTCGCCGAACACTTTCACGGTTGAAAAATTTATAGCATTTATAATGACAAAAAATATAAGCGCGCTTATCCATGTGGGAAGTTCGGGAAACCAAAATTGCATATAAGCCGCAACAGCTGTGAGTTCGGATATACTTACCATTACATAGAGTATCCAGTAGTTCCAGCCTGCCAAAAAGCCCGCAAAACCGCCCCAATATTTATGCGCAAAATAACTGAATGACCCGGCATTTGGCTCCTCAGTCATCATTTCGCCAAGCTGGCGCATTATCAAAAAAGCCAAAAAGCCTACAACGGCGTATCCGACAAGTACCGAAGGACCTGCTAAAAATATAGCAGAACCCGTTCCTAAAAACAGACCTGTTCCAACAGCCCCTCCAAGCGCGATAAGTTGAATATGTCTGTTTTTTAAAGCTCTGTGAAGTTTGTTATTACTCATTTCTAATTTCCCTAATTTCATAGTAATGCATGGCGCTCCGCAATATTTTAACTTTTAAAATTCCGTAGATTACCAAAAAAATCTAAAAATTACGATATAGCTTGATAAAAAACTATAATTTTCAATTTATGTTAATCAATTTTTTCCGAAAAAAATAATATACTTTTATCTAAAAAAACAAAAAGAGCATTCATGCAAAAAACTTTTATATTTATACTGTTTTTTACATCTCTACTCTTTACAGGCTGCATGTATAAATCCACAACAAACGAACTTGCGCGGTTTGACAACACGCTGTTGAAAAATGACTGCGATTTTTCTATCGTGGATAAAAAACTAAAAAAAGGCGACGATGTAATACTTTGGAGTATTCAAGGCGGTGCGCTTGCGAGAAACTGCGGAGATTTTGCAAAAAGCAATACCTTTTTTGACGAAGCCGAACTTCACTATAAATTTGATGTGGATATGAAAAATCCCCTGCTTGAAGTAAGAGACAAAACAAGATCTATCCTTATAAATAATAATGCCAACCCATATGAGGGGAATGTATATGAAAAGATAATGGTCAATACTTACAAAGCTCTTAACTTTTTAGCTTTAAACGATAAAGAAAATGCGCGTGTAGAAATTAACAGAGCGATAGAGAGGCAGCGCATAGCCAAAGAGTATTTTGCAAACGACATAGCCTCTTTGGAAAGAAAAAATGCCGCAAATTTAAACGAACTGAAAAGCGCTCAAGATTTGTACAATTCGCTTGCAGAGTTAAAAGCCAAGCAGAGCGAAACCAAAGCGCAAACTCTTAATTTTAACGAGGAAGCCGTAAATTTGGCTTTTGAAAAATATACTCAAAGCGCTCAAAAAGCTGTTTATTCAGACTTTATAAATCCTTTTACGACTTATATAGGCGCGCTTTTTTTACTAAACGACAGAAGCTACGAAAGAGCTGTGGATCTGTTTAAAGAGGGGTTGCAAATGGACAGGAAAAATCCACAAATAACGAAAGATTTTGCATTAGCGGATAAAATGGCGGGGCAATTTAACGCCAAATTTAAAGAGTATTATGTATGGCTTATATATGAAAACGGGTTTGGGACAGTAAAGGGGGAGATTGCTATAGATTTGCCGCTTTTTTTGGTCTCAGACTCGCTTTATTACTCAACTATCGCCCTGCCATCGCTTGAATTTCGTCAATACTCATATCCGTCTTTAACGATAAAAAACAACTCCGGAGACAGTTCCAAAACATATATCATAGCCAACATGGACTCCGTAGCCGAAGCCGAATTTAACAAAAGGTATCTTGGATTAGCCGCAGAAGCAATCATAAGCACAGCAGCAAAAACCATTATACAAAAACAGCTTGACGATATAGATCCGCTTTTAGGATTTTTAGGATTTATTTATCAAAAAACAACGGCAAAAGCGGATACAAGAAGCTGGAGCGCGCTGCCAAAAAGTTTTGAAGCCGCAAGAATTCCGATAAAAGACGGAAATATTACTATTGTTGACGAAAATGGGGTAATATTGCTGCAAGAGTTTTTACAAAATGATAAAAATGTTATAATTTACCTGAAATCATCACAAAAAGGGCAGATTATAACGCATAAAATCTATCTTTAAGGAGAAAAGATGAAAAAAATGTTCTATCTTTTAGCGTCTTTGACGCTTTTTTTTACAGGATGCGCGGATAAAACTCCGCAGTTGCAATCGCCAAATTCAAATATAGTATTTGAAAATAATGCATTGGGGGAGTGGTTTGCTCTGCAAAATGTCGTATCCATGAAAAGAGACGACAACTTTATGGAGATTGAAGTAACGGGCAAAAACAACAGTTCTTCAAAGCAAATTTTAACTTACAATATTGACTGGTACGACCAAAATGGATTTATCATCAAATCCATACTTTCAAAGCGCAAAATAGCAAGCGTGGAGAGCGGTAAATCCATCATTATCCATGCGGTAAGTCCGAGTGAAAATGCGGTAAATTACAAAATTCGTTTCGGCGTACCTACCGAAGATGACGAGTTAAGAGACCAAAATGTAAATTTAAGAGAATATAGAGGAGAGTAAAAATGAAAAAAAGAGTATTAACAACATCGCTTATAGCGGTGATGGCGGTTATTTTGGCAGGATGCACTCAGCAAGCGCCGCGTTATGTCGGTGTGGATAATCCCGAAGTACAAGCGGTCATATCCATGGGGCTTGACAGGCAGGATTTTGAAAAAGCGGCATCGGATGCGGTGGATTCGCTTCTTCGTTCTGGAGCGCTAAGTAAACCTAACGGTGAAAAATATGTCGTAGCCATAGGCAGAATCATAAACGATACTACGCAAAAAATAGACACGGATATGTTTATCAAAAAGATAAGAACTTCCATGTTAAATTCAGGCAAAGCGGTCGTTACTTCGGCTATAACTGCGGGCGGAAACAACGACGAGCTTATCTATCAGACAAGGGATTTGAGAGCGGACGACGAGTTTCAGCAAGATACGATAGCAAACAAAGGAACGCTTTTGGCGCCTGAACTGTCGCTCACGGGCAAGATAATACAGCAATCAAAAACGATTGATAAAAACAAACTGGTGGAATTTTATTTTCAACTTACGCTTACAAACCTTAAAAACGGACTTGCCGTATGGGAAGAGGAAAGCGTTATCGGAAAAGTCGGAGATAAAAAATCGGTCAATTGGTAAAACCAACCGTTTAATTTAAAAAATTGAAGCCGTTGGTCGAAAAACAGTATGAAACCAAATAAAATCATCGGTCGGATACTCGCCGCTATCTTGGGCGGCAGGTTCGACTGGTATTGCAGTTGAGCAAATTCAAACCGCTGCCGATAAAAAAGCAGCCATGCCAACCGCAAAAATTAAAATGATTTTTTGAAAGCGGCGAAGTTATTATTTCACTTATGGACAGCCCGACCGCCGCGGAATTGCTTTTACTGCTAAGTTTATCTGTCAGAGACTTCAACAATGCCGAAAAATCCTCATGCCGCCGCGGACTTTGGCAGGAGCAAAATCTGCCGTCGGTTACAACCCGAATATCGGCGATATTGCACTCTATACGCCGTGGGGCAATTTGGCGGTATTTTACCGCGATTCCCCATACGCAGACGGTTTGCTCTATTTGGGCAAAGTTGAGTCAGGACTTGAAGCATTGTCAAAAGTTCCAAATAATACAAAAATTTTTATTGAGCGCATGTAAAACGATCTGGTAAGTTTTATTTTTTTGCAGCAATATTTTTTTAATAGTAAATTATGGATTGCCGCGACGCTCCGTGTCTCGCAATGACGGAAAGGGACAGCTCGCATAACGAGAATGGAATTGCATAATAAAGGTATGGATTGCTTCACCGCAAACGGCTCGCAATGACGGAAAACAGACATTTATATGGAAATGATGACTTTTTCATTATTGCGAGAAATGCGAAGCATGACAAAGCAATCTAAAGAAATGAATAAAAAAGGATATTTATTTTCTCTCATGGGTATTTTTTAATTTCTTTTAGATTCCTGCCTGCACGAGAATGACA
>JAISNU010000019.1 GCA_031276075.1 Campylobacteraceae bacterium
ACATAGACGGGAATCCAAACTACAAATTATTCTATCATTGGCGAAAAGTGAAACAGTGAAAAAATCAAAAAACACATTCCATCTGTCATCACGAGCTGACGAAGTCAGTGTGGTAATCCCTCCTTTCCGTCATTGCGAGCCGCTTGCGGCGCAGCAATCTAAAAAATGGAACCCTCTGTGCGGATATGACAAATAGTTTTCCGTCATTGCGAGAACTGCGAGCGAAGCGTGGCAGGACGAAGCAATCCATAAAAATAAAAAATCAATAAAACAACAGAAAAATCCAAATATCCAAAAATATGTATTATCAACTCTAAATTTAATTTATTTCATATTTTTTAATCGCAATATTTTGATGTTTATAACGCTTTGTATATTTAGATTGCTTCGTCGTTACACTCCTCGCAATGACGGAGGAAGGGCAACGATGAGGATTGCAGAATATGTGAATTGCTATACTGCAAGTGGCTTGCAATGACGGAATTGCGTTACTGAAAATGACAAGAAAGCATGGATTGTTTTACCATTTTAATGGTTTGCAATGACAAAAAAGTCGTTTGCAGTAGCGAATAGATTGCTTCGCCGCAAGCGGGTCGCAATGACGGAATAGAAAAAGATAACTAATACTCTCAGCAGACTGCGTTTCGCTCGCAATGGCAGAAAGAGGACATACATGATGAAAAATATAGATTGCCTTATCATTTCATTTATCGCAGTATCTGGATTGCTTCGTAACGCTTCCAATGCGGAAAGGCTCTGCGTACTGTAAATGGCGCTGGCGCGCAAAGACGAGTGCTTTTGCGCCTTACTCCTTATACACTTTCATAAATGCGCTTCTTACCTTATAATCTTCAAGTGCGGCGTATCCCTTAGCCGTTACTCCGCCAGGGCTCATGACGGCGTCTTTTATCAGGGACGGATGCTGATAATTGGCTAACAACTCCGCAAAGCCTTCAAACAAACCGCGCGCCAAAAAAGCCGCATCATCTCTTTTTAAGCCCTCTTTGACGCCGCCGTCTATCAAGCTTTCGGCTACAAGCGCCAAAAAAGCCGGCGCGCTGCCCGCTAAAACCGTAGCCGTGTCGAGCTCTTTTTCGCTTCCGACCCAAAGCGTTTTTCCTATCGCGCCGAATATTTTCAATCCCGCCTCTTTCGCTTCCTCATCGCCCGTAAGAGTAGTCATGGATTTGCCGAACATTGCCGCAATATTCGGCATTGCTCTTACATAATTTTCAGCATCTATATTTTGTTTTAGTTTTTCCAAAGAAGTCCCTGCGAGTACCGAAAAAAGTACGGCAGCTTGACCTTTCACATGTTTTGCTACAGATTCAAGCGCATACGGTTTTACGCATAAAATAAGATTTTTTCCGCTTATATCTACTCCGTTTTTATAAGTATTTACTTCTATTTCGGGGTAATTTTTCTTCAAAATCTGCATTTTTTTCTCATCGCGTCCGAAAACCTCTATTTTAAAGCCATGTCTTAAAAGCCCCGAAACCATCGCATTTGCCATTACTCCATTGCCGAATATACTCAAAAGCATTATTGTCCTTTTAGGTAGAAAATAAAAAGTTATTATATCTTTTAAACTTGAAATAACCAATAACAAGGTAAAATATCTGTTTTATAAAATTAGGTGATGAAATATCAACATTTAAATTAAAAAAACCGTGAAACTCTTTATTTAAGGAAACAGATTTGATGCGAAGGCTTTTAATCCTTACAGCCGCGATACTTTTTATAGGATGTGCGAGCAAGGATCCTGTGCTTGAATACAACAAAAGCGCAGAGTATTGGTACAATGAAATAATAAAAGCCGTCATCATGAATGATTTGGACAAGGCAGGTTCGCTTTATACATCGCTTGCAAGCGAACATGTAGCTTCGCCGTTTTTAAGCGAAGCGCTTTTGATACTGACTCAAGCCAACATAGATGAAGAGAGATATATAGAAGCTGATAAATATTTAGATGAATATATCAAAAAATTCGGCAGCTCCCTAAGAAACGAATATGCAAGATACCTTAAAATCACAGCTTATTACTCCTCTTTTTCGCGCCCGAATAGAAATCAGCAGCTTATGCTTATAACAATAGAGGACATGAAGCGTTTTATCAAGACATATCCAGACTCGCCTTATGTGCCTATGGTGCAAACGATGCTTGTAAATATGGAGCTTGGCTTAAATCTCATGAACGAAAGCGCCGCTTCGCTGTATAAAAAGCTGAACAAAGACGGCGCAGCTGAATTTTACTTGGAAAACAGCGATAAAACTTACGAAAAAGAGGGCGAAATCATCAACCCCACGACTCCATGGTACCGCAAGTGGTTTGAATAATAAAGGAGAATTTTTGCAGCTTGGCAATTACAACTCATTTCCGGCGGAACTCCCGATTGTAGCGGAAGATGAGCTTTTTTTATACCCTTTCATGATAACGCAGCTTTTTTTAAGCGATGACGATAATATCGCCGCCGTAAACGAAGCGCTTGAAAAAAACACGCTTTTAATTGTCGTGCCGACAAAAACGGGAGAAGAGGGAACGCGGGATTTTGACGGGATATACGATGCGGGCGTTATCGGCTCTATCATGCGCAAAATATCGCTGCCTGACGGACGCACAAAGATACTGTTTCAAGGTATGGCAAAAGGGCGTGTTATTAAAAATATTCAAACAAAACCGCTTAAAGGCTTAGTAGAAGTTTTGCATGTTCAAAAGCCTGAGAGCGTTAAAACAAATGCGCTTTTGGCGGTATTAAGAGAAAAGATGCAGATTCTTTCAAGTATAAACGCCGCCCTTCCGCCCGAACTTTTGAAAACGATAAGCGACAACAATGAAATCGAGCGCATATGCGATATTACAGCAAGCGCGATGAAATTAAAAAAACCCCAATCTTACAAACTGTTTATAGAAACCGACCTTGAAAAAAAGATTATAACGCTGCTTGATTATATCAACAACGACATAGAGTCCAGCCGTATTCAAAAAGAGATAAAAAGCAAAGTCCATTCGCGCATAGATAAAGTCAATAAAGAGTTTTTTTTAAAAGAGCAGTTAAAGCAGATACAGCAGGAACTTGGCGCGGATTCTCAGCGCGATGAAGAGATAGAGTCTTTCCGCGCAAAATTGGAAGCTAAAAAGCCTTTCATGAACGAAGACGCTTATAAAGAGATAAAAAAACAGATAGACAGACTCTCTAAAATGCATCCGGATTCTGCCGACGCCAATGTATTGCAGGGTTATTTGGATTGGACGCTGGAGATACCGTTTGAACATATTGCGGCAAAAAAACTTGATATAAACGATGTGCAAAAACAGTTGGATACCGACCATTATTCGTTGGAAAAGCCAAAAGAGCGCATTGTAGAGTATTTTGCCGTAAAAGAGCTTTTGGACAGGCGCGGTATTAAAAATAAAGAGAGCAAGGGAGTTATTTTATGTTTTGCGGGACCTCCGGGCGTTGGTAAAACTTCGCTTGCCAACTCCATATCCAAAGCTTTGCAGAGAAATTTAATACGCATTGCGCTCGGCGGTTTGGAAGATGTAAATGAGCTTAGAGGACACAGGCGAACATATATAGGCGCGATGCCCGGACGAATAGTGCAGGGCGTTATAGAAGCCGCGCAGATGAATCCTGTCGTAGTTTTGGACGAGATAGACAAAGTAGCGCGAAGTTTTAGAGGCGACCCGACGGCTGTTTTGCTGGAGATATTAGACCCTGAGCAAAATAATAAATTTAGGGATTATTATCTCAATTTCAATATTGATTTGAGCAATGTCGTATTTATCGCGACTGCCAATGATATATCCTCTATTCCCGCACCGCTTAGGGATAGAATGGAGTTTATATTTTTGAACTCTTACACGCCGCAGGAGAAGTTTGAGATAGCTAAAAAATATCTTATCCCGCAGGAGATGAAAAAACACGGTTTAAAAAACGGCGAAGTTAGTTTATCCGAGGGCGCAATAAAAGTCATCATAGAAAATTATACGAGAGAATCGGGTGTGAGAAATCTCCGCCGCAGAATAGCCGATATACTTAGAAAAAGCGCAAAAAAGTTACTTGCAAAAGAGAGCAAAATAACAATAAGCGCGAAAAATGTAAAAGATTATCTGGAAAAAAGCATTTTTGAGATAGAAAAAGCCGATGAAAAAGATTTTGTCGGACAAGTCAACGGGCTTGCATGGACAAGCGTGGGTGGCGATGTTTTGAAAGTGGAAGCCGTGCGTATCCAAGGCAAAGGAAATATGCAGCTTACGGGCTCTTTGGGAGATGTCATGAAAGAGTCTGCCAAAATAGCCCAAAGCGTTATTAAAGTGCTGATAGACGAGGGCAGTTTGAAGATAAAGACCAAAGATATACCGCTCAATGAAAGCGAGAAAAGCGGCGGTTTGTTACCTGAACCAAGCGAAATATACAGGCGGTTTGACTTGCATTTGCATGTACCTGAAGGCGCGGTGCCAAAAGATGGACCAAGTGCGGGGATAACGATGGCAACGGCTATCGCTTCTATTTTATCAGATAAAAAGGTACGAAGCGATACGGCTATGACGGGAGAATTAACGCTGACAGGTAAAGTGCTGCCTATAGGCGGGTTAAAAGAGAAGCTTATCGCCGCATTTAAAGCCAAAATCAAAACGGCGATAATCCCTAAGAAAAATTACGAAAGAGATTTGGACGAACTGCCAGCCGAAGTGAAAGACAATATGCAAATCCTGCCCGTTTCGCGCATAGAAGAAGTATTGAAAATCGCATTGAAATAACTCCTTTTTACATATCATAAACAAAGAAAACAATCCAAAACAACCTCTTTATGCTAAATCCTGCCAAACTCATGGCAGGAACTTAAAATTTGCTTATTAATATAAAAATTTTACGCCCAAGATAAACTTTTTAAATTCTTAAAGATAAATATATAATTTTTTTGATATACTTCCATAAAATCCGTTTTATACGGATAAATTTTAAATTATTGAGGTTTTTACAATGTCAGTCAAAATTAATATTTCAAGTTTTTTAAATGTTAGAATGCTCTGTTTTTCTTTTATACTTGGTTTTATTTTGGCAGGCTGCGGAGGAGAAGGCAGTCTTTGCAATTCTTTCGCAGCGTTAATAACCCACTCCGTGAATTTTTATGATGAAAATCTGGATTTTATAGAAATCGTACAAACAAAAGCTGGAAGCATTAACCCTTCGGATATTAGAAATGGTTCATGGTATAGAGCGGGCGAAAATTTGCCCGTTATAAATCATAATTTAAACGGCGACATTAGTTTTTACGCCGTGCCGAATGTTACGGTGGTAACCGCTCAAAAACAGTTGGCGGCTATAAATATGGACAATGCTGCTCTTTCGGGCAAATATATCCTCATGAATGATGTAGAATTAGATGAAAATGAAGACGGTTTTGACGCTAATAATGGCTGGAAGCCGATAGGTAATTTGAGTGCCCCTTTTAGCGGCGTCTTTAATGGAAATTTTCACAAGATAACCAATCTTTGGATAAACGGGCACAATCATACCGGTTTTTTCGGTTTTGCAAAAAATGCTCAGATAAGAAATATCGGAATTGAAACGGCAAAAGGGATAAAAGGCAACTTTTTTGTTGGCGGCATTGTGGGAGCCGCCGCAAATTCTACCGTGATAAACGGTCATGTTATGGCAAATATCAGCGCAAATATGGCTGTCGGCGGCATCGCTGGATCCATTAAGGATAGCGTTATAGCGAACAGTTATTCGGCAGGAAATATCAAAAGCGGCAGCAACGGCGTTGTCGGCGGCATCGCAGGTCTTGTGAATGACAGCTCCGTAACGAACAGTTATTCAGCAGGAAATATTAACGGCAGCAGTACGAACAGCGGCGGCATTGTAGGGTCTGTTTACGATGCTTTCATAACGGAGAATTATTTTGTTGGAAATATTCGCGGCAGTGATAATGTCGGCGGCATTGCAGGGTGTGTGGAGAGTTATTTTATCAGTTCAACTATCCAAAACAATGCGGCGGTAAATCCGTCTGTTGAAGGCGCATACGGCAAAAATCGCATAATAGGGAATATTAGCGGCGGCGCGGCGATATCAAATAATTTCGCTTTGGAGAGTATGGCGGGAAATTTTTCGTCTCAAATCCCCGAAAACTACGGCGAAAATAAAACTATGAACGAATTAAAAATGAAAGCAGTCTATGAAACAGATCTTGGCTGGAAATTTGGAGGCGATAAAGACAATCCATGGAAATGGGACGCCAATAAAAACAACGCCTTGCCGTATCTTTATTGGCAGAAGTTGTGAGGATAATAATTAAATTTGGCGGTTAAGAGATGCAAATCAGACTTTTAGAATAATCAAACTTTGATAAAGGCTTTAAATAACAATCAAAATTTAGAAGGTTGTAAGGGCGTCAATTTTGTTGGACTTCAAGACGCGGTTTTAAATAA
>JAISNU010000087.1 GCA_031276075.1 Campylobacteraceae bacterium
GTCTTTACGGCGATATTACGCTGCCTATGCGCGCAAAACCTGTTTCGGGTTCAACGGTTATATTTATGCTTTCGCCTGCATTGTTTGTGAGGGTAATGATGCATTGGGAGGTTATTAAATGGATTGTGTCGTAAGGCATGCTTAGACTTTCTATACTACCTTTTAGGGGTCTGCGTTTTATTATAAATAACACTAAAAACAAGACATATATAGCATATTTTCTCCTTTTGATTAAAATATAATCAATATTTTGACTTTATTATAACCAATATTATGATTATAATATCATCATAAAAATCTGTACTTAAAGGAATCCCATGAAACCAATAAAATTAAGTTTGTGTACGCTTATCGCAATAAGCACATTATCGCACTTAAACGCAGAATCTTCTCTTGAAGAAACTCTTAGAAAAGCTGTTGAAGATATCAAAATCAGCGGATTTGCACGGACAACATATGTCGTTTCAAAACCGAATAACGCTGACACATCAGAAAGTTTAAGATACTCCGGTCAATTAAATGTTCTATATAAAAATATAGACGATTTACATTTCGGCGCAACACTCGCAGCTGACGGATATAACTACCCGCATTCCAACGCAAGTATTCCGATGGCAGGCTATACTGCAAGCAACAATAAAGGTCTGTATGTAGATAGATTTTATTTAAAATACTTAAACAGCGGCTTTGAACTTATAGGCGGTAAATACGATATAACCTCCCCATGGACAGAAACGGGATACAACTCTTCAAGAGGCAACGGTTTATCGGCGTTGTATAAAGGCGTTCAAGACTGGACTTTTGCTGGATTGGTATTTGTCCAAACAAACGGATTTGACGATACTAATTTAGGCGTCGATCTCGGCAGTAATCACAACTATTATGCCGCGGGCGTTACGGGCGGTCTTAAAGATATAGGCTTGGATATACAGCTTTGGACGGGCGCATATGAAAATGTCTTAGAATCAATGCTATATACCGACATAAGATATACGCTTGGCGGATTTAGGATAAGGGGTCAAGCAAACTATGCAAAAATCAACACGAGTTTTGCTTCGGAAAAAGGGATTGTTGGCGAAGAGGGGTTATACTATGGTATAGAGCTTAGATATACGCACGATCTTTTTTGGCTAAAAGGCATATATACCAAAAATGACAAAGATCAGCCTTTATACACGGTTGATGGCGATAACGGCGGGTTTCTCACCAGCGGCAAATATGAGGCTATCAATATCGCCAACGCTAAAAGATACTCTATCGGCGTCGGCAAAAACTTTAACAATTTGCGCTTGGAGGGAAGCTATTCTAATTTTGACAACGGCACGATAAAATCAAACGGAGAAAGTATCGAAATCGGATACAGATATAAAAAAGTTTTTGATGCAAGTTTGGAGCTTGGATATAAAACAAAAACAGGGGCAGACGGAGAAAAGAAAAAAACAAAGAGCGCAACTTTAGAGACATATTATTTTTTCTAAAAAATAGTTTCAAGCAGGCATTTGTCTGTTTATCCATATAAATGCTATTTTGCAAATGCGTAAAATTAAAAACAGCCGATATAAAACTAATTTATTAATACCTTTTGATTAGTTTTTATCGGCAGATAGCGCCGTTTTAAAATCTTAATACTGTTTTTGCGTCATTCCTCGCCCCACTCTGTCATTGCGAGCCGATTGCGGCGTGGCAATCCAGAAAATAACATAAAACAATCTATACATGACATGCAAATAAAAAGCGGTTCATGTATCATTAATAATACCCTTTTTATTATTGTAAAGCATGGGTTGCTTCGTCCTGCCGCGCTTCGCTTCGCACTCCTCGCAATGACAGAGAGGAAGTTCCCGTTTTTGCAGGAATGGCAGAAATAACATCATTGCGTAAGATTTGTTATGCAAGTAAAATAACAATTCTGTCATTGCGAGCGAAGCGAGATATAAATAAAAAAAGTGATTATCTCCATAATAATGGTGTTTCCATTGTTATAAATTCTGGATTGCCGCGCTTCACTTGTAATGACGGAATTATTGTTCTGTTTAATATGCGTATTTCATGCAATCATTCTCTTTTTGTCATGTAAGCAAAGCAACACAATCCAAAATAATCATAAATACAAAACATTCTTATTTGTCATTGCAAGGAATACGAAGCATGACGAAGCAATCCAGATACATGAAGCGTTATAAAAAAATATTGCAATTAAAAAACATGAAATAAATTAAATTTGGAGTTGATAATTTACATTTTTGGATATTTGGATTTTTCTGTATCGTTTGGTTGATTTATTTTATTTTTTGGATTGCCGCGCCAATTTCACTGGTTCGCAATGACGGAAGACAGGCGTTTTTTAATTCTGGATTGCTTCGTTGCTAACGCTCCTCGAAATGACGGCATAGCGCAATTCATTTGCAGGGTTTATGTAGGGACATTTGTGTTTAATGTAGAAAATTGCAAGGTTTGGCAATTCTCTTATGGTATTCTCTAAGCAAGACCAAAAATCTTTTTGGAGTGGAAAGAGGGCGTGGGCTGTATCATGTAAAGACAAATATAGCAGATAGCAGCCATGATAGCCGTGAAAAATATAAATATATACTTTCGGATTTTGCCATTTGAGTAAAGGCGTTATAAACATTTTGCTTATAATTT
>JAISNU010000089.1 GCA_031276075.1 Campylobacteraceae bacterium
CCATTATATTGTATCCTTCCTTTCCAATGGCATTCTTCTTCAAACCATTTTTTATAAATACTTGGGATATTTATATTTGAATAATTTGCATTAATAATATCTTTTAAATGATCCGGTCCGATGTTCATAAAGCTACCTTGAACAAAATATTTTTTACTGTTATTTCCGCCCGCTTTCCGTTTCCCTCTTTTTTCTCCCGCCGTCCGCAGGCGGTGCGGATATAGACCTCTACTCTCCGAAAATTATCACATCATAAGTTTTTTTGCGTTTTATCAGATTTTTATTGGGAGCGATACCGCTGCCTTTTTGCGTGAGATTTGAGAGTTCCACTTTTAATTCGTCTATCGTATTTTCAAGCTCGTCCATTTTCTCTCTTAACTGTAAAACCACATCAACTCCCGCTAAATTGACGCCAAGTTCGCGCGTTAGACGCAAGATGAGTTTTATCCTGTCTATATCCATCTGCGAATAGAGCCTCATTTTCCCTTCTGTGCGCGATGGGACTATAAGCCCCTCTCTTTCGTACTGCCTTAATGTCTGCGGGTGAATCTCCAAAACTTTTGCTACAACGCTTATCAGATAAACAGGTTCTTTATAGTCATGCATCGCTGTCTCCTATCAATTCGCTTTTCATTAACTCTTTTAGTTTTGAGCTTAGGGTATCAACTTTTGGGAGTATTACATTTGCCGATACATACATGTCGCCCTTTTCGCCTGTTTTGCGGTTTATCGCGCCGTATCCTTTCAGGCGGAATTTTTGTCCTTGCTTTGTATCCTGAGCTACTTTCATGGTAACCTCTTTTTCCAAAGTAGGTATTTTGACTTTGCCGCCGAAAAGCGCGGTCTTTAAAGGCACATCAAAGCTTCTCTCCAAATTTATGCCGTCTCTTTTGTAAATAGGGCTTGGGGCGATATGCACAGTCAAAAACAAGTCTCCTTGATGACCTTGAAACGCGCGTCCTTTGCCTTTTATCCTCATCTTTTCATTTTGGTCTATGCCCGCGGGGATTTTTATGTCAAATGTTTCGCCGTTGTACGAAAGCTTGTGTTTGCCGCCCAAAACCGCCGTTTCGAAAGGTATGGTTATTTTCGCATTGACATCAAGCTCTTGCATACTGTCAAAGCCTCCAAAACCGCCAAAACCGCCTCCCCTGCCTCCAAATCCGCCAAAACCTCCAAATCCGCCGCCGAAAATATTTCTTAAAATATCATTCAAATCGGCTCCGCCCTGCGAACTTGCAAAATCATGGAAATTTTGACCGCCGAACATATTATCGCCGTACATGTCGTACTGTTTTCGTTTTTTCTCGTCGCTTAGTATCTCGTAAGCGGCATTTATCTCTTTAAATTTATCTTCCGCGCCCGCTTCTTTATTTATATCGGGATGATATTTTCTCGCAAGCCTTCTATAAGCCTTTTTTATCTCGTCGGCAGATGCGCTTTGACTGACTCCCAAAGTTTCGTACAAACTCTTACTCACCTCGTTTTCTCCTAAAATTTTGTATATTAAAAATGCGTAAAATATTTATAGCGATTGTAGCATAAAACTTTAGCCTAAGTCAATCAACTTTCAATTTTAGCAGCGTATTTACCACACATTAACCTATTGCGCTTTATAATTTTTGCTCTAAAAAAATCACTCGTAAGGAGACATAATGAAAAAAATCCTATCCTTTTTACTTTTAACCAACATATGGCTTTGCGCCGAAACTATAAATATAGTTCAAGCGCCGAATATTACGCAAAGAACGACTCCGACAAACGAAAGCGTTATTTTGTCGTATCATGATTCTATCAAAAACGCTAAAAAAAGCGTTGTCAATATCGCTACGACATCTACCGTTACGGTCAATAATCAACTTGATTTGATGTTTAACGACCCGTTTTTCAAGCAATTTTTCGGTGAAACGCCGTTTGCAAGACCGCAGTCGCGGCAGACAACTTCTTTGGGTTCGGGAGTTGTTATATCAAGCGACGGTTATATCGTTACAAACAACCATGTAGTAAGCGGCGCGGACGAAATAGTCGTAACGCTTTCAGAGGGCGGCAAAGAGTATAAGGCAAAAATCATAGGGCTTGATTCAAATACGGATTTGGCTGTTATCAAGATAGACGAGAAAAACCTTCAAACGATACCTTTCGCAAACTCTGACAATCTTCAAGAAGGCGATGTGGTATTTGCGCTTGGAAATCCGTTCGGTATAGGAAGCACTATCACGCAGGGCATTATTTCCGCGCTCAACAAAAACCGCATCGGAATAAATAAATATGAAAATTTTATCCAGACGGACGCTTCAATAAATCCGGGCAATTCAGGCGGAGCGTTGATAGACAGCCGCGGCGCGCTTATCGGCATAAACAGCGCGATACTTTCCCGAAGCGGAGACAATAACGGCATAGGCTTTGCGATTCCGTCAAATATGGTCAGAAAAATAGCTTCGTCCCTTGTGGCAAAAGGCAAAATAGAAAGAGGATATCTCGGCGTCCGCATAAACGATTTGACAGGTGACCTGAAAGAGCTTTACACGAATAAAGAGGGTGCCTTAATAATGGGCGTGGAAGAGAAATCGGCGGCAGAAGCGGCTAAACTGAAAATAGGCGATTTAATCATTAAAATAAACGACGCAAAGATTAAAAGCGCGAGCGAACTTGCAAATATTATCGCCGATTTAAATCCTGATACAAAAATCTCCATAACATACGAGCGAAGCAATAAAATACAAACCGTAAGCGTCAAACTTCAAAAAACAGACGGCGATGCAGTAGCAAGCAGCGCAACCGATAAGGATATTATAGACGGACTTACGCTTGAAAATATAACAAACGCTTCAAAATACAATATTCCGAAAAACATCAAGGGCGTATTGGTAACGAATGTCAAGGAAAATTCCAAAGCTGCAAAGGCTGGCTTTGCGGCAGGAGACATTATCATACAGGTGGGCGAAACGGCAGTCTCTTCAATAGATGAGTTAAAAGCCGCTTTAAACAAAAACAAAGGCGGCAAAAAAGCTATTTATCTGCAAAGAAGAAACGGCGTAGCGGTTATCGTGATACAATAAATTTAAAGAGGGAGCTAATCCCTCTTTTTATGTTATAATAAAGAAAAATTGGACTTACATGATAAATATACTGATGATAGAAGACGATACTGAACTGGCAGAGATATTGACCGAGTACTTAGAGCAGTTTGACATGAATGTAACTGTAGCCGAAGACCCGTTTATAGGGCTTTCTACGCTTGAGATAGAAAAGTTTGATTTGGTTATTTTGGATTTGACGCTGCCCGGACTTGACGGACTTGAAATGTGCAAAGAGATACGAAAACGGCACAATATCCCCATCATCATCTCTTCGGCAAGACACGATATAACCGATAAAGTTACGGCGTTGGAAAACGGAGCGGACGATTATCTGCCAAAACCTTATAATCCCATGGAGCTTCAAGCGCGCATTAAAAGCCATTTAAGGCGGCGGGAGATCCAGCATGAATCTTCTGCGGAAAAAACCAGGGGCGATTTGATAGTTGACCACGACAAGCGCATCATAACATTTAAAAACAGCGAACTTGTTTTAACTGCCGCAGAGTACGAAATACTATCGTATCTTATAAAAAAAGAGGGCGGAGTCGTTTCGCGCGAAGAGTTGATATACAATTGCGAAGCAATAAACGAAGAGAGCGCAAACAAAAGCATAGATGTCATAGTCGGCAGAATAAGGCACAAACTCGGCGAAGATACAAAATTCCCGCGCTATATACACGCAGTAAGGGGTATAGGATACAAGTATATTAAATGATAAATTTCAAATCCTCCATTTTATACACGATAACGCTTATCTTTTGCCTCTCTGTAGCGAGTATTATGTTTGCATTTTTATATCTCATACAGCATGACAAAGAAAATTATACGGACGAGCTGAATAACAAATACTCTTTCATAGCAAAAACTACGCTTTACCACTTGAATAATTTCATTACGGCAAAACAGATGGATGAACAGATAAAAGATTATAAAATGGAAGAGATAACTAAAGAACCGATGAAAAGCGAGATTTTATCTTATGGCGAAGTGCTTCAAAAAATAGAGAGCAGCATCGGGGAAAGCTCTATTATTTCATACAAAAAAAACAATTATCTCAATATCGTACATGGCAATACAAATATACTTTTAAAAGACAGCGAATTTCAGCCTTACCGATATTACACCATGAGAGGCATATTTGGGCTTGTTTTATTGATAGTCATTGTTACATACATTTTAATCGTCAAAAAAATACGCCCTTTGAAAAAATTAAAACAGCAGATAGACAAGTTTGCCGAGGGGGATTTTGAAACGCCGAAAATGCAAAGCGGAACAGACGAAATCTCCGAAGTCGCCAACGCTTTTTACTCATCTGTGAACCACATCAAAAAACTAAACCATTCGCGCCAGCTTTTTTTACGCAACATCATGCATGAACTCAAAACCCCGATAACAAAAGGACGCATAATCGCCGAAATGACGCAAAATGAGAAGCAAAAACAAAGACTCGTCGCCGTATTTGAACGGCTTGAAACAATGATAAATGAGTTCGCGTCTATTGAAAGTATAACTTCCGGCATGGAATTGACAAACATCGGCGTTTACAGGCTTATAGATATATTTGATGAGGCAATTGACTTGGCAATGGCAGAAAAAAACAGTATAAATTTTCATATAGGCAAAGATTTAAACTTAAATGTTGATTTTAAGTTATTTTCTTTGGCTATTAAAAATATGATAGATAACGCTATTAAATATTCGCGCGATAAAAGCGTAACAATAACTATCAATGAAAACAGTATCAAATTTATCAGTTTGGGAGAGCCGTTAGAAAAAGCGTTTGAATACTATCTCGCCCCATTTGCACAAGGCAATGGTAAAACCAACGGTTTGGGGCTTGGGCTTTATATAGTTGATAATATCATAAAAGCCCATAAAATTAATTTCACATACCACCACCAAAACGGCGAAAATATTTTTAGTTTTGAAAACTTGGAGATGCTTCACCAATCTCAAAATGTTTTAGATACAAAGTCTTGATAAATAATATAAGCGGCAATCTCAAAATATAGAATGCCGCCTAAATGCGCTATCTCACTGCGGGGCTAAATGTAGAAAACAGTACCAATGTTTTGGTTCCGATATTTTTGATAGCATGCGTCATTCCTTGCGGCGCTTTAAAAGCATCTCCTGCTTTTATGAACTTCCATTCAGTATCGTCCAAAAACTCCCCACTGCCGCTTACGACATAAAAAAATTCTGAGCTGTCCTCATGAATATGCGGCGCAATCTGGAAACCGGGAACAATATTTACTTCCAGATTGTTGATACATGCGCCGTCATCTTTGCCGTAAAAGTGTTTCATAAACACGCCTTCTTGCGTCGGATGCTTTACAAACTTTGCATCAACTTTTAGATTGTTTGCCATTGTTACTCCTTTAAAAATGGATTTGTTGTATTTTTATTCATTTCGCAAAGTATTTAATATATCAACTTCCGTAGCTTTTTTTGCAGGATACCAAGACGAGAGCGCAACTACGGCAAGCGCACCGGTGATTATCAAACCAAAATCAACAAATGAAAGTTCCAAAGGCAGTTTTGAGCTGCCGTACACATCAGCAGGCAATTTTACTATATCAAAAGAGCCGAGCAAAAACAACGCTATGCTTCCAAGCAAAACTCCAAATATTATGCCGCCGCAGCCTATAACCATGCCAAGCCCGAAAAAACTCTTTTTTATCTCATTCGGAGACGCTCCCAAAGAGAGCAAAAGCGCTATCTCCTGACGGCGGTTCATAACTGTCATGAGCAAAGAACTCATGATATTAAGCGAAGCGACTAATATTATCAGCATCAATACTATAAAAAGCGCTCTTTTTTCAAGTTCAAACGCAGAGAAAAAATTTCCATTTTGCTGCCACCATCCGACAGCCGCCAAGCCCGCAGGAAGTAAATCGCGTATGGCTTCAATATCTTTCATGGGATTTTTAGAGTAAATATGTATGCCGTCATATTCGCCCTCATTATAGCCAAGCCTTTTTGCAAGTCCCGAAAGCGGCGTAAACATATATGTTTTATCGTAATTTATAAGTCCTGAGGTAAATTCCGCCTTATATGTAAAACTTTTCATTTTCGGCATCAGCGCAAGTCCGCCGGGATCGCCTTGCATGAAAACAATCGTTATCTTGTCTCCCTCGCTCAGTAAAAGCTCCTCTTTTATTCCATGTCCTGTTAAAATATCAAATTCATTGAAAGTTTGATTTTCGCTCAACGCTTCGGCAATAACGCTGTTTACATTTTTTTCGTTTTCAAAATTGACGCCGAAAATCAAGCCGCCTTCAAATTTTTGCCCCCTTTTTACCATAGCCTGTGAAAAGATGTAAGGGCTGAATCTAAGCTCTGGAAAACGGCTTTGCAGTAATTCCAAATCGCTTTTATCTACATTTCGCGCGCCCATAATGGTTATGGGATAATTCATAGCAAAAAGTTTTCGCTCAAACTCTTTCATCATGCCGTTCATTATCGCCATCGCCACCATAAGCACCATAAGCCCTACCATGACGCCCACAAACGCCAAAACTGCGCTCACAGTAATAAACGGCTGCGATTTGTCAAAACGCAGGTATTTTTTGATAAGATATCGGCTTACGCTATTCATATTTAAGCCAATAATCCCCGTTTTGGTCCGCTTTTGCCGCAGCAAAATTTATATTTTTTACCGCTTCCGCATGGGCACAGATCGTTTCTGGCTATCTTTTTATGAACCGCGCCGCTGTTGAGCTGTTCGTTTCCATGTTTGAGCTTCACATCGTCCGCCGCATTTTCCATCTCTTGGAGTATTCTTGCAGCTCTTTGCTCCTCTTCGGCTTTGGAGTCTCTCAACTGCACAAGTTGGAGCATTTTAAAACTCTCGCTTCTAATACGCCCTACAAGCTCTACAAAAAGCCCGTAACTCTCTTTTTTATATTCAGTCAAAGGGTCCCGCTGGTTATAGCCGCGAAGTCCAATACCTGTTTTTAGTATATCCATCTGATAAAGATGCTCTCTCCATGCCGTATCAAGCACCTGCAAAGACAAAATCTTTTCTATCTGCTCCCTTTGCGCCGCGTCCACAACGGACATTTTCTTTTCATAATCCTCTTTTACGCGCGTATATACGACTTCATAGAGTTTATCGCTTTCAAGTCCTTTTAAACTCTCTTCGTTAAATATACAATTTATCTCCTCTTTGAGCGTTGCAACAAGTCTTTCTATGTCGTATTCCTCTTTCGGCGCGCCTTCTATCGCTCCCACGCGAAACATCAAATCCCGCACATAATCGGCGCGAAGCTCATGCAATCGCTTACTCATGTCAAGCGAATTTCCAAGTAATTCGTTTCTGAAATTATATATCGTCTTTCTCTGCTCGTTTGCCACATCGTCATATTCCAAAAGGTGTTTTCGCGCTTCAAAGTGCATATTTTCCACCTTTTTTTGCGCGTTTTCTACCGCCCTTGTAACCATTTTGGATTCTATGCTTTCACCCTCTTTGATACCGAGCTTTTCCATAATAATTTTTATCCTCTCAGAACCAAAAATCCTAAGCAGACTATCTTCAAGGCTTAAATAAAATCTGCTTTTTCCAGGGTCTCCCTGTCTGCCCGAGCGACCGCGCAATTGGTTGTCAATCCTGCGGCTTTCATGTCTTTCGGTACCTATGATATAAAGTCCGCCGAGCGATTTTACTTCATCGTTTATCTTTATGTCAACGCCGCGTCCCGCCATATTTGTAGAGATAGTAACGGCTCCCTTAACTCCAGCTTCCGCGATAATCTGCGCCTCTTTTTCGTGGTTTTTCGCATTTAAAACGGAGTGCGGGATTTTAGCCTTTTCAAGCATGGAGTGCAGCAGTTCGCTTTTTTCTATGGACGCCGTTCCGACAAGGACAGGCTGCCCTTTTTTGTGCGAAGCTTTTATATCGTCAATAACCGCCTTAAACTTTTCCGCCTCGCTTTTATAGATAAGGTCGTTATGGTCAAGTCTGATAACAGACACATTTGTAGGTATGGATATAACATCAAGCTTGTAAATCTGCGAAAATTCCGTAGCTTCTGTTTGCGCCGTTCCTGTCATGCCGGCTAACTTTTTATATGAGCGGAAATAATTTTGAAATGTTATATCCGCCAAAGTCTGTGATTCGTCTTGAATCTTTACATGCTCTTTTGCTTCAAGCGCCTGATGAAGCCCTTCGCTAAAACGCCTGCCCTCGCTAAGCCTTCCTGTAAATTCATCAACGATGACTATCTCATCTTCGCGCACAACATAATGCACATCTTTTTCAAATAGATAGTGCGCTTTCAAAGCTTGGTCTAAAAGGTGCGATAATATTGCATTTTCAAGGCTGTATAAATTATCAACGCCAAAGAGTTTTTCAGCTTTTGCGATACCTGCTTCGGTTATTAAAATCGCCCTGTTTTTCTCGTCAACAGTAAAATCCTCGTCTTTGATAAGCTTTTTTGCAACACTGTCGGACATTTGGTAATTTTCAAGTTTCCTGCCTGCCCGCCCTGAAATGATAAGCGGCGTTCTGGCTTCGTCTATAAGGATAGAATCCACTTCGTCCACTATGACGAAATTATGCCCTCTTTGGACTTTATCCGCAAGCGAATATTTCATATTGTCGCGCAGATAATCAAACCCAAATTCATTATTTGTGCCGTATGTTATATCCGCATCATACTGTTCTTTTTTTATCTTTTCATCATAAACGCCTGAAAGTATCACGCCCACGCTTAAACCCAAAAAGTTGTAAATTTTCCCCATATCAGTTGCGTCGCGTTTTGCAAGATAATCGTTTACGGTTACTATATGAACGCCTTGACCTTCCATAGCATTTAAAACTACAGGCAGAGTCGCCACAAGCGTTTTACCCTCGCCTGTTTTCATTTCCGCGATATTGCCGTCATGCAAAACAAGTCCTCCGATAAGCTGTACATCAAAATGTCTAAGTCCTGTGGTTCTGACGCTTGCTTCTCTTGTTATCGCAAAAACATCGTTTAAAACATCATCCAAACTTTTTTCTCCAAGTTTTACGCTTTCTCTAAAACTTGCAAACGCCGCCCTTAACTCGTCGTCGTTCATAGCCTGATATTTCTTCTCCAAATCATTTATCGCAGTTATGCGTTTTGCGTATTTTCTAACTTCGCGCTCATTTTGCGTACCGAAAATCTTTCCCAAAAAACTTAACATGAATTGCCTTTTTTATAAATAGAATGCGGATTTTAACATACTTTTGGTATAATCTACCTTTATTAATCACAAAGGAGCTTCCATGCGCTTTTTGACACTTTTACTATTTTTCACCCTTTTTTTACATGCTGACGATAGCGCGTTTAAAAGTATATCAAGCGATTTTACGCAGACTATCAAAAACATTGAAAACGATACGATAAAATACAGCGGAAACTTTCAGGCAATGAGCGAGGGAGATAATAATTTCGCTCTGTGGAATTACAAAACGCCGATAGTAAAAACGATATATTTTATCAATAATGATGTTGTTATTTTAGAGCCCGACTTGGAACAAGCCGTCATAACAAGCGTAGCAGAAATGCCGGATATTTCGCAGATTTTAAATGAAGCTGTAAAGACTAACAAGCTAACCAACAAAGAAATAACAACGAGCATCAACGATATCAATTATACGATTTCGTTTCAAAACGGCATGCCTGCAAAAATTGCTTATATGGACGCATTGGATAATAAAATAGAGATACTTTTGCACAACACGCTTTTAAATATCAACATAGACAAACTTACATTCAGAGTCAATATCCCGTCAAATTACGATGTGGTGAGGTATTGACAGCTTTTGATATTAGCCGAACAAAGCCAATCTGCCAATAAAATAACCAAATTATTATCTTTGCCGACGGTCCATAATTAATTTCAGCTACCCTAAAGTTGTTAAAATAGATACGGCGCTTTGTATTGTTTGCTTTTCGCAATTACCGCTTTTATTTTGTCATTGCGTAAGAATTTGTTATGCAGGTAAAATAATAATTCCATCATCGCAAGGCATGTAATGACGAAGTAATCCATGTCTTTCATCATTGTAAATCCTCCCTCCGTCATTGCGAGGAAGGAGTGCAACGACTGACGAAGCAATCCAAAGAATTAAAAAATAATCCATGTATGAATAAAATAAAAAAGCTGTTTCATGTATTATTAATGACACTCTTTTTATTATTGAGATATGGATTGCTTCGTCATACTATGTATTCCTCGCAATGACGAAAAGAGGTATAATTGCTTCGTTGCTCTGCTTTTGGCAATGATGTATATTTTCACACAAGTGTCTGTTTTCGTCATTGCGAGCGAAGCGAAGCAATCCACCTTTTTTAATTATTCCCATGTGGGAGGAAATGTTTATTTGCTGCATGAACGCTGATTTTCCGTCATTGCGAGGAAGGAGTGCAACGACTGACGAAGCAATCCATAAAATTAAAAAATAATCCATACATGAATGAAATAAAAAAGCTCTCATATGTTTATATTATCAACTATATTTTTGATTATTATAAATTCTGGATTGCTTCGCTCGCAGTCCTCGCAATGACAGAAACGATCGTATGAATAACAAAAGAACGAAAATAATGGAACATAATGACGCTCTTTCTATCGCTGCTAAGAATATAATGACGAAACTAATCCAATCATCACTCCGTCATCGCGAGGGCTGCGAGCTTGCAAAGCAGAACAAAGCAATCAGGATTGGTTTTATATGACAGAAGATAATATATCAAATAGAATCAATCGATAATTGCCAATCCGAATACCAAAGCCAAGATGATGAAATTATACGATAACGATTAATGATTAGTATTAAAGTACGGCAAATATTTACTATTAATATTTGCCGATTAACTATTTTTATATTTTAAAATATCTAATTTTAGACTTACTCTGCTGCGCCTTTTCAATACCATACAGACTGTTTTACTCCACCGTTACGCTCTTTGCCAAATTTCTGGGCATATCTACATCATTGCCGAGTCTTACGGCGATTTCAAGCGCCAATAGCTGCAAAATTATCATCATCTCAAAAAATTCGCTCATTGCATGAGAGGTATTTTTAGTTTTTATAAAATCATCGGCAAGCTCAAACGGCTCAGGGCTTATAACAAGTATCGTAGCGTCGCGCGCGCTAAGCTCTTCTATAT
Organism: Campylobacteraceae bacterium; assembly: GCA_031276075.1. GTDB lineage: Bacteria > Campylobacterota > Campylobacteria > Campylobacterales > Campylobacteraceae > JAIRKW01. Next base: position 11,222 of record JAISNU010000089.1, read on the forward strand.
TGTTTTTTGTCTTATCGTAAAGCATATTTTTAGGTAGCAGCGCAACCGTAAACAGCTTACTGTCCACAAGAGCAATCGGACCGTGTTTCATCTCTCCTGCTGGATAACCTTCGGCATGCAGATAACTTATCTCTTTTAGTTTCAAAGCCCCCTCAAGCGCCAAAGGATAAAATATATCGCGTCCGATAAAGAAAAAACCGTGCCCGTGCAAATACCGCTTGGATAGTCTTTTTATCTTTTCATGAGTTAAATTATCCACACTCAAAGAAGAGGGTATCTTTAAAAGCGTATCTATTTCGTATTTTAAACTCTCTTTACTTACGCTGTTTCGTTTCTGGGCTATAAATATGGACAAAAGCCAAAGCGTGGCAACTTGCGTGGCAAACGCTTTTGTGCTGGCAACCCCTTTTTCAATGCCCGCGCGCGTTAAAATCGTACTGTCGGCAAGACGCACGATAGAGGAGTTGTCCACATTACAGATAGCAAGCGTTTTGAGTCCTGCGTTTTTAGCTATTTTTAAAGCCTCCAATGTATCGGCGGTCTCACCGCTTTGGCTGATGACTGTAAAAAGAGTATCTTTTGTTAAAAGCGGCTCTTTATAGCGAAATTCGCTTGCTATCACAACATCCGTTCTTATCTTGGAGAACCTCTCAAAAAGATATCCCGCGATGAGTCCTGCATGAAAACTTGTGCCGCATGCGCAAATTTTTATAGCGTCTATCCCGTCAAATAGATGTTCGTCCAACTCTTCAAGAACTATTTCGTTATTTTTTATGCGCCCCATAAGCGTTTCGCCAAGCACGCGGGATTGTTCGTATATCTCCTTTTCCATGAAAAATCTAAATCCCTCTTTTTGGGCATACGATTTATCCTGCGGTAAATCTCTAAAAACAGGCTCCAATCTCTTTTTATCCGAGTATAACGATATCTCGTTTTTGTCCAAAATACCGTATTGACCGTCTTCAAGATAATAAACTTTTTTTGCGTGCCCAATGAGCGGAGCGTCGGAAGAGCCGAAAAATATTTCGTTTTCATCATTTTTGCCGATGATAAGAGGAGCGGCGTTTTTAGCAAAAAATATGGAGTTGGGCGCTTTTAAAGTTATCAATAAAATAGCATAAGCGCCTTTTAACGAAAGTACGGTTTTTTCGAAAGCTTCAAATGCATTTTTTGAGCTTTTTAAATTATGTTCAAATAGATACACCGCTACTTCGGTATCCGTTTGGCTTAAAAATTCAACCCCCTCTTTTATGAGAGCCTCTTTTATCTCGCGGTAATTTTCTATGATGCCGTTATGTACGATATACGAGTGTTCGCCAAAATGCGGATGGGCGTTTATCTCCGTTGGTTTGCCGTGAGTCGCCCATCTTGTATGTCCTATGGCAACCCCCTCCCCTTTTGAGGTAAAATTTTTCGTTTTCTCTTCCAAGTTTTTTAGTTTTCCGATAGCTTTGAAAGCGTCTATTTTACCCTCTTTCATAACAGCTATGCCTGCCGAGTCGTAACCTCTGTATTCAAGCTCTTTAAGGGCGCTTAAAATCAACTCTTTTTTCTCTTTTGTTCCAATATATCCAACTATTCCGCACATAAATTTTCCTATTTTTTAGTATAACAGTTCTATAACTTTTTTTGCATTATCGCATACTTTGTCATCTTTTTCTATTAAAAACAGGTTTCTGGCACGCTGTTTTATCGTCTGTATTTTTGCGCTTGCTATATCTATGCCGTATTCGTCAAACAGCGAAATGATATACGCCATGAGTCCTTGCTGGTCTTTAGCGTTCAGCGTGATTTTAGCCAAACTTTTTGAGTGAACACAGTCAAGTTTTATCTCGCCTTTTAATATCACAGGCTTTTTTATCCGCGCTTTTTTATCCATTAAAAACGACTCTCTGATTAGCGACTCTATATAAAAGAGTTCGCAGTCGTCGGCTCTTTTGTTAAACTCTATCTTAAAAAACTTTACATTGTCAAAGAGTTTGAATATATCCATCTGCACCAAATCAAACACGACAAGTTTTCCAAGCAAAAAACCCACATTAAAATTGATATTTTTTACTACATGTATGCAAAGATGGTTGTCGTTTTCTATATTATATGAAAACTCTTTTGTATTATGCGCCCATTTTGCCAATTCGACTATTTTGTGCGGAGGATATTTGAAAAACAGCAGATTTGACGAGCTTGAGAGTATCTTTCTTTTTAACGACGGCAAAAGCGCCGCAAATTCGTCGTTTTTTTGTAAAATCTCCTCTTTTTTAAGCCTTCTTGCGGTTTCGTCTATAAGTTCATTTTGTCCGAACGAACCTGCTGAAAGTTCATAAAGTTCCCTTAAAAGATTTGCGTTAAATCTTGAATACGCCTTAAAACTTACGGCATTCAAATCGCAGTATGTCAAAACATACAAAAGCTGCAATGCGCGTAAAGAGCGCAGCTTTGAAACAAAAGAGAGTATCGTTTTTTCGCTGTAAATATCTTCTCTATTTGCCGTATTACTCATAAGCGTATGGTGTCTTATCAGCAATTCGCCCATGTTTATCTGCTCTTCGCTGAAATTTAATTTTTGCGCATAAGCTTTAAATATCTTAGCTCCAAGTTTGCTGTGATCCGCATTTTTCCCTTTACCCACATCATGTAAAAGTACGGCAAGGCGCAGCATCATTTTGCCGTTTTCGCAGATATCGTCATATAAGGCTTTGATAAAAGCATCGTCTATATTTTCCAAAAAGTAGAGTGTTTTTAACGAATGAATGTCCACAGGATAGATATGGTATCCGTCAAACTGCGGCAAATTAACGGTATGCGCCATAGGTTTTATCAAGTGGTGCAGGAGGTTTGCTTTATAAAAGGCATACAGTATTTGATTGAGATATTTTCTTTCGAAAAACTGCCTGAAAAGCATATATATCTCTTTTGAATTATGCGGAGGAAGAGCGCTTTTTTTAAGCCAATTTATGACGGATACATCATATTTCATCGGCATATCATCCAGTTTAAGTATAGTCTTTAAAACCTCTTTTAAAGAGGCTTTTTTTCTGTGAAAAGATGCGTAAAGCGTATTGTTATATATATAAAAACTGTCTTTTGTGCGCAGTTTTTTGAGTACATGGATATTGTTACTATCAAAAAAGACAGGCGACACCAGGCGTTTGATAAAAATCTGCGAAGTTACTTTCAATATCCATAGACTTTGAAGCGTTCTTTGCGTAATCTGAACTTCGGCTCTTTTGGTTTTTGTATCTTTATATCCCAATTTTTCAGCCACGCCGGGAATCATATCTATATTTAAAATATCCTGCTTTTTACCCGCGCTTAGGTGAAGGGCGCTTCTGACGCGAAATAAAAATTCAAGCGAACTTCTAAACTCTCTAAACTCTTCGTCGTTGAGGTATTTGGGCACAAGGTCGTTTAGTCTGCCTATCCCTGCCATCACATGCGCTATCCAAAAAAGCGTATTTGCGTCTCTAAGCCCCCCGACGCCGTCTTTTATATTCGGCTCCATATTGAGAGGAAATTTTATGCCTCTCTCCTTATATGCTTCAAGCTTTTGGCGGATAAACTCTTTTTGTTCATATTTTCTTATATATAAAAGCTCTCTTTGTATCTGCGTCCAAAGATATTTGGAACCGCAAATAAATCTCGCTTCAAGCATCGCCGTTTTTATGGTATTGTCCTCATTGCTCGCATGAAAAAGTTCCTCAACCTCATGCGTTCTGTGGCTGATTTTCATCCCGCTATCCCACGCAAGATGCAAGATTGATTTGATGATAGGCTCTATATTGTAGCCGTCGCATTTTTTATAAACTATCATCAAATCTATATCCGAATATACGCAAAGCTCCTCCCTGCCGTAGCTTCCAAGCGCTGTTAGCGTAATCGGCAGAGTGTTTTGAAGCGGCACATACTCTTTGAAAAACTGCCGCAGGGCGTATTTGTAGATTAGCGTAATGAGGCGGTCAATCTGTTTTGCATGCTTTACTAAAAAATCTTTGCCTTGATTTTGTGAAAAAAACTCGTCCAAAGAACCAAGATACTCTTTGATATGGTTTTTTATGAGCTTTGATATCTCAAAATCGCTTCTTTGCCCTTGTATGTACTCTTCTATCTCAAATTCCAAATCTTTCATAAATACGCCAAAAAATAAGATATGTTATTGTATCAAAATTTCTATCCTTTATAAATATCTAAATGATTTATATGCTTATGAAGCTTTTTATTATGTGTACACTTTTCTTATTTGTGGACAAAAATTGCCTCTTTGCTATTTTGCGCCCGTTTTTGCCATACTCCATTTCGCCATTCCAGATTACTTGAGAATTTGTGATAAATTTGTAAATTTTACTTTAAGATAATTTTAGATAAAATACACAAAAATATAATATAAAGATGGCAGATGATACTTGTTAGCAATTGCGCCTACAAATCACAAATCACAAATCACAAATCACAAATCACAAATCACAAATCACAAATCACAAATCACAAATCACAAATCACAAATCACAAATCACAATATTAATATGCTTCGTAATGGCGCAATTTGCGCTAAAATTTCAAAAACTTTTTAAAAGCTTAATACAGCTGTTTTCATCTATAAAAACGGTAATGTTTTATATCATACCGCAAAATTTATCCCGTCATGACGAAGTATTTCTATCCGCTAAATATAACAAATCAATCAAAATCAACCTTGTAGGAGGATACAAATGAAAAATTTGGTTAAGCTGCTTTTATCAGCTTTTATTTTAGCCTTTTTAGGCGGCTGTTCGTTTGGCGGAGATGAAGAAAGTTGGGGCACGGAAAATGGAGGCACGATATGCGCTTTTGCAGATAATAGCGCTTGTTTCCCTGAGTTTAGCGGCGGTTCTCTCAATACGATAAAATATACCATTATACGCGAGCCTGTTTCTGAAAATGATAAAAATACATTTTTAAATGCTATTTTGACAAAAGGATATTCTACATCCATTGGCGGCGGCAGCAACAATTATTTTCGTGATTCTTTCTGGTATGGCAACGCACATATACTAACAGCGCATGCCGGCATAGAATCTACTCGTATTTATATGAGCATAGAGTGGCAGGGTAGTAATAGTGGTTGGAGTTATCCCGACACATACAACGATATATTTGCTCCATTGCCAAGCAGCGCCAAACTTGTACTTACCTCAACAACGCATAACTTTAACTCTGACATGACAAGTCAATTTAACGCTTACAGCAATAAGCTTCAAAATGAACACGGTTTTTCTCCTTATACCTCTGCAACATGGCGAAAAGAAATCGGCGGCGTGGTGTATAGTTGGACTCGTTATACGAACGACATGGCGGAATGGACAATAAATGCTGCGGGAGCTTATTATTAGCGGGACTAAAAGGCTCATGTGAATAGCATAGAAAATCTTTTCTCTGTGCTAAAAAATACAACTTCGGTATTTGGCAGATAATTTTGTCAAGTACTGTAATTGTTTGAGAGTGGCGTTACTTGTGAAGGTAAATCCTCCTGCTCCCTAAAAAGCAAGAGGAACAGTTGTTTGAGAGTAGCGTTTATTTATGAAGAAATGACGAAAACTCTGGATTGCTTCGTTGCTCTACTCCTCACAACGATGAAAAAGAAAATGTTTTTTTAGGCTGCCGCGCTGTAAGTGGCTTACAAAAACGAAAAAGAGGTACAATGTGTCCTCATGGTCGCGGGAATAATGGAATGTATGGATTGCTTCACCTTTACCAGCTCGCAGTTGCAATGATGGAAGAGGGTGTATATGCTTTGCTTATCGCTTGGTTGTGAAAATGGAAACCTTTTTCGTCATTGTGAAGACTGTGAGTTTGCAGAGGCGAAGTAAATCCAAAAAACAGAAAACTCTTTCCGTCATTGAGAGGAATGTAATGACGAAGCAATCCATTACTTTTTCTTATTTACATTCCCTATTGTTTCCGATCTCTCCTTTGTAAAATAATAAACTTGCAAAGCAAACGCATACTATGAAAATGGGAATCCAGCCCTTCCGTCATTGCGAGAAGTGCGAAGCACGACGAAGCAATCCAGAAATAAGTCAATAAAATAGTATAGAAAAATCCACATACTTAAAAATATATATCATTAACTCCAATTTTAATTTATTTCATGTTTTTTAATTGCAATATTTTAATGTTTATAATGCTCATATATCTGGATTGCTTCGTCGTGCTGCGCTTTGCTCACAATGACGGGAGAAGTTGTCTTGTTTTACGGATTATCAAACATGCAATAATGACAAATAAAAGATGGATTGCTTCGCCGTTCATAACGGTTCGCAATGACAGAGTATGGTCGTGGGAGCGACGGAAAATAAGTGTCTTGGATTATTTAGACTTCTCATGTTCTATTTTTAATTCTGGATTGCTTCGTCGTGCTTCGCACTCCTCGCAATGACGGGTATTTTCACACAAGTGTCTTTCTTTGTTATTGCGAGCTGACGAAGTTAGCGCGGCAATCCAGAATCACAACAGCAAAAAGAGCGTTATTGTATAAAATAAAAATTCTTTTTTATTCATGATTATGGATTGCCGCGCTTCGCTTACAATGACGAAAATGCAGCCATTTTTTGCTTGCGTTTTTATAAATCCCTCAACCGCTTTTACTTGCTTTAATTTACAAAGCTTAAAAGCGGCGGGGTTTTTATTAAAAC
>JAISNU010000145.1 GCA_031276075.1 Campylobacteraceae bacterium
TATACATAATATAGAGTTAATTTTATTGCTTTATATATCTTCTCTTCATCGGATAAGAATTTACATTGTTCAAAACAAAAACCTATATAATTCAAAGCAGGATATAAAACAATAATAATAAATGGTGATAAAGCTATTGCTATGGTGATTTTTTTAAGAAGCTTTTTCATATTCCACCAAATCTGAAAAACAATTTTGTAATTGTATCATAGAATCTTAATTTCAGAGTATATTTTTGAAATATTTTCATATGTTTATAAATTACAGTTTCTGTTTATAATATAATCCAAGGCGCAAAGGATATCGTCTTCTTTTCCACCGTCTATATAGCCATTGCTTTCATAATCATATATAGCATTCTGTTTGTTCAACCATACATTGCTTTCTCTTTTATCATGCTGTTAGCATATCTGAAATGAGTATCCAAAAAAGACAAATATGTAAAATCCTTAAAATATTTATATTTAAAATATACTTTTAAACAATTACCTTGTAAAATATCGTCTATTTTTGACAACGACAGGGGTGCTTATGTATTATTCTAAATTTATTTCGTTAAAAAATGTATTTAAAAAGATATTTTGCTGTTTATCGTTATCGGCTCTGTTTTCTGCAAATCTCTTGGCAGAATGTATCGGAAGTACAAGTATCTTTTGTGATACAACAGTGGATGCCGGCACTTATCATAACGATACTATCAATATACCAAGCGCTGTTTATCTTGTAGTCGAGCCAAGCGGCGGCTTTAATGGCATAGTAAATCTTGACAACGGTACATGGACATTTGACAATGTAAACATCTCTACACATGGAGACGGTGCAGACGCCCTGTCTGCTCTGACAAATGCGACTATAAATCTGCATGGCATCCTGTATGCAAGCACAAATGGAAGCGATACAACCGCCATTCTTGCCGATGATAACTCAAACATTATATTAAATGATAATGTTTTTATAAATTCAAATGGTGCAAATGCGATAAGTGCGAAAAATGGCTCTTATATGAATTTTAACAGAAATGTTTTTTTGGAGAGTTTTGCGAATTATTCCAATGGATTTTATGCGCAAAATGCAACTATCAATGTAAAAGGCTCGTTTATCGTAACAGTATCGGGAAATAACTCAAACGCATTTTTGGCTGTAGAGGGCGCGCTCATCAATCTATCCGAAAATTCTACAGTAAATGTCAAAGGATACGACTCTAACGCATTTGTTGCTTCAAATGACTCTTCCATATATATCGGTAGCAATCTGCATATATCTACAGATACAAATACTTCTTATGCGATATTTGCCGACAATCATTCAAATATATTTTTAGACAACAACTCCGTAATAAATACAAACTCTCATGCGATATTTGCCAACAAAAATTCAAGCATTATTTTAAATGGAGAAACTACCATAAATACAAGCGAAGAAAATTCGTATGCCTTAACGGCAGACGAGGATAGCAATATAAGCACAGGTAATTTCGTGAAATTGAACATACACGGCGATATATTGAGCAATCACAATTCTGCAATAGAATTAAATATGAATAACGGTTCGAGTTTTACAGGAAATACATACGAGAAAAACGGCGGCAAAATAAATCTCTCAATTGACGGCAGTGATTCACTTTGGCAGATAAAAGGCAACTCTATCTTGACAAATCTGCGTATAACAAACGGCGCTGGGGTGGACTTGACATCTAATGCTTCATACGACTTAAATATTGCAAATCTGCATGGAGACAACGGCGTATTTTATCTAAAAGTTTATGTTGATAATGACAGTCTAAGCGGCAACAAAATAACTATAAACAACGCTTCGGCAGGCAATCATCGGATAGTCATAAATGACAGTTTGAGCGGAAATATAACAAATATCAATCAACAATTGCTATTAATAGAACAATCAAGCGGTATATTGTCAGACTATAATGCAAATTTTACTCTAAATAGCGGCAGCGTGGATATCGGGCAATATGTATATACGCTAAATGCTTCAAGCGATGCAAATAATAAAAATTTTTATCTTTTAACGGACGGTAAACTCAACAATGCTGCGCTATCTTCTATCGGCTTTTTAAATATTAATTATTTTACCAGCTACTTGACAATCCAAACACTCTCACAAAGAATGGGCGAAATTAGAAATCAACAGGATATACAAAACGATATCTGGATAAGAGTCAATAACGGAAAATCAGACTCATTTGATGAAAAATTAAATATTTCAGATATTAATTATTATGGTATAACAGCAGGCGTGGATAATGTCTATGGCGATATTTTGATAGGAATATTTGTGGATTTATTGAAAGCTGATATTGATTATCTGAAAGGCAGTGGAAAAGGCGACAGCAAAGCGGCAGGAGCGTATGTCACATATAAAAATGTTGATGGTTTTTATGTGGACTTTATATCAAAATACAGTTCAAACAATAATGAATTTGATACCATAACTTCCGGAGGTTTTGAAGTAAGCGGAAAAGGTGAAAGCAAGGGATTTTCCGCGACATTTGAAAGTGCAAAAAGGATATATGCTGATAGCTTTTATATAGAACCGCAAATTGCTTTGACATATTCACATCAAGGCGATTTTGTGATGAAAGACTTGAAATTCGGCAGTTTTGACTCTATCGCAGGTAGAGCAAGCATACTTGCAGGATATCAGCTGCGCAATACAAACATATATCTAAAAAGCGGATATATCAAAGAATTTGACGGTAAAACATCTTATACTTACAAAGATGATACACAAAAATATGATTATAATATTGACGGTAATTTTTGGGAAAATTCTGTGGGTATAGCAATGGACTTGAAAAATCGGCATTTGTATTTAGAAGGAACATACCAAAAAGGTACTATCTTTAATAATCAAAAAATCAATTTGGGATATAGATTTGTCTTTTAAATTTGCGAAAATAATTTGCGAGACACGAAGTATCGCGGCAATCCAGAAATAAATAAGTCAACGAAACAATACAAAAAATCCAAATATCAAAAAATATAAATTATCAACTTAAAATTTAAATTATTTTATATTTTGTAATTGTAATATTTTGATATTTATAACGCTTTATGTATCTGGATTGCTTCGTCGCTGCACTCCTTGCAATGACGAGGAGAAGACTATGTAAACAATAAAAACAGTTAGCAATGGCAAAGGAATGTTTTTCTGGATTGCCGCGCTGACTCCGTCAGCTCGCAATGACGGAATGGTGATATTTTGCATTGTTTCATCATTGCATACCTTACGATGACAGAAACGCTATTTTGCCATACTTGTTGCAGGCAGGTTATTTATTCTTTGTATTGCTGCGCCGCAAGCGGCTCGCAATGACGGGAGAGAGCGTATGTTTATTCATATTTTAATTTTTGCAGTTCATGTTTATTGCCCAACTCTGACTTGCCGGGGAAGTAACTACATTATAATTCTTTTTTTATTATTGTATTACTCCTGATATTTTATTTTTATAAATTCCACTGAAAACTATCTTTACTGATAACTTTTTTTTGAAGCAAAATGTCTTTTATTTTTTTTAAGTCATCATTACTTACAGGCAATAAATCTATCCTAAAAAATAATATGGTTTGCATTCTTCTATTTTTTTGGCTAAACATCAAAGCTCCTCCAAAAAATTCCTTTATTATGGTAACTTCCATTTGTGCATATTTCAATTCTCTTTTGTTCTTAAAAACTTTTCCTAAAAAACTATCTTCTTTAACAATTTTAGTCTCATAAAATATCAACTTATCAAATGATACAACATTAAAAAAATCATATACAAAAAAAATCATTGTAAAGCAACCGAATAAAATAAGAAAGCTATTTGCTGCCATATAAAAATAAAAACCCACAATGATAGCTATTATCCTAAATAAAATTGCTATTAACATTAATGGTAGATTATAACTTATAGATATCAAAATCTGTTCTTTGTCGGAATTCACTGCTTTTTCTCTTGTAAATTTTGAATTATTTTGCACATTTCATTTATTTGTTTTTCGTATAATGATGTTGCGCAATATTTAAATCTTGAAAAATAACTATCTTTTGTTTGTATAACAATACCAACATTCCAAATACAGCCAAAGGTATCAATTCGTTTTATGTTATTTATATTAACTGTACTTTTGCCAAAAACATATCTATCAAACACTATTCTATCCTTATATATGATTATTTCTTTAAATGTAAAAACATTCAAAATATACCATATATCTACCAACGAAAGCAGTACCCCAGCAAATACATATATATACGCCTTTGAATAAATTGCCGCATAAGATAAAAATGGTAAAAATACGATAATAAAGATATCGGATAATATAAGCTTTGCAGGATTTCTCTCATCTATTTTATATAGTACTTCATTATTCATGTTTGCTCTTTTGCTTACTTTTAAGGTACAGAAGCTTTTACAATGAAAAGCTTCCGTATAGTTTAGCCCGCTATATCCTCAAATTTATACTCTTTTATCAAATCGCCGTTTAGATAAACAGTTTCAAGAGCATTTTCAAATTTATCCTTATCAAGGTCGCGCACGATATATTTTCCGTCTTTGAATTCCGCGCCGATTCTGCCGCTTTTGCTCTTTTTGACAGGGTTGGTAACGGGGCTTTTACATATTCCGCGCCATTTTCCGTCTATTTTTATCGCGCTTGCCTTATATGCAAAACTGTACATGTCTCTGGTTACTTTTTGGAGCAAGACTCCGCCTATGCCAAATGCGACATTGTCGGGACTCCAGCCGCTTTTTGTTACAATGGAGAGAATTTTATCTATGATGTCTATATTCATGCCGTCGCTCCAGATAATCCGCACGCTGTTTAAAAGCTTACCGTCAGGCGCGCTCGTAAAGCCGAAATTGCTCGCCAAACTCTCAAGCGTGTAAGGTATAAGTTCTATCGGGTCGCCGCTATCGGGTCTTATAGTGATAATCGCGTCGCTTTTTTCCACGCGCTCTTTAAGCTCTTTGCCCCAAATTTTATCAACGGCGTTTTTATAGTCGTAACTGTCGCTCACACACGCCAAAATCGCGCCGTCTTTTGCATAAACGCTAAGCATATTTGCAAATGCGTCTTTTTCACTTTCCCATGAAGTAACGGTACTGTGTTCCATAGCAGGAATGGAAAAGCCCGCCATATCGGCATTGTAGTATTTTCTCGCACCCAAAAGCGAGATAACCGTATCCGTACCTTTGAAATTCAAAAGATGAGCCATACCGCCGATAAGCGCATTTTCCTGACATGAAACGCCGCGCGAACCCATGTCATGCACTTTAAAGTCGGTATTTTGCGTGTATTTTTGCACAACTTTTTTTATTTTGTAAGAGTTCGTAGCAACCGTCGTGGGATACCACAAACGAAGCAAAGCCGTCTCTATAAAGCCCACAAGCCAGCCAAATCTCGCATCCGTACTTTGAATAGTTACAAGCGGAATCTGCACAGGATAAACCCCGCCTTCTTTCACGGCTTTGATTTTCAGCGGAAAATAGCCAAGAGTTCTTAACTCTTCAAACCCTTTTTCATTGAACGGCAATCCATGCGCCGTTACAATCTCTTTTGCTTCTTTTATATCATCTTTGCTATACATTTTTGTGAGCATATTTTTGATGATATACTGCAAACCAAAAAACTTCACCTCGTCCCCAGTTCTTGCCTCAATATACGAAAAAAGTCCTTCATTCTTCGGATATTGCACAAAATGGCTGTATTTATAGCTGTCGCTATCAAGTAAAAAATTCATCTTAAACCTCTTTGGTTTATTTAAAACCCAAGCTCTCCGCTTCGGGCGCAGTTTTACTCTAAAGGCGCTGCCCTTTAAAAACCACAAAGCTTAAATATTTGTAAGCTTTCTTATTATGTGGAAATGGTCTTCAAACATCATGGAACGGTTCTCTTTGACTTTTGAAAGCGGTATCCAAAAGGCTTTTTTCGCATCGTCGCCGCCTTTGACTTTGGGCAGTTCCGCTTCGTTTAACTGCAATAAAAATGCGTGCGTTACAGTTCTGCCTCTTGTACTTCTATCAGGCTTGTCAAAAACTTCCACTTTTTTGATACTGCCGTTTAAAATACTTTTGGGGAGTTTGATGCGCGTCTCTTCTTTAAGCTCCTTTATGGCGCTCTCCTGAATCGTAAGCTTGCTCTCCAAAAAACCGCCCGGAAGCGCGAACAAACCTTTGCCCGGATTGCCGCCGCGCACAACTAAAAGCACATGACCGTTGCATATCACAACGCAGTCTGTCGTTACGAAAATCGGCTCGTACGGCGCCTTGCTCCATGCTTCTTTTATTTTTATATGGTGGTTATACTCTTCTATCCTGTCCTGCCAATCTTTTGTTTTCATGAACTCCCGTATTATCCCGGTAACATTTTCAGGCATCATTTTATCTAAAATAACGCCTTTAAACAGCTCTTCGCGGATAGTTGTAGCATTTATCTTTTTATAATTGTCTATGCTTTTCAGCGTCCATTGGGGGAAACTTTTGAGATAATAACTGCTCTCGTCTTTATCATGCCCTATAATATAAACATTGTCGTATTTATGGTCATATTTTGAGACTTTTTCCTGTAT
>JAISNU010000069.1 GCA_031276075.1 Campylobacteraceae bacterium
ACAAAAACAGCGAAGAGGAGAAAATCCAAGTTCTCACACAGCGCTATAACGACATTTTAGAATGCGCCATAAAAGAAGCGCCTGAACAGTGGTTTTGGATGCATGGAAGATGGAAGATATAGGCTTTGGCTTCATTTTCCCGTCATAAAAGCACTGTGCAGTAATCCAAACCATATTCTGCCTTTTTGCATTCTTTCATAAATAAACATGCGCCCTCTTTTGTCATTGCGCCTATCCCTCCGCCATTGCGAGCTGATGAAGTCAGCGGGGCAATCCTTTCCCTTTGCGTCATCGCGAGCCGCTTGCGGCGAAGCAATCCAGTTATTACAAAAAATGACAAAACTCTGCACCTTTCATTATGCAAATCCGCTTCCGTCATTGCGAGAGTGCAATAATGAAACAATCCAATATTACAAGGAATGTAATGACGAAGCAATCCAGATATTGCGATAAATGAAATAACAAGGCAATCTATATTTTTCATCATGCACACCTTCTTTGCGTCATTGCGAGCAAAGCGACGCAAAAAAATAGACCTTGTATTCGCAAAGTGAAAGGAGAAAGTTATTATTTCTGTTTCCTCTGCTTTCTTTACCATGTTATTCCCATACGCTTGGTAATCCTTCTTTTTTCGTCATTGCGAGCCGCTTGCGGCGAAGCAATCCACAAAATTAATACCCGCTTGCACACAAGTATGGCAAAATGGCGTTTTTGTAATTGCAAGACATGTAATGACGAAGCAATTCAAACAAAATATCACCATTTCGTCATTGCGAGGATTGCGAACGAAGTGTGGCAGGACGAAGCAATCTAATATAAAAACAATTCAAACACACATATAAATAAAGCTATTTCATTAATTTTAACGATACAATTTTTGTTGTATAAATTGTGGATTATTTCGCCGCAAGCGGTTCGCAATGACGGAAAAGATTTGCCATTTTTGCTTTTTTATTGCGCCATTATTGTAGAAAAACTGCATTTCTTGTCATTACAAAGAATGCAAAACAGGACAAAACCAAACCAAATACTCATTTCCCGTCATTGCGAGCGAAGCGCGGCAATCCAGAAAACGCCTCCATTTTCCCGTCATTGCGAACCGCTTTCGGCAGCAGCAATCTAAATTATATTCTGCTTTTTTACATTTTACATACATATGCGCCCACTTCCATCATTACGAGAGCATAGCAATTTTTCCCATTTCGTCATTGCGAGGATTGCGAACGAAGTGTGGCGGGACGAAGCAATCCAGAAAGATGCTTATGTCTTTATTGTTTAGTTTAAAGATTGAAAATTCAAATTTAAAGTTTTAAATATATGAAACGCTTGCGTACTGATAAATTGCCGCGACACTTCGTGTCTTACAATGTACATAGAGGGTATTTTTTCATGTAATTTGTCATTGCGAGGAGTGCGAAGCGCAACGAAGTAATCTATAGAATTAAAAAATAATCCACACATATACGAATGAAACAAAAAAGGTAATTTACTGTCTATAACAACACCTTTTTTTATTATTATAGCCTTTGGATTGCTGCGCTTCGCTCGCAATGACGGAATAGGTTGTTATTTTTGCTTTTTTATTGCGCTACCATTGTATGAGAAATTGCATTTCTTGTCATTATGAGGAGTGTGCGGCAATCCAGAAATGTCTGCCCCTCCGTCATTGCGAGGAGCGCAGAGACGAAGCAATCCATAGAATTAAAATAATCCATACACAAATGAAATAAAAAAGCGATTTACTCTTTAAACGATACTCTTTTATTATTGTAAATTCTGGATTGCCACGGCACTTCGTGCCTCGCAATGACGGAAAGGGGGAGTGCTTTCTTGATTACCGCGCAGCAAGCGTTTCGGGTGATTAAATTAATCGTACCTCGCAAAACGAAAGAGAATGCGCATGAGAAAAAAGTAAATTCTCCACTAAGAATATAAAAATACTCATTCTGTTAAAAAAACAAAATAAATTCCAAAGAAGCGGCATATCGCCGCATTCTTGGGATTTAAGCCAAAACAGCCTGCCTGACAGACGCCGCTTTGAGTTTGCCCTCTAATTTTTCCAGTATAAACAGCGCAAAATCAATAGCCGTAGCAGGTCCTTGCGAAGTGATAATATTTTCATCGTTTAAGACGACCTTTTTGTCCGCCGCGTATCCGTTGAGCCCGATAACATTCTCCATTGACGGATAGCAGGTATATTCGCCTTTCAAAATCCCCGCCGCTTTCAAAACATACGGCGCGGCGCATATCGCGGCAAGCGTTTTACCGGCTTTTTCGTGAGCCTGCAACATCTCCAACAATCTTACGCTTTCGGCGAGATTTTTATGCCCTTCATTACCTCCGGGCAACGCTATCATATCAAAATCGCTCTCTTTTACATTCTCTAAAAGCGTATCAGCCGTAACAATGATATTATTTGCGCCTTTAACACTCTGCTTTGAAAGCGCGGCAGTTACAACTTCAACGCCGCCTCTTCGTAAAATATCTATAACAGCTACCGCCTCTATCTCTTCAAACCCATCAGCCAACGGCACCAAAACTCTTGACATTTTGTACTCCTTATTTTGTGTATTATAATACCACTTAATATAAAATATAAAATATTGAACAAATAAATGAATTGCCTCAGTTAAAAATAGTGTCTTCCGTCATTGAAAGCGAAGTGCGGCAATCCATACTTTTAATAATAAAAACTGTATCATTAAAATAAATAAAATTCACTTTTTAACTTACATATCTGGATTGCTTCGTCGTTATACTCCTCGCAATGACGGAGGATTGTTCTTTTAATTGATAATGGATTTAAATTTTCTTATTTCTTGTAAAAACTCCTCATTTAAGATATAAGGGAATAGATTGCCTTACTGCGCTCGCAATGACGGATGGGAATCATCGCATGAAATTCTCTCCATGTAAATAGAGTAAAAATTCTGTCATTGCGAGGAGCGCGAAGCACGATGAGCAATCCATAACCATAAAATTAAAAAAATGATTGTTTGTCTCTCTATAACAATGGTATTTTTATTGTTATAGAAATAGTTTGCCACATCAGTCGTTATACTCCTTCCCTGAAATGACCGAATGGTTGTTATTATTAGTGTTGGATCTCTCGCCTATGCGGAAATAACGGAATACGATGGATTGCTTCGTCGTTATACTCCTCGCAATGACGGAAGGGGGCAGGATATGAAAAAGAATTTAACTGTTTTTCGGATCGTTGCGCTTCGATCACAATGACGGAGGGGAATCATCGCATGAAATTCTCTCCATGTAAATAAAGTAAAAATTCTGTCATTGCGAGGAGTACAGCGACGAAGCAATCCAGAAAATAACATAAAAACAATCCAAACATGTAAGTAAAAAAGTGGTTTCATTTATTGCTAATGATACAGTTTTTATTATTGTAAAGTATGGATTGCGACGCTTCGCTCGCAATGACGGAAGAATTGGATTTCCACTTATACGGGAATGACAAAGATGGAGGTACAATGACGGAATGGAAGGATTATGAACAAAAATAGATATCTGACAGTTCTCTAAGATATTTTTATTGAGTTTTTAAATGATAAAAGGGTCGGATTATCTTGCTGACTTTGTCGGCTCGCAATGACGGAGGGTTGCTTTTCATTTATAGATAGATTGTTTTCACTGCTTCAATGGTTCGCAATTAAAAAAAAGGAAGGCGTTTACAATAATGAATGGATTACTTCGTCATATTGTGTGTTCCTCGCAGACGAAATATCACTTTGACTGTTTTTCTTGTGAATTATTATATAGCAAGCGACATATAATAACATGGAAGTGCAATGACGGAGGAGGATTTGAAATTTGTAGCCGTTTTTTGAATTCTCATCTATGTGTGAATGATGCAATAATAATGAAAAAACAGCAGAAAAGTTTTAATTCTTTTCTTTCTCGCGATATGCGTTTTTTACAGAAATTCACCGTACGGAAATGACAAAGAGGAATAAGAACGGGCTAAATTACAATCTCACTATGATAAAAGCGGCGCTTATGGTAAAAAATATAGATGCAATTTGCAATTTGCCATCATGATAAAATCAGTATTTGTATCTGTCAAGCTGTAAAAAATAGATACTTAGTTAGTCCCATGATGCCGTATTTACGATATTTTATTCAAATATTCATCACTTTGCGAAGGCAGTATAATTATTGCTATCCAGCAATATTTTTAGCAAAAACAGAAACTTACAGTTTTACTATCACAGCTCCGGCGCCGCCTTGATTGACAGGCGCGTCAAAAAATTCTTTAACGCCCGGATGCGTCTTTAAAAAATTTCTTACGGCAAACGCCAATTTCCCCGTGCCGACTCCATGATATATGCGCACTTCGTTAAAACCTGCCAAAAGCGCGTCCGATAAAAATTTATCGCTTTTTTCCACAGCTTCATCGGCACGCAGTCCGTGCAAATCAAGCGTAACGCCTGCTGTTTGCGGACGCAAAAGAAAGATACTCGTTTTTGGAGTTTTTTTCGGCGCGGCAATAGACGATTTTTTCAAAGAATTTCTTGGCAAACGCATTGTAACGCCGTCTATATCCACACTCGCCTCATCTTTTTTAAGAGCCGTAATAATACCCTTTAACATACCGTATTTAACTCTATCGCCCACTTTTAACTCTTCGTCTTTAAAAAATTTTGGCGGCATGATACTTTTTTTGACTTTATCGGCTCTGTTTAAGAGTTTATGCACCTCTTTACTCTCATTTTGGCGCGCGGCAGACTTGGCAAGATTTACCGCTTCTTGATATTCGCGTTCAAACTTAAATTTTAATGCCTCAAACTCCTTTGCCTGAATCTCTTTTTGCTCTTCCAGCAAATCTGAGAGTTTCTCCGTTTTGCGCGTTTTTTCCTCTATCTCTTTGAGTTTTTCTCTTGTTTTTTCCTCTATCTCTTTGAGTTTTTCTCTTGTTTTTAACTCCAAATCTATATTTTTTTGTATCAAATCATTTAATTTCTCTTTATCTTCGCCGTACAAAATACGCGCTTTTTGCACTATGTTTTGCGCTATGCCGTACCTCAAAGCCGTCTCAAACGCATAACTTTTGCCGATAGTCCCGGCTAAAAAACCGTATGCGGGACGCTGCGCCTTTTCGTCATATAAAGCCGCCAAAAGTTCTACCTGTTCGTTTGCCGCAAGCATTGAAGCAAGCCGTTTATGATGTGTGGTGATGACGATTTTTATCCCTTTTTGAATCAAAAATTCCAAAATGGCGCAAAAGAGATTTGCCGCTTCGTCCGCGTCTGTACCGAGCTCTATCTCGTCCACGCCGACAAGAGCCGAATTTATCGTGAAAAGCTTGCCGAACTCCACCATGCGCCCCGCAAATGTAGATATATCGTTTTTGACATTTTGCGTATCTTCTATCACGGCTTTTATATGCTTGAAACTTCCGATATGCGAATGCGCCGCATTTATCTTCATCGGCAGCAGATATTTTGCCAAGAACGCCGCGGCAAGGATAGATTTCAAAAGCATCGTTTTACCGCCCGCATTTACGCCCGTTACAAGCAAAATACTCTTTTTAAATTCAACGCTCACTCTTTTAGGCTCTTTCAGCGCTGGATGGGCAAACTCTTTTAAAACTATTTTATTATCTCTGCTTGGCAAAACAAACTCCATATCGTTTGCTTTGGCGAACATGACGCGCGATAAATAGTTGTCAAAACGGTCAAATTCTCTGTTTAAAAACTTCAAAAAACGGCTGTTTTTCTCAAACTCCGCGCTTATTTTTTTTGCGTATTCATATATTAAAGCCTCTTTTTGGCTTAAAATTTCCGCCTCTTGCTTTTGATAACCGTCAAGCGCGCTTGGCATGACATAAAAATACCCGCCCGCACTCCTGCCAACAACTACGCCTTTAAGCGCGCTATTGTAGCCGCCGCGAAGCAGTAAAGCCTCTTGAGAGTTGATAAAATGTATCTGCGTATCTACCAAAAATTCCTGCAATTTTGAAGATGAAATGAGTGATTTTAAGGCTCCGTTTATCTTCTCTTTGACGGTTTTAAGGGCAGAATTCATTGAGGCAAATCTTGGGTCTATCTCTTCTTTCAAGCCTCCTTTATTGTCAAACCAACTCTCTATATCTAAAATAGAATTTGGGATATTTATACCCAAAATCCACTCTGCCATCGCGCCTTCAAGCTTTTTTGATTTGAGATATAAAAAATAGCGCACTATTTTGACAAATTCCCAAATCTCGTCTATATGCAGTGTGCCGCGTTTTGAAAGGTGTATAAATTTAATGTCAAGATTTGATACTAAGGGCGGCGGCGTAAAGTCATAACGGCAAAGTTCGTTTATGAAACGAAAATGTAAATTGGCATCGCCCTCCATGAATAGCGGTTTTTCGCGTGCAAGATAGTTTTTGTAGCCCGCTATATAATCGTCCAAATCAAGAGAAGCGATAAGTTTCTCCACTATTTGACCTTGCAGTTATCTATGGAAATGATAATCTCGCCTCTGTCTTTAAGAGTGAAGACTTGCGTGCCGCCGACAAAAGTAAAATTGCCCGCTGTTATCTCGCGCTCTTCGCAAACAAGAGTTTTGTTTTGAACAAAAGCGTCTAAAAGTTCTCTATTTTGCTTGCTTCGTTTTGTATAGCTTATCTCATAAAATACAATGATACCAACAAGCAATACTATCAATGCGCCCACAATAATACGCTTGGCAAGCGTAAATCTGCCGCTTTTTGAATATAAAATAAATATAAGTATAAACAGCAAAATCGACGCCAAAATTATACGCACTAAAGCAGCCATTAAAAAGCCCCCCTTAACTGATATGTAATATCGCCCGCGCCAAAGCCGATGACAAGCCCTTTGTCTATTTTTTTCAAAACTTTGCCGTCTTTTAAAAGTTTGATTTCATTCTCTTCTCTTTCTATTTTGTCGGCGAATATTGGATTGTACGCGCTAAATTCGCCATGAAAATCTATCTTAACTTCTGTCTCGCCTGCCGAATACACGGGCAGGATTATCAATTCGCTAACTCCCTTAAAACACTGCGTAAAAGCTTTGAGATTATCTACAACGCGCGAATATTTATGCGGCTGCCATATCGCCGTTATCTTATCAAACCCCGCCGTTTGAGCATGAATCTCCGTAGATTTTAAGGTTGCTTTTATCTCTGTGGGATGATGCGCGTAATCGTCTATAATGATGAAATCTTTTGAATTTTTTATAATATCAAAGCGTTTTTTGATGCCCTTAAACTCTTTTAATTTCTCTCTTATAGCTTCAAGCGGCAAATCATTTAACGCCGCCAAAATCGCCAAAGAAGCGTCAAGTGCAATATGATAACCGATACCGTACACTTCAAATGAACCTAAATCTTTAAGCGTAAAAACAGTATAAGGCTCGCCGCTTTTTATAGTGTAGCGCAAATCTTTTATATCGCGTGAAGGATATAATCTTACCGCTTCAAGTTTTGTCAAAGTACCCAAAAAATCATCTTCGGCGTTTATAACTCTTATCTTCGCGCTCAAAAGAAAATTTGTATATGCGCCGTAAAAACGATTTAAATCATGCCCGTAATACTCCATATGCTCCGGTTCGGCGTTGGTTACGACAGCAATATACGGGTTTGAATTTAAAAAACTCTCGTCGCTCTCGTCTGCTTCAAATACGATATTATCGCTTTCGCGCAAAAGCATATTTGAATTAAACTGCTTGCTTATCGCGCCTATTATCATTGAACCGTCAATAAGAGAAGCTAACATCGCGCTTGTAGTACTTTTACCATGTGCGCCGCATACCGAAAAAACGCGCTTCTCTTTTAGGATAAAAGGCAGGGCGTCTTTGCGCGAAAAGACATTTTTGCCCTCCTTCCTTGCCTTTACAAGCTCTATATTGGACTCTTTTATCGCCGCCGAATAAACTACAAAATCCTGGTCTGCAATAGCGTTTTCATCATGCGGGATAGTTACTTTAACACCCTCTTCTTCAAGCTCTTTTGTTGTCTTTGAGGCTTTAATATCAGAGCCGCTTATCTCATATCCTTGTTGTTTTAAAAATCTCGCCAATGCCGAAATGCCAATACCGCCAATACCTATAAAATGTATTTTTTTCAATTATTTGCCTTTTATAAAATCCGCTATGCGCGTAAGTGCTTCTTTCGTGTCCTGCTCTTCCAAAACAAGCGCTATTCGCACATACCCTTCGCCGCCGCCCTCGCGTCCGAGATAACTTCCGGGCAAAACTTTAACGCTTTTTTTCTCATAAAGCTCTTTTGCAAATTTTTCATCATTTTCAACTTTAAGCCAAATATAAAATGTCGCCTCGCTTTTATCTACACCCAAAATCTCTTTTGCTATTTCAAAATTTTTGATGTATTTTTGTCTTGTTTTTTCTACATGCCGCTCGTTATTCCATGCTTCGGCAGCGGCAAGCTGCATGGGAACGCCAGCCGCACAGCCCGCGTATGTTCTATATTTGGCGTATTTATCTAAAATACCGCCGTCTCCTGCGGCAAAACCAGAGCGCAAAGAGGGAGCGCAAGAGCGTTTGGATATAGAGTTTAGTACTAAAATATTTTTAAAGTTTTTATTTCCCGCCGCTATGCTTGCCTCTAAAAGCGAATGCGGCGCACTGACGCAATAAATCTCGCTGTAACATTCGTCATTGATGAGTATAAAATCATACTTCAAAGCCAAATCAACCCACTTTTTCAACTCTTCAAGACTCATTACGGAAGCGGTCGGATTGGACGGGGAGTTTAATATTACCAAATCACACTCTTTCAAAACATTCTCGTCAGCTTCGGGCTTAAATCCGTTTTGCGGCGTGAGATTCAGATATACGCTTTTTGAACGCGACGCTATCGCCGCGCCTTCATAAATCTGATAAAAAGGATTGGGATATGCCATGACGGGATTTGGCTTGTCAAAAAGCAAAAACTGCGGCAGATTAAATAACGCCTCTCTTGTGCCAAGCGTCGTTACAAGCTCATTTGGCTGCAAAGAGACGCCAAAACGCCTGCGCGTAAAATCTATCTGCGCGTCGCGCAATATCTGTTCGCCTGCAATTTTCGGATATTTATTTAAAAAACGGGAGCTATTTTTAAAGTGCTCCTGTATAAATTCGGGCGTTTCAAACTGCGGTTCGCCTATCGTCAAAAGCAGCGTCCTTAACCTGCTATTGGGAGTAACAGCGTCCAAAAGAGTATTTAATTTTTCAAACGGATATGATTGAAAACGCATAATATTCCTCAAAAGTTAAATTTTGCAATTTTATCAAACAACGGCTTAAAAGAGCAATTTGCGTTGTTTTTTGGCATATTTGCTTATTTTAGAGCCGCTTTTTGCTTTAATTTATAATAAAATGCCGCTAATTTGATTTCAATCAAGAATAATTAAATTAATTTGTGTTAAAATCACAAAATTAGTACTTTTTAGGATTATTTTTATGAAAACAAAACTATTCTGTTTGGCAGGCTTGATGATATGTCTGATATCTTTTACATATGCGCAGTTAAGCGGAGCCGCTACCAGTTCTTCTGTATGTTTTAGCTGTCATAAAGATCAGCAAAAAGATTGGGCTACTACTTGGCATTCACGCTCGCATGTGGACAGCAATCCCATATATAAAGCTATGGTAAATTATATCAGCCGCGTTACATACCAACCAGAAGAGAGCGTTCTTGTAGAATGCGCACAGTGTCATAACCCGAAAATGACTATCAAAGAGATTAGCGGTAAAGACTCTTTTACGCTGGCAAGAGTTTTGAATGTTGAAACGGAACAAACAAGGCGTGTAGAAACTTCTGTGGGCGATCCAACTATTAAAGACGGCATTAGCTGCAATATTTGTCATAATGTAGAAAAAATAAACGAAAGTATGGATATGGCGATGAGAGGCTTTAAAGCCGTAGAGTGGGGTCAAAAAGATGTAGTTTACGGACCGTTTGAAGACGACGGCAGAGCCGGCATTCACAAATCCATACAAAAAGACCACTTTATAAATCCCGACAAACTTTGTATGGCTTGCCATTTCGGCGGCGAAACAGATACTAAGGTTGAATTGTACGCAACAGGTAAAGAGTTCATGGGAAGCGATGACACAAGCCAAAGATGCGCCGACTGCCATATGAGTACAAAAAGGAAAGGCATCATAACTCCGGAGATAACAAAACCGGGCATTACCGCCAAAGAGAGAAATATCCGCTCCCACTTGTTTGAAGGCGCGAGAAATAGCGACATATTGAAAGAAACGCTATCGCTTGACGCAAAATCACAAGGAAACAGCGTAATACTTGAAATTACAAATCTCACTCCGCATAAAGCTCCGACCGGTTTTGGCGGCAGAAGTATGGATATCAAAATAGAGTTTATAAGCGGCGGTTCTGTGGTAGATACGCAGACATATACACTTGAAACCGTATATGTGGATAAAAAAGGCAAAGAGATAATACCTTACCTTGCGGCTTCTATCAAAAGCGACAACAGGCTTGCTCCGCATGAAAGCAGAAAGTTGAATATTCCGAAATTCCCCGGCGCAACAAGTGCAAAAATAACCGTAACTTACAGACTTGTAAGCGACAGAATACTAAAACTTATCAACTTCAGCGATCCTGTATTTAATAAAAATTATCCTGTTACTTCGCTGGATATAAATTTATAACCTCAAGGCGGAGAAATTTTTCCGCCTTTTTAAAAATTGCAGATTTTATAATGCAGCTAAAAATGAGATGTGAAACTTATGATTAAAAA
>JAISNU010000098.1 GCA_031276075.1 Campylobacteraceae bacterium
TCGTGCGTTTTGCTGTTTTTGCCTTAATTTCCTGCCAAAAACCAACATTATTTATATTTTCACTTTTCCACAACATCTTTTTAATGATACTGTAAGATACAAAGTGTCAAAATCACTTAATCAATTTTTTATTAAAGGAATTTACATGTCAGTACATGTTTCTAACGCGCTAACGCGTCAGTCGGCTGTGTCTGAAATCCAGACTAATTTTGTTGCTTCAAACAAATTTCAGTTTAAAGCGTTCCCTCTCTTAATAAACTAAGTAAACTTTTAGTTTCACTTTCCGTTTTATTTTTATTCATCGGCTGCAGAGGTAGCGGTAGTAGCGATGATAGTAATCCGCCTCATGCACAAACACCTTCATTTATTATTTTAGAGGTAAGTTTTCCAAACTTTAGCAAATTTCCTGACGAAAATTCAAAAGTAATAGCATACGATTATATATCAAAGGTAAATTTTGATAAAAGTATAGCTTACCTTAAAAATGATGGTTTTACTTGCGTTAATAATTATGTAAAAAACATAACCCTATTGCGACGATAGACGATGCTACAACTGACGGCGGTTTAACATCCAATATGAATATAGGCGATAAGATTATATGATAGCTTTAGGTTTAGTTAAATATAGTGCAAGTGAGGTAAATTCACATCTGTTTAAGCAAGTTTATCCTGCCAATGGAAAAGAGGCTATAGTGCTATCCGCTGAATATTTCGCAAGCGGCGTACAAAGCAGCATACTGTCACAGTATGAAACTAAATTATATACTTATGATTTTGAGTATAATAGTATAAATAATGCATATTATAAAACGGATGATATGGGGTTATTGTATGTGTGGCTTTATAAACCAAGCACTAAAATAGCTTATTGGTTTGTTGCAAGAGACGATTATACGGTTAGCGATGTAATTAAATTATTTGCTATATAAGCGTCTAAGATAAAAAAGCTGCGCTTTTAATTTATGCGCGGCTTTTTTTATATTTTATTATTCGCTTTGTCATTTTTATCATTTCTCTTGCAATCAATACCGCAAAACCCGTACATGTAAAGATTTGACACACAATGCGGCAAATCTACTGAAAATCAAACAAATTCTATCCGATTGAGAAAAAATCCTGATATTATATGCTATTAAAATTTAGCAGCAAGGAGAATAAATGGGTAATTTTTTAAAAGAGTATCAAGAACATATTAGCGAGCGTCAAGCAGAAAATATACCGCCGCTTCCTTTGAACGCAAAACAGACTTCAGAATTAGTAGAGCTTTTGAAAAGCAGCAGTAAAGAAAGCGGCGCATATCTGTTAGAACTTTTGGAAAATAGAGTACCGCCGGGAGTTGATGAAGCCGCATATGTGAAAGCCGCATATTTGAGCGAAATACTGGATGGCAAAACAGAGTGCGCTCTTATATCAAAGCTTCATGCGGTAAAGATTTTAGGGACTATGCTGGGCGGTTATAATGTCGCGCCGTTAGTAAAAGCTCTTTCAGATAAGGACGAGGATACAGCCTGTGCCGCAAGTGATGAACTTAAACGCATTATTTTAATTTATGATGCATTTGAAGATGTAGAAAAACTTTCAAAAACAAACAAATTTGCTAAAGATGTTCTAATCTCATGGGCGAATGCCGAATGGTTTACTTCCAAAGAGCCGCTTCCTGAAAAGATAAAAGTTGCCGTTTTGAAAGTGAACGGAGAGACAAATACTGATGATTTATCTCCTGCAAGCGAGGCGTTTACAAGAAGCGATATCCCTCTTCATGCAAATGCTATGTTAAACAAAAAGATGCCCGAAGCTTTAAAAGAGATAAAAAGATTGCAAGAAAAAGGTTACGAGGTTGCTTATGCGGGCGATGTCGTAGGAACCGGCAGCAGCAGAAAATCCGGTATCAATTCCATACAATGGCATATAGGTAGAGACATACCTTTTGTCCCGAATAAAAAAACGGGCGGAATCATACTTGGAAGCACTATTGCGCCAATATTTTTTAACACCGCAGAAGATAGCGGGGCATTGCCGATAGAGGTAAATGTAGATAGTTTAAAAACAGGCGATATTATAGAGGTGTTGCCTTATGAGGGTAAATTATTAAAAGACGGCGAAGTTATAGCGACTTTCAGTCTTGAACCAAATACCATTGCGGACGAATATCAAGCAGGCGGCAGGATACCGCTTATCATAGGGCGCGGATTAACGGCTAAAGCCAGAACCGCTTTAGGCTTGGATGCGGAAAATATCTTTACAAAACCTGTTCAGCCAAAAGACGATAAAACCAAAGGTTATACTCAAGCGCAAAAGATAGTAGGGCGCGCATGTAATCTAAAAGGCGTAAGAGCGGGTATGTATGTAGAGCCGCTTACGCTGACGGTTGGTTCGCAGGATACGACGGGACCCATGACAAGAGACGAGATAAAAGAGTTGTCCGCTATTGGATTTGGCGCGGATTTTGTATTGCAAAGTTTCTGTCATACGGCGGCTTACCCGAAACCAAGCGATGTAACGCTTCACCGTACACTGCCAAATTTCATATCATCGCGGAAAGGAGTTAGCCTGAAAGCGGGAGACGGCGTAATACATTCATGGTTAAACAGAATGGTACTTCCGGACAGCGTAGGCACAGGCGGAGACAGCCATACAAGATTTCCTGTCGGTATCTCATTTCCGGCAGGTTCGGGACTTGTCGCATTTGCGGCGGTTACGGGATTTATGCCTCTAAATATGCCCGAATCCGTACTTGTCAGATTTAAAGGCAAACTGCAAGCGGGTATCACGCTTAGGGATTTGGTAAATGCCATTCCGTATTACGCGATAAAACAAGGACTGCTTACCGTTCCTAAAAAAAATAAGAAAAATATATTTGCTGGAAAGATTTTGGAGATAGAGGGGCTGCCCGATATGAAAGTAGAGCAGGCGTTTGAACTATCCGACGCTTCTGCTGAGAGAAGCGCTGCCGCTTGCTGTGTAGATCTGAACAAAGAACCTGTGATTGAATATCTGAACTCAAATATAGTTTTGATAGAGTCCATGATAAAAGCGGGCTATAAAGATGCGCAGACTCTGCAAAGACGAGCCGACAAGATGAGAGAGTGGCTGGAAAATCCCGTTTTGCTTAAAGCTGACAAAAATGCTGAATATGCGGCTGTTATAGAGATTGACTTAAATGAGATAAAAGAGCCCATACTTGCCTGTCCAAACGACCCTGACGATGTGGCGACGCTTAGCGAAATTTTGGCGGATGAAAACAGAGAAAAGAGGATAGATGAGGTTTTCGTTGGAAGCTGTATGACAAATATAGGACATTACAGGGCTTTGGGCGAAATACTTAAAAACGAAGGGCAAACTCCCGCCGTTTTATGGATAGCGCCGCCGACAAAGATGGATAAAGCGCAATTAACGGAAGAGGGCTATTATGCACTTTTCGGCGCAGCAGGCGCCAGAATAGAGATACCAGGATGCTCTCTTTGCATGGGAAATCAAGCAAGAGTTAAAGATAACGCCGTAGTTTTTTCAACTTCTACAAGAAATTTTGACAACAGAATGGGAGCAGGCGCTAAAGTATATCTTGGCAGTGCGGAGCTTGCGGCTGTCTGTGCGATTTTGGGAAGATTGCCGAGTGTGGAAGAGTATCTAAGCATCGTTCCAAAAAAACTTTCGGGTAAAGAGGCGAATATTTACAAGTATCTCAATTTTAATCTTATAAACGAGTATGAATTGGCAAATTGATCTTTTGCGTTTCGGCGCAAAAGGTCGTTTTAGGGGCAGAAGTGAACAATGATATTTTATATGAAACTGATGATAGAAATGCTATTTGGCTGATTGTATCTACCGCATCTTTGTCTCTTTTTCTTTTATTGATATTTGTCATAAGTATTTATTCGCAAAATATAGTAATTGTTGTTATTTGTATAATTATTAGCATACCTGTTATAAAGATTTGTTTTGATAAGATAAATATCAAAAAGATTTACATGTATAAAGATAAAATTATTATTTGCCGTCGTTTTGACGATGATTTTGTTATATTTTTTCATGATATTGAAAAAAATGAATGCGTCATAAGCGGCGTTTATGTACTTGTTGCAAATCTTATTATTACATTTCATTCGCACAATCGGCTTTTTTCAAAAAAGGTATCTGACATACTTTGTTATTGTAAAGTATGGATTGCTTCGTCCTGCCGCGTCCTCGCAATGACGGAAATCAAGAAAAGAGGCTCAAAAGATATGCGGTATATTCAATAACCAAAGAAAGATATAAATGACTTGCGAATATTTTGGCAAATGCGGCAGTTGTACGCTTTACGAGTTAGATTATGACGAGCAAAAAAAGTTTAAGATAGAGTATATGCGCGAATTGTTCGGCGCCTTTGATATAAAAGAGTTTGAATGGCGCTCATCTAAAAAAAGCCATTACCGTTCACGCGCTGAATTTATGATTTATCACAACGACGACAATATCTCTTATGCCATGCACAGCCTGCATGAAAAGCTTAAACTTCCGATAAAACAGTGTCCCAAAACCGATGAAAAAATATACGATTTGATGCCAAAACTGCTTGCATGTATAGAAAAGAACGAGATTTTGAGAAAAAATCTCTTTAGTATTGAGTTTTTAAGTTCATGCGATGAGATACTTGTCTCACTGCTTTATCACAAAAAGCTTGATACCATTTGGGAAAACGCGGCAAAAGAGTGCGCCGATATATTAAATGTAAAACTTATCGGCAGAAGCAGAAATATAAAAATATCAATAAACGGCGATTTTGTAAAAGAGCGCCTTGATGCGAATGGAAAAAGATATTTTTACAATCTCCATGAAGGCTCTTTTTCGCAGCCAAACCGCGGCATGAATGAGCAAATGATAGAGTGGATTTTGGGCAGGATTTTGGAAGCCAAGAGAGTAGATTTGCTTGAACTCTATTGCGGACACGGCAATTTTACGATACCTCTTGCGCCGTTGTTTGAAAAAGTTTTGGCGACCGAAATTTCAAAAACTTCCATTAGTGCGGCGAAGCAAAACGCAGCGTTAAACAGTACGCAAAATATAGAGTTTGCGAGGCTTTCGGCGGAAGAGCTGACATTTGCGCTTAAAGGAGTACGCGAATTTAAGAGGCTTGGCGGTATGAATCTTTTTGCTTATGATTTTACGCATGTGCTGATTGACCCTCCTCGCGCTGGATTGGACGGCGTTTCGCGGGAGTTTGTAAAGAGATTTGAAAATATTATCTACATTTCGTGCAATCCCCAAACGCTTGAGCGCGATTTGAAAGAGTTTGTCAAAACGCATAAAATCGCCCATTTTGCGCTTTTTGACCAATTTCCCTACACGCGCCATATTGAAAGCGGAGTAATTTTGCACCGCTTGCCGTCAAGCAAATAGTCTCATATCTTCGCTATTTGTTACATTATTTTTATATTTGTGTCCCTTCCGTCATTGCGACTGTGAGCTTGCGAAGCAGGAAGCAATCCATATTTATTCGTTCGTATCCAAATGACAAACTTACATAACATATTGCGGCTTATGTCATTGCAAGGAGCGCAGAGACGAAGCAATTCATAATTTACAATAACAAATTCGGTAAAAGTTCATAAGGATTTTATTTGTGTGTCCTATTTGATTATTGGATTATTTCGTTGATTTATTTTTCTGGATTGCTACGCCGCAAGCGGCTCGCAATGACAGAAAAGGCATTTTTTCAAAGTGGATTGCTTCGTCTCGCTTCGCAAGCTCGCAATGACAGAATATGCTTTCTTGTTTCATGCGTTGCTGTTTCCAATGATGAAATATTCTGGATTGCCTCGCAAGCGGCTCGCAACGACGAAAGATCTATGTAAAATACGCTTCGCTGCCTGCCTGTAAAAATAGGGCAAAATCATAAATTGCATAAAGTCAAATTTAAAAACATGGAAAGCTCCATTGCGATATACTTCAAAAATTGCAAACAGGATTTAAAATGGAAGAGAAAAAGCATTCGGGATTTGGTATAGCGTCGTTTGTCATGAGCGTTGCGGCTGGGATTTTGCTTATTGTTTCATCTACTGCAACAGCGTATTCGGTATATATTTCCGGATAGACGGTAACTCCGTCGTCAGAATGGATATCAATGATAGTAGGCGTTACATGGATGCTTTCATTTTTTGCTTCTCTTGTCGGAATCATTCTTGGCATCATCGGGCTGTTAGTCAAAAATAAAAAGAGAGTTTTTGCTCTTATCGGGTTGGCAGTTTCATTTTTTATATCAATAATTTTCCTTACCATTATCATGTATGCTGATAAAAACAATATAATATAAACAAAGATAAAATTTATGAAAGAATTTTTAAAAGAGATTTTTGATAATACAAAAACTATTGCCGTGATAGGACTTTCGCCGAACAAAGACAAACCAAGCCATAAAGCTGCGGCATTTATGCGCTCGCATGGATTTAGGATTATTCCGGTATATCCGAAAGAGGATTTTATACTTGGGCAAAAGGTTTACAGAAGTTTGGACGAAATACATGAAAGAGTTGATATGGTCAATGTTTTTAGAAAAGCTGAATTTGCATTTGAGATATTAAAGCAGATTGAAAAAAGAGACGACATTAAGACATTGTGGCTTCAGCTTGGCATCATCAACGACAAAGCTATGGAAATCGCTCAAAGTTTGGGGCTTCATGCAGTTCAAGACAAATGCGTTATGATAGAGTATAAAAAATTGGAAAGTTCAAGATGCTAAAAGTAGTTTTTATACGCGCCGTAAAGCGTTTTAAGGAGTTGCCATGAGACAAATATACGAATTTGTATCGTTGCTTTTAAGTATTGTTGCAAATCTGTTTTTCTATGCGCCGATTGTCTATTATGCTTTTAAAGTCAAAAACGAAGAGAGCGGCAAGATAGAGTTTTCAAATTTCATTTTCAGTTACGATATATTTTACATACATACTACTGCTGTTATTATCGCTTTTGCGGCATTTTCACTTGCTGTTTTAGCTCTTTTTAGGCAAATGACTTTCCGCACCGCCGCCGCGCTTGTAATATCGCTGGCTGTTATAATTCCTTATTTGGCTGGGTATGAGAAAGTATTTATATTCATGTAAGTATGGATAAAAGGTAGATTGTGATATAATCCACGATTATTTTTAAAATGGAGCAGTACATGGAAGAGCAACACTCAAAACTCAGAGCGCACCTTACGCATGAGGGCAAAAATGCAGAACTAAAACATTCGGGACTCGGAATAGCGTCATTTATACTTAGCGTTATAAACATTGTTTCTATTTTTGTTTTATTTGTTATAGCGGGTGCATTAAATGTTTCAGGCGAAGAAGACGAAGCGACAGATGTTATAATTGGAGCATTTTTTCTCTTTTTCATGCTGACTACTATCATCAGTATAGGACTTGGCATAGCTGGGCTTGTTGTAAAAGACAGAAAAAGGATGTTTGCCGCTTTGGGATTGATTTTTTCTGTCGTTATCTTTTTACTTTCAATTTTTCTTATAATAGTAGGGCTTTACATGATATCCGACGCTTATTCCTATTAAGATTGCAGTTAAATGATACCTCTTCAAAATATTATAGAAGCCAAAAAACGAATATCGGGCATTGTCAATAAAACACCATTTGCGTATGCGCCGGCATTAAGCCATATAAGCGGAGCGGAGATTTATATCAAAAAGGAAAATCTGCAGCTAACGGGTGCTTTTAAAATCAGAGGCGCATACAATAAAATAGCCGCTCTTGGCGAAACTGAGCGAAGCAGAGGCGTTATAGCCGCGAGCGCAGGCAATCATGCGCAAGGAGTCGCATACAGCGCGCGCGAATTTGACGCGAAAGCCGTTATAGTTATGCCCGAAGCAACTCCGCTTTTGAAAGTTACAGGAACAAAGTCTTTGGGCGCGGAAGTTATTTTACATGGCGACAATTTTGACGAAGCATTCGCATTTGCCGTAAATTACGCCAAAGAGCACAATCTCACATTTATCCACCCTTTTGAAGACAGCGAAGTAATGGCTGGGCAGGGAACTATAGCTCTTGAAATGTTAGACGACATAAGCTCTCTTGATATTGTGGTTGTACCTATCGGCGGCGGCGGGCTTATAAGCGGCGTCGCGTCGGCTGTAAAGCAGATTGACCCAAAGATAAGGGTTATCGGAGTGGGAGCAAAAGGCGCGCCCGCGTTGCGCAACTCCTTTAATGCCAAAAAAATCATAAATTCAAACGCAGTGCGCACTATAGCAGACGGTATCGCCGTAAGAGATGTAAGCGCTTATGCGCTTGAGACTATGCTTGAATGTGTGGACGAAGTAGTTTTGGTGGACGACGAAGAGATAGCGTCGGCGATTTTGTTTTTACTGGAGCGGCAAAAACTTGTGGTTGAAGGCGCAGGAGCCGCAGGAGTAGCCGCGATAATGCACCAAAAATTTCCGTTTTTTCCAAAAGATAAAATAGGCACGATTTTAAGCGGCGGAAATATAGATGTCCAAATGCTTTCCGTTATCATAGAAAAAGGTCTTGTCAAATCCGCAAGAAAAATGACTCTTATGATAACGCTTGTTGATAAACCTGGAGCGCTCATGAAACTTACCGATATTTTCAAAGAGATTAATGCGAATATCGTTAAGATAGACTATGACAGAGTTTCTACTACGCTTGAATTTGGAGATGCGAATATAACTATAACGCTTGAAACAAAAGGCAAAGACCATCAGGATAGTATCCGCAAAAAGCTTGCTGAAGCGAAATACGGTTTTGAGGAATTGCTGTAAGATTTGGCGCATAAAAGCATTTCAATTGTTAGTATTGCTTAGATCAGGGCTTTGGTAAGCATTAGAAATTTATCCCATCGATTATTATTGTATTTGAAAAATTGCTGTAAATATTTTGAACGGGGCAGTTTTTTGTCGGTATAAATTTTAGCAATTTACCATATTCCGTCATTTTTGCGGCAGAATAATAAGCAAAGCGCATGTTGTGGGATTGAGGTAGTGCAGGGAAACTTGGCGCATGATTATAAGGAAACACATGTTGTGAAATTGAGGTCTCCCAAAAAGCGGTTTATCCGCTTTTTGGGTAAGAAAGCAGAGAATCCATTCTCTCCCGTCATCGCGAGGAGTGCAAAGCACGATGAAGCAATCCAAAATAAGATAAAACAATCCAAGCTTGTAAATAAAAAAGGTTGCTCTATTCATCATTTATGATATTTTTTTATTATCATAAATTATGGATTGCCGCGGCGCTTTGCGCCTCGCAATGACGAAAAGGAAGAAATTGCTTCCTGCTTCGTACTCTTCGCAATGATGGAACACCACTCTGTCATTCCCGCGCAGGCGGGAATCCAAATTCTTTTTTGTTTAATATTTTAAATCATAAAAATAGAAAAATGAACAATAAGACCTCTAATGTTCTTATATTTATTTTTTCGTTATTTTAATTCTTTTTGGATTCTCGCCTGCGCGGGAATGACGGAAAGGGTGCGCATGTGTTTTGCTTGTCGTTCGGTCGCGGAAACGACAAAAAGGGAGTCTGGATTGCGACGCCAATTGCATTGGTTCGCAATGATGAAAAAAATCTAAAAAATTATGCAAATAAAAGCGAATATCCATTTCCATATTTACTAAATTGATTCCCGTCTGCCCATCATGATATGCGTTTGAAATTTGTTGTTTGGTTGCAGGAGTGACAGGAAACGATGCGGCGATATATAAATTTAATCGCTTAAAAACGAAACTTCGGTAAAAGTCTTACGACTGGTTTTATGTTTGCTGTCGCTCAAACCAAGCTGACCGCTAATGTTCCAACCCGTTGCATAGACTTTACCGTCGTTAGATAACGCCATAGAGTGAACGACTCCAACAGATATGATGATGATATTTTTGCTGTTTAGGCTGGCAACTTTGGTAAAGATATTACGATTGATCTTATCGCCCAAACCAAGCTCGCCGTTATCATTGCGTCCTGCCGCATAAACCTTGCCGTCTTTAGATAACGCCAGAGAGAAATCGCCTTTTGCAGATACTGCAACAATATTTTTGCCGACCAAATCCGTAACTTCTGTAAAAACATTGCGAGAAACATTATCACCTAAGCCAAGCTGACCATAATAGTTATACCCTGCTGCATAGACTTTACCATTATCAGATAGCGCAAGGGAATGATAGTAGCCAGCAGTTATGGCGGTAATATTTTTATCGTTTAATTCTGCAACTTCGGTAAAAGTCTTGCGATTAGTCGCATTTCTTAAACCAAGCTGACCATAATAGTTATCCCCTGCCGCATAAACCTTGCCGTTATCGGACAGTGCAAAAGAGTAATCGCTGCCGGCGATGACAGTCTTGAGCTTAACTTCGCTATGTCTGCTGCCAGACGAACTGCCTATTCCTCTGCAGCCAACCAATAGAAATGAAACGAATATAATCGTGAAAAGTTTGGTCAGTTTATTTAAGAGTAACAATTGCATTGCAATGCTCCTCGCAGAATTAGATTGAAGTCTGTACATACTAACCGAGCTTAACTTAAAGTATTATTAAAAAATAAATTTATGAAAAACCGATTATTTTAGAAGTTGATACGAAAACGCTTTGTTTTTGTTTTGTTGCTTTTCTTTTCGCGTCGAAAGCGGCTCGCAATAACAGAGGAATTATGTCATCGCGAGGAGTGCAAAGCACGATGAAGCAATCCAAAATAAGATAAAACAACCCAAGCTTGTAAATAAAAAAGGTTGCTCTATTCATCATTTATGATATTTTTTTATTATCATAAATTATGGATTGCTGCGGCGCTTTGCGCCTCGCAATGACGGAGTGGGAAAATATACCGCCGTAAAAAAACCTCGCAATGACGGAATGGGAGTCTTTACATGCTCTCTATCATGTAGCTATTTTTTAACCTGTTGTATGACGCCGCAAGCTCTTCTCTTATCTCATCGGCTAATGCTTCGCCGTTTTGTATATAGTTTACTATGAAAACATCAAGCTCATTTAGTATTTTAAAAAGTTCCGCTTCAATATTTTCAGCGCTTTTTTTCATATTTATCATTGTTTCAAAAAATACAAGTTTTCTTATCATATCCGATAGCTTTTCAAGAGCTTTGGATGTACTTGCGTTTCCAGAAAGTATAAATTTAGCTCCGTCTTTAGGCGTATCTATATCAAGCCTTATGGCGCGTATCTTTTCTTGAATAAGAGAAGCAAAGTCGGCGTACAATTGGACAGGTTCCGTCACGGGCGCCTCAGCGTCGACTTTGTCGGTAACCCTGTTTATCTGTTTTATCATGACGACTATAACCACCGCGACAATGATGATAGCTCCTAAAAGCTGCGGACTCATATTGTTTTCCTTTTTTGTTTTTGTATAAGAGAGTCTATTACAACAAATATCAACGAAAGCCAAATCAGCGCAAATGTTACTAATCTTCCGATTGATAAAGGTTCATTATATACAAGTATGGCTAAAGAGAAAGTTATAGTAGGACTTAGGTATTGTATAAATCCTACCGTCCCAAGCCTTATTCTTGAAGCCGCGCCCGCGAAAAGCAAAAGCGGTATAACGGTAACGGGACCTGAGAGCATGATAAGCCATGAGTTGCCAAAAGAGAAGCTAAGAGTATGCGAAAACCATAAATACACAAGATAAGCGACAGAAAATGGCGCGATAAGCGATGTTTCTATAAAAAGTCCGCTAAATGAACCGACTCTCATCATTTTTCTGATAAGCCCATAAAATCCGAAACTAAATGCAAGGAAAAGCGCGATATAAGGCGCTCTGCCCAATTTGATTATCTCAAGCGCGATAGCGAAAAAGGCGATGGCGATGGCGATTTTTTCCAAAGGAGTCGTTTTTTCTTTTAAAAAAAGTATGCCAAGCATGATATTTATGAGAGGATTTATAAAATATCCAAGACTCGCTTCAGCTATCATATCGTTCATCACGGCATATATGAAAACAAGCCAGTTTAACGCTATCAAAAGCCCCGTAACAAACAGCAGGGCAATTACGCGCGGCTTTTTCAATATCTCTTTTATTTCGCCAAAACCTCGTGAAAAATAGAGCAGTACAAGCAGCAAAAGCGCCGACCAGACTATGCGGTGGCAGAGCATTTCCAAAGGCGGCACATAATTTACCAACTTAAAATATACAGGAAATACGCCCCAAAGGACAAATGCGCCCAATGCGCAGATAACGCCTGTTTGTTGTTGTGAAAGGGAATTTGGCAATTTTAACTCTTTTTTGGGCGTAATTGTAGTTTTTTGGATGTTAAAAGAAGCTTATAAGTACTATTTTAATATAATCAATGCTTTAAATAGTTTTTACCATTTATCAAAAAGGATTGAAATGAAGTCGTGGAGCAGGGATTCGTGGAGAGGCAAGCCGATTAAACAGCAGCCTGTTTATCCGAATATTGAAAAATTAAATAAAGTAGAAGCGGAGTTGAAAAAAGTGCCGCCGCTTGTTTTTGCGGGCGAAGTTAGAAATCTTACGAAAAGTTTAGCCGAAGTTACGAAAGGAAAGGCTTTTTTACTGCAAGGCGGAGACTGCGCGGAGAGTTTTGCGGAGTTTGGCGCGGTAAATATAAGAGATATGTTTAAAGTCATTTTGCAAATGGCTGTTGTTTTGACATTCGCGGGCGGCTGTCCTGTGGTCAAAGTTGGACGCATGGGGGGGCAATTTGCGAAACCGCGCTCAAGCGATTATGAAGAGATGGAGGGCGTGAAACTGCCAAGCTACCGCGGCGATATTATAAACGATATAAGCTTTGACGCTAAATCCAGAACTCCCGAGCCAAAAAGAATGCTCAAAGCTTATAACCAGTCAGCCGCTACTATGAATCTTTTGCGCGCTTTTGCAAGAGGCGGTTTGGCGGATTTGCGCGAGGTGCATAAATGGAATTTAGGCTTTATGAAAGACAGCAGGCTTGGCGAAAAATACGAGAGACTGGCAGAACAGATTACGCAGACTTTAAACTTTATGGAAGCCTGCGGAATCACTTCGGAAAATACTCCGATGCTGCATGAGACGGAGATTTATACTTCTCATGAGGCGCTTTTGCTTAATTACGAAGAGGCTTTGACAAGGCAGGACAGTTTGACGGGCGGATGGTACGACTGCTCGGCGCATCTTTTGTGGATAGGCGACAGGACGAGAGAGGCTGAGGGCGCGCATGTGGAATTTTTGCGCGGCGTGCACAATCCCATAGGTATAAAAGCAGGACCAAAAGCCGATGCAGACGAGCTTATCCGCGTGATAGAAAGGCTAAATCCAAATAACGAAGCAGGCAGGATAAATGTTATCGTGCGAATGGGGCATGACAAGATAGGCGAACTGTTTCCGCCGCTTTTAAGGGCTTTGAAAAAAGAGGGCAGGGAGATACTTTGGAGTATAGATCCGATGCACGGTAATACGATAAAAACATCAAATAATTATAAAACAAGGGCGTTTGACAGCATACTTTCCGAAGTAAACAGTTTTTTTGCGATACACCAAAGCGAAGGCACTTATGCGGGCGGCGTTCATCTTGAAATGACGGGACAAAATGTAACCGAATGCGTAGGCGGCGCAAAAGCGATAACGGAAGAGGGGCTTAAAAACAGATACGAGACTATGTGCGACCCGCGCCTCAATGCTGACCAAGCGCTGGAACTTGCGTTTTTGCTGGCGGATAATTTGAAAAAAAGCATTAAAAGATAAGACTGCTGTTTTTTGTATTTTTGGATTGCCGCGCCGTTTTTAAGGAGACATTTTGGGAAGTTTTCAAGGGAAACAGTTTAGCAAGCCAAAAACGCTCCGCTTGTTTTCAATGTATGCAATGACAGATGCGGTAAAGCGCTTCGCATGGATTGCAGAAATGACTGAAATATAGGTTATTATTGACGCGGGAAGATAGTCTTTTTCGTCATCGCGAGGAGGAACGACGACGCAATCCAGAAAAACGCTTGCGTCTTTATTGCTTAATTTAAAAATTGTAATTGAAATTCAAAATTTTAAATATATGAAACATTTACATACTGCTGGATTGCCGCGCTTCGCT
>JAISNU010000105.1 GCA_031276075.1 Campylobacteraceae bacterium
CTCTGTCTATAGGGTATATTGTACTTGCGTTTGCATACAAACACGCTATGAAAAAGACCGCCGCCTTTGATAAATATTTCATGTAATCCTCCTGAAATTTTATTTCTTATTTAAAAAATTGCCTGCATAAAGCAGTATCAATTCAAGGTTTTATCAACCGCCGCTTTTTTAAAATTAAATTTTTCATTGGAATTTTGCAGAAAAATTATTACCAAAACGCTACAAATATCCATTTTTCTGTTTGAAACTGTTTTGATAAATTGTTAAAAATACCCCCCCGTCATTGCAAAGAAACAGGGAAATAAAGCAATTCATTCCATTCCGTCATTGCAAGAAGGAACGATGAAGACTCTACTGTCTTCCGTCATTGCGAGCCGCTTGCGGCGAAGCAATCCAGAAAAACAACATGGAACAATCCAAGTATATAAATTGAAAAGTAATTTGATTTATTATTGATGATACTGTTTTTGTTTTTGCAAATTATGAATTACAGCGATACTTCTTGCCTTGCAATGACGGAAAAAGGGCTTGCAAATGATGAAAGGTATGGATTGCCGCGCTGACTTCGTCAGCTCGCAATGACAGAGGGAGAGGAGACTTACATGAAAATATATGAATTATTAAGCACGATGAAAAAGCGAGAGATGCGGAATAACAGCTATTCCGTCATTGCGAGCCGCTTGCGGCGAAGCAATCCAGAAAATAATATAAAACAATCCAAACATATAAATAAAAAAAGCGATTTCATTATATTATCAATAATACTCTTTTTATTATTGAAAGTATGGATTGCTTCGTCGTACTTCGCACTCCTCGCAATGACAAATGGGGGGAGTTTGCAAATGATGAAAGGTATGGATTGCCGCACTGACTTCGTCAGCTCGCAATGACGGAGGAGGTCAATTATTCCACATCTTATTTTTGTTATTCTCATGCGACAAACAAAACGCATGTTCTCTCTCCGTCATTCCATCGCGAGCGATACTTTCGCAGAAAGTCATCGCGAGGCATGCGGGAATCCAAAAGGAATTAAAAAACCTCTTTATTCTATTTTTTCACGCTATTGCATAAATATGCGCCCTCCTTCGTCATTGCGGGCGAAGCGAAGCAATCCAGAAAAATATCATAAAACAATCCATACATGTAAATAAAAAACAGTTCAATATATTTTAATAATACTCTTTTTGATTATTTTTGCTGGATTGCCGCGCCGCAAGCGGCTCGCAATGACGGAATGAGGGCGTTTTTTAATTCATTTTTGGATTTCCGCATTCTTTGCCCCAAAAGCGAAGCCGCTTTCGGATACCCCAATCCCACAATATGCGTTTGCGGAAACTTATCGTTCGCGGGGAATGGCGGAGAGTACATGAGAGCGGGTTTGCTCTCATGCAGGACTGTTTTTTAAATCCAATCCTAAACTTTTGTTCTGTAACTCCAAATTACATGCAAGATTTTACTCTTTGCTCCATCCGCCGCCAAGCGCCTTAAACAGCGATACGCCGCTGCTTAGGAGAGATTGGTGCGTTTGCACTCTTGCCAGCTTTGCGCTTAAAAGCGAACGCTCAGCGTCAAGCACGGATAAAAAATTCACATTTCCCGCTTCATATTCGTACTGCACCAGTTCCAAAGTTCTGGCGATAGCTGCTTCATAATCAAGAGCATTTTTATGATTTAACTCCAAAAGCGCGCGTGAAGAGAGGGCATTATAAACTTCTCTAAATGCGTTTAATACCGTCTTTTCGTAATTGAGGGCATTTATATCTTTTTGTATCTTCGCAATATCAACATTACCGCTTGTTCTGCCAAAATCAATCAACGGCGCGGCTAAATTAGCGCCGACATTCCAAGTTCCTGCATTGCTTTTAAATAGATTATCCATATCCGCACTCTCCATTCCAATCAATCCCGACAGACTAAGGCTTGGAAAATAAGCCGCGCGCGCCGCTCCAATCAACTCATTTGAAGATACAAGCTGTTGAAAACTCGCTTCAACATCGGGACGGTTTGCAAGTATGCTTGAAGGTATATCGTTCGGCACAACTATATCGTTCGGCAAAGCGGTAAGTTCAATATCTTTATCGGCAAGCAAATCTTTTACATCGCGCCCCAAAAGAATCCCAAGCGCACTGCTTGCAACGGCAAT
Source organism: Campylobacteraceae bacterium (assembly GCA_031276075.1). GTDB lineage: Bacteria > Campylobacterota > Campylobacteria > Campylobacterales > Campylobacteraceae > JAIRKW01. The sequence goes on from JAISNU010000105.1 coordinate 2,144, forward strand.
TTGCTGCTCTATATTGTTTTTCGTGATTTTTGCCGATGTGAGCAGCGATTGCTGTTGTACCAGCGTACTTTCTCTATCCGCGCCTTCCTCAAAGCGTATTTTTGTCAGTTCCAGCGTTTTTTCACGGGTCGCAATCGTATCTTCGGTGATAGAAAGCTGTTCTTTTAACGATACAAGCGCAAAATAGCTATCCACAACACTGCTTGCCAATGAGAGCCTAACTGCATCGGCGCTGGCTTGAGAGCTAAGAAGAGCGGCTTTTGCGGCTTGATTTGATGAACGCACCCTGCCCCACAAATCCACTTCATAATTCAAAATCGCACTTAAAGAGAAATCATTAAACAGCGAACTTCTGCCGCCCGAAGTATAAGCTTCCATGCTTGTTTCGGTTCTTGAAAAGCCGCCTTTTGCCGATAAGGACGGATACAAATCAGCCTCTTTAACAGCCAGCGACGCCCTTGATAAAGAGATATTTAAAAGTGCAATTTCAATATCTTTATTATTTTTCAAAGCCTCATCTACAAGAGAATTTAACGCTTCATCGTTATACTCTCTCCACCACTCTTGATTTATGGTTGAGTTTTTTTCGGTTACATTAAATCCAAGCGGCTGTATATCGGCGCTCTCTACACTCTTTATATCAAGTTTCGGCGTAAGCGAGCAGCCGCCAAGCATGAGCGCAAAAAGCGCGAAGTAGATAAATTTACCGTTCATTGTATTTATCCTTTTTATCTAATTTTTTCTCAAATCCCTCTTTTGCCGAAAGAAATTTAGAATTCAGTTTGGCAAGCCAGCTATAAAACAACGGTACGAAAAATATCGCTATCGTAGTGGAAGCTATCATGCCGCCGATAACGCCCGTGCCTATCGCATGACGGCTTGCCGCTCCTGCGCCCGAACTTATCGCAAGCGGTATAACTCCCAAAGTAAACGCTAACGAAGTCATAACTATCGGTCTAAAACGAAGTCTCGCCGCCTCTATAGTCGCGTCAAATATGCTTTTGCCTCTCTCTTGCGCAAGCATGGCAAATTCAACTATAAGTATAGCATTTTTAGCCGCCAATCCTATGAGTACCAATAGTCCTATTTGAAAATAGATGTCGTTTGTTATATCCCTTAACCACACGGCAAGTATGGAGCCGAATACCGCAAACGGCACAGCAGTTACAACCGCAAACGGCATGAGCCATCTCTCATATTGCGCGGCAAGAATAAGGAAAATAAATATAATACCGAATATAAAAGCTCTCGCTCCCGTTCCTTCCATCTCTTTTTCCTGATACGAAGAGCCTATCCATCCGATGTCGTAACCCTCAGGCAGTAAGTTTTTTGCTACTGTTTCTATCGTTTCAATAGAGTCGCCCGAAGTGTACCCAATAGCCGGCTCGCCTGTGATTTTGGCAGCAGGAAATACATTGTACCTATCCACCGTATCCGGACCTACAATCTTTGCAAATGTCAAAATGGAGCTTAACGGTATGAGATTGCCGTCGCGCGAACGCACAAAGATATTGTTAGCATCTTCCGGCTTTTGCCTGTATTGCTGTTCGGCTTGCATATTGACGCGGTAGGATCTGCCGTAAAGGTCAAAATCATTCACATAATACGCGCCGAATGTCGTTTGCAAAGCTGCGAACGCATCGTTTATCGCGACATTGTAAGCTTTGGCTTTTTCTTTGTCTATCTCGACTTTAAATTGAGGATAAGAGGTATCAAATGTGGTTCTGACATTTATCAATTTGCCTGTTTTTGTCGCTTCTGCTACGATTTGGTCAGCAAGTAGTTTCAAGTTATTCAAACTTCCGCCCGTTTTATCCTGTATATACATTTCAAATCCGCCCGACAAGCTAAGCCCCATGATAGGCGGCGGATTTAGCGTGTAAACGGTAGCTTCGGGCATAGCCATATAAAACATGCCGTTCAATCTATTGGCTATTTCAAAAGAGCTTTGATTTGCATTTTTGCGCTCTTTCCAATCTTTTAGTACGATAAATGACGCGGCAGAGCTTGTTTTAAGTCCCATTGCCGATATATCAAATCCCGAGATGACCGTTACCTGTTTTACCTCATCAAGCGAGCTTGCCATAACCTGAAATCTATCCGCTACTTCAACCGTTCTGTCCAATGAAGACGCAGGCGGCAATTGTATAATAGACATCAACATGCCTTTATCTTCAGCAGGAACAAGTTCGCCCGGCACGCTATAAAAAAGTTTAACGGTAAAGCCCATCAAAACGGCAAAACATAAAATCGCTATAAATCCATATTTTAATATCAATTTCACGCCGTCTGTGAACATACTTGTAGACCAGTCAAAAAAATCGTTGAATTTTTGCACTATCCAAAACGGTTTGGGTTCATGTTTTGATAAAAATACGGCGCAAAGCGCAGGCGTAAGCGTAAGCGCAACAATACCTGAAATAACGACAGATATAACTATCGTGATAGCAAACTGTTTATATATCTCGCCCGTAAAACCGCCCATGAATGAAACAGGGATAAATACGGCGCACAGTATCAAAACGATAGCTACAACAGGACCCGTAACTTCCTGCATAGCCTGCACGGCGGCATCTTTGACGGATATTTTCGGATCGGAACGGAGAATTCTCTCTATATTTTCTATAACGATAATCGCATCATCTACAACGATACCGATAGCAAGCACCAGACCAAACAGCGTTAAAAGATTGATAGAAAAGCCAAACGCATACATGCCCGCAAATGTACCGACAATAGAAACCGGAACCGCCAGCATGGGAATAATAGTAGCTCTGATATTACCCAAAAACATATAGATAATAATCATAACAAGTATAAGCGCTTCTATAAATGTCTTTTCAACTTCGCTTATAGAGATTTTGATAAAATCGGTCGTATCGTACGGAACATTGTATTGCAAACCCTGCGGAAAATCTCTGCGCAATTCTTCAAGCGCCTTATCTACGCCTTCGGCAGTTTCAAGAGCATTTGCGCCGCTTTGCAAAAATACGCCTATGGCAACGGCGTCTTTACCCGCCAGTTTGCCCTGCGCGTCGTACGACTCTATGCCAAGTTCAACATTAGCCACATCTTTAAGTCTCAAAGTAGAACCGTCGGCATTGGTGAAAAGTATAATTTCCTTGAACTCTTCCACATTTGTAAATCGCCCGTCAGTCGTGATAGAGTATGTGAAAGCTTCGTTGCCTTTATTTGGCGACTGGTTAAATTTACCCGGCGCAAATTGACTGTTTTGCTCTTTAACTGCGGCTAAAACATCTGTTGGAGAGAGATTGTATTTTGAAAGCATATCGGGTTTAAGCCATATGCGAATAGAGTAGTTTTGACGGCTGAAAAGCGAGGCATCGCCGACTCCGGGAACTCGTTTCAGGCGGTCAATGATATTGATAAGAGCGTAATTTGCCATGTATCCTGCATCATAAGTATTGTTATCCGAATACAAAGCGACAAGTTTTAATATCGTAGATGAACGCTTTACGACCGTAACACCGTTTGCCTGTACTTCAGCAGGAAGTATGCGAAGGACTTGCTGAACGCGGTTATTGACGTTGATGGTGGCTTGGTCTGGGTCTGTGCCTATTTTAAAAAATATATTCATCATCATTGTGCCGCTTGCCGATGAGGTGGATGTCATATACATCATATCCTCTACGCCGTTTATCTGCTGTTCAAGAGGCGACGCTACGGTATTGGCAATAATCTCCGCACTCGCGCCCGTATAACTCGCAACTACCATAACCTGAGGCGGAGTAACCTGCGGATACTCCTCCACTCCCAAAGAGTTAATGGACACGATGCCTGCGATAAGCACTATAATAGAGATTACCGTCGCAAAAATCGGTCTATATATAAAAAACTTTGAAAACATTATTCAGCCTTCTTTGAGACAGGCTTTACAGCCGCACCGTCTTTTAACTTGGTAAGATTATCAATGATTACCTCATCGCCCTCATTTAAACCGTTTTGAACAATAATCTCACTGTTTGCTATCGTATTTTCAACGCCTACATAAACTTTTGAAGCTTTATTTTCTTTAACTATAAAGACATAAGTTCCCATCGGATCTTGCAAAAGCGCTTTTTGCGGTATAGCAAATATATCTTTTTGCACCAGTCCTTCCAAAGAGACTCTTACAAAAAGTCCTGGTATCAAAACGCCGTCTTTATTGTTAAATGTAGCTCTTGCTTTGATAGTTGCAGTTTGCGGATCAACAAGATTGTCCAAAAAGTCAAATGTGCCGAGTTTTTCGTATGATTCGCCGGCAGGCGTGAAAATTTTCACAGGCAGTTTGGCATTTGTGATACTTTTCCAGTCTCCGCGCGCAAGAGTATATCTTTTCTTTAAAAGTTCAATATCAGGCAGTGAAAATTCCGCATATATGGGATTGGTCTGCGTGATAGTCGTAAGTACGGAATTTGCCGCGCTTGTGCCTACATAACTTCCTAAATCCTGCATATTTTGCCCGATATTGCCGCTTGCGGTAGCTTTTATTTTTGTATAATCAAGATCTACCTTTGCATTGCTTAAAGCCGCATTTGCCGCTTCTACCTGCGCTTTTGCCGTCTCATACGCGCTTAGGGCTTGGTCATACTCTCTTTGGCTTACAGCATTTTTTTCGTAAAGTTTCTCGCTTCTTTGCCAATTTCGCTCCGCCTCTTTAAAGGCAGCGTCCGCCACTAAAACCTGCGCTTTTGCTACATCGTAAGCGGCTTGATATTTAGCGGGATCTATTTGATATAAAAGCGTACCTTCTTTTACAAACGAACCCTCTTTAAAAAACTTTTTCTCTAAAGTTCCCGGCACTCTTGCCACAACTTGTACCTGCTGAACGCTTTTGATTCTCGCCGGATATTCAAGATTTATTGGAATATCGCGTTTATGCGCCGTAAAAGTATTAACGGGCAGCGACGGTATCTGCGGCGCCCCAACCGCACTTTGAGCTGCATCTGCGCCTTTTTCGCAGCCTGTTATGAAAAGCGCGCAAACAAGCACACCGGCACTAAAAAACTTATGTAACCACATATTTTAACTCCCAATATTAAATTTACCGCAATATATTACAGTTTTGGATTGCGTATTATAGTCAAACTTTTATTAACAATCACCGCTTTTTTGTGATACTCCAGACTTTGGGTGACAGGTATAATGTCAAAAAAATTAGTATGGAGTCATGTATGTTTGAGAGAAAAAAACAACAGGAAATAGATCATAAGTTGAA
>JAISNU010000111.1 GCA_031276075.1 Campylobacteraceae bacterium
CAGGACGGTTACAGAGGATATTACAAGTTATTATCAATTTAGTTATTTAGCCGATATCAATAATACCGTCGGCACAATAACAGTTAATCCGAATGAGATTATATTGATACCTGCCGTTAATATAGATATAGAGTTAGCGTATAACTCATGCAAGCCTGTCAATTTAAAAGAAGACGGCTTTTTGGATAAATTTTTTGGAAGTAGTCATAACAGCATTATAGGCGCGTTATGGGATGCAAGCACTACAGAAAACGGATTTTACACTTGGACTTGGTCTTGTCCTGTCAAAACTTTTACCATTGATATAAAAACAACTCTTTTGAGCGATTTTACGATATATACGGAAGCATATACGATGAGTGTTAAACCGCAGTCATTTTTTGCACTCTCTGCGCAAAGAGGCTTCCCGATAGATTTGCGCGAGCGTATAGTCGTAAGGGACTTTGAATTGGGTAAAATGTTCAAAAATGCCAAAAAACTTAAAACTTTAGATGACGGCACAGAGCAATATATCATTTACGGCAATGCTGATGAAGAACAAAAAGATCAGATTAAAGCAATAAAATTATTTCTTGCCCTACTTTGTTCTATAACCTTTACTAATGCCAACTTCGGTATCAATAACTCAAACTATCAACAAAAAGAGACGGTACTTACTTCCATAACGGGAGGTAGCGTTAATATTGAAGTAGGAGGCAATACCAATTTAAAAGGTTCGCTTATGTTGCAAGAAAAGGATACTTTAGCAACAACAGGCAATTGCATAATGTTTTCATTAAGCAGTAAAAATGGTGAAATAAATGTCAATGTTTAGCGTATTCAAGATAATTTTTACCTCATTTATGTTTCCAGATACAACAATGTAACAAATCAATACATATTTCGGTTCATGGCAAACATTTATACATTTAAAACTAAGAGTGATATTTCAATACAACGCTTGTATGTATTTTTGCAAAATAGTTTATGCTGGCGTTTAAAGCGATTATGTTTTGCAGAGGTTTCAACAAATCTGGACTCAGCGGAAATGAAAGATACTATGTAAGAAACGAGCTTTCATACAATACATACTATGAGATTGCAGGAGGAATTAGCGGCAGTTATTTCATTGCATTGGATGGCGGAGAGATAAACTCTGATGATGAAAGTTTTGGCGGTAAACTTATGGGAAGTTCTTTCGGAGCCAAACTTCAGTCAAAAGATTTTGAAGCCTCTTTGCATTATGATATACCCGTATATAAAAAAGATGTGAGTAAATTTTTTGAGTCTCTTTCAAGGCGAGATTTTAAACTTTGCATATAAAAAACGCGTTATTGCTCAAAATGCAAAAATACCTTTGAAACAACACTAACTTATCTTATAAAAATTAAAAGCATACTGCGTGTAAAATAAAAGCTATGGCAGCGTATCGGAAATATCTTTGGTGAATATTAAAATTGGATTGCGCTTATAAGCTATCTTATAGTTAGGATTTATGACAAATTCTCTTTCGGCTAATTTTTTAAGACTGTTTATCGCGCTCTCTATCGTTTTTCCGTCTCATTCTAAATTAAAGCTTTTATGCGCTCTGCTGTATGCATTACCTTCATGCTTCCAATCGTCCCAATAATCCACCTTCATATTTTGGCTGTATTGATTTGTATGTTTATTATATTCCAAATCAACTCCTTCAATATTAAGACCGTTTTTGGTCATGTACTGCCTTATAAACTCGTTACACAATCTTTCTGTTTTATGTTTTTCATCTTCCCATACATAGCTTAAAAAATACTCTTTAATTTTTTTAATTTCAGCGCTATATTTATTTGTATCAAACTTTTTGATAAATCTGATATTTTCTAACCTGTCCGGAATAATTTCCCATGTTGTAATACCGTTGAGCGTTTTTATATTAATATATAAATCATCGCACCCTTCGCATCTGCAGCCGAAACATATCCCTATTGTATAATCGCCGTTGATACAATCATAATCTTTGTTTTCTTCAATATCGGTAAATATAAAATCACAAAGTGTAACCGCTTCATAGCGATGTTCAAACTCTTTTAAAAAGTACAAATCCTCCCCGTCTATTAATATTTTTAATAATGGCTCCGCGATAATCTCTTCACCGCAGCCGCAATTCTTTTTTATGGGAGGCGGTATATAATCCAAAATTATTTCATTCATGAGGCTTATTTTAACATTTGTTACAATTTTAATCAATACGGACTTTTATGCAATATCTTAAAAACTGCGGCAAATGACATTATGAGTTTTTTAGTGATTTACAGCGCAAAAATATCATCATGCTTGTCGCAATTCCATTGATACTCTATCATTTTTGCTATATCTTGCGCTCGTTTTTCGCCAAATCTATCTGCGACAAATCCCAAACTCATATCTATTCCTGCCGATACTCCCGACGAAGTGTAATATTTCCCATCCGTAGCCCATCGCGCTTTATATACCCACTTTACATGTTTTCCATTGGTCCTTACCCATTCAAACGCTATTTTGTTTGATGTCGCTTCCAAGCCGTCAATCAAACCTGCTTTTGCCAGCAGCGCCGAACCTGTGCATATGCTCAAACACCATGATGACTTCTCTGCGGCATCTTTTAATTTTTGTATAAAACCGCTATTATTTACCAAATCTCTGGTTCCTTTGCCGCCGGGAATTACCATGATACTATTTGAGGTCATATCGTTTATATTTTCAGTCAAAATGCGGGCATTTTGCCTGCTCGTTACTACTTTGCCTTCAATTGAAAAGTATTTTATCTGATACTCCTCAATTTTACCAAATACCTCAACGGGACCAAAAAGATCCATTGTTTCAAAATCATCAAATAACAGGCAATTTATATCCATAATATCTCCCTAAAACAGCGCTGCTTCCAAAGCTTTTATCCTGAAACTTTTGCGCTGAATCGGACTTGCACCGAAACGCTTAATCATCTCCACATGCAGCACGGAACCGTAACCTTTATGTTTTGCAAAGCCGTATTGCGGATAAAGCTTGTCCATTTGCAGCATATATCTATCGCGCGTAACTTTGGCTAAAATACTTGCCGCGCTCACTTCGGCTATTTTAGCGTCCGCTTTTACCATAGTTTTCACGCCGCGCACGCCGAACGAACAGTTGCCGTCCATTAAAATCTCGTACTCTTTAAATTGTTCTTGTATCGCCAAAATCGCCTCTTTCAAACATGCGCTAAGTCCTTTTTCGTCCACTTCGTCATGCGAAAAAAGGAGAATTTTATAGAGTGATTTTTCAGTAATCCGCCCAAACAGCTCCTCTCTTTTTTTGAAAGTTAGGGTTTTGGAATCCGCAAGTCCTTCCATGCTGCCTTGCAAAACGCATCCCGCAACCGCCAAAGGACCTGCTATGCACCCTCGTCCAGCTTCATCAATCCCGCAAAGATTATTTGACAAATGTCGTTATCTCTTCCATGGAGCAGCGGACTTTTTCTTCAGGTTCGTTCACTCTGTAACCAAACGCTATGATAAACGCGATTTTATAAGACTTTTTATCAAATTGAGGCACATTTTTGATAAGCGATTTTCTCAATCCTTTGGCGTCAAATCCCTCCATAGCGCATGAATCTATGCCTGCAAAAGCCGCCGCGCTCATCATGTTTGCTCCGGCTATATAAACTTGCATTTTTGCCCAATTGGTTATATCAGCTTCCAAATTGTTGCGCAAAAATCCCTCAAACCCGCTCTTTTTCGCTTCAACGCTCTCCATATCTTTAGCTGTTCTGCCGAACATTTTATCCGTATAATCGCTCTTTTTTTTGAAAAATTTAGCTTTTCTTGAAAGCAATATCGCTAAATGCGAGCAGGTAGTAACTTGCGG
>JAISNU010000125.1 GCA_031276075.1 Campylobacteraceae bacterium
GGGCAAAAAAGCGGGAATCTAAAAGAAACAAAAAACGACAATAAAATAATTGACAGAAAAATTAAAAATATTTAATTTCTTCATTTTTGTATTTTTTAGATTTTAAAATAGACGAAAAAGAGTTTGGATTCTCGTTTTCACGAAAATGACAACATTTTTTCGTCATTGCGAGCGAAGCGCGGCAGGACGAAGCAATCCAGAATAAAAAACAAAGCCATTTCTTTCTTCCTCTAATTCCGTCATTACGAGGAGTGTAACGACAAAGTAATCCATACCTTTTTATTATTTCCGCGCAAAGTATGAATCCAGAAACAAGAAAACCTTTCCGTCATTGCGAGCTGACGAAGTCAGCACAGCAATCCACGCACAACAACGACAAAAAATATCGTTAAGAGATAAACGACATCTTTTTATTTATATGTTTGAATTATTTTTTGTTTACTATATCGCTTCGTCGCGCTTGGAACTCCTCGTAATGACTGTGAGCGAAATGGAAGCAAGTAATGCAGCAAATTCAGATAGCGTGATAGGAAATGCAGTAGAAAGCGTTTTGCAAGTAGTAACAAATGGCATGCAAACTGTACAAAACACAGTTACAGGTACAAAAAATACAGTTTTAAGCACTGTCAATAGCGTAATGGATAAAACATTATTAACAGGTAAGGTTTTATTGCCCATTTTAGCGGTTGGAGCTATTGCGTTTGCAGGCTATCACGCTTTAAACATAATAGCCAAAACAAAGCGCAATATCAAGACTGTTAAAAATTAAGGACATGAGTATGGATTATAATTTACATTTAATTCTTTTTTCACATATCCCCAGAAAATAGCTTTTTGTTTATAACCAAAAATATATTTATTATTTCCAACAGTTTTAATATAAAGCCCGTTATCATAGTCAAAATCAGCATCTATTAAACTGTTAATGTAAGGTTGTATTTCGCTTGTTATATCGTCTGTATAACACTTTTCTATACTATGCGATATTAATTCCTTATTCGCAAGGGCGGTTAATGGAAATATAAGAGCATAAATATCACTGCTAATACTGCTATCGCCTATATAACTATTTTCAATTAAAAAATCGCTATTGCGTATAATAGAATTTGCACTAAAAACGCCATTTGTTGGATTGTTTTTATTGCATTCAACACTATTATTTATATTCACGCAATTAAACAATTTTATATATACCAAATCATTTATAAAAGTTTGCGCATCATTTGCATTAGTACCGTTATATAACTCTATAATATGATACTTTATTATGCGCCCTATTAAAATCTACAATAATTTTATTAAAAGAAGATAAATCGCCAGAATTATCGCTACTATTACCGCCTCCGCCGCAACTCACAAACAAAAACGGGACAATCAGGAAAACTAAAAGTTTACTTAAACTACTAAGAGAGAGAGAACGCTTTAAACTGAAATTTGTTTGAAGCAATAGAATTAGTCTGGATTTCAGACACAGCCGACTGACGCTTTGAAGCGTTAGAAACATATGATGGCATATGAACTCCTTTAATGAAAAAATTGATAAGTGATTTTGACACTTTGTATCTTACAGTATCATTAAAAAGATGTTGTGGAAAAGTGAAAATATAAATAATGTTGGTTTTTGGCAGTAATTTATAGCAAAAACAGCAAAACGCACGATACTTTTCCGTCATTGCGAGGAGGAATAACAAAACAATCAGGAGAAATAACATAAAATAATCCATACATGTAATATAAAAAGTTGGCTTCATGTATTGTGATACTTTTTTTGGTTATTACAAATTCTGGATTGCAACGCCGCAAGCGGTTCGCAATGACGAAGTTATCGCTTTATTGATGGTGTAAGTGCCATGTTGACTTTGTTAGTTCATAATGACAGATTATATTCCGTCATTGCGACTGCGAGCTTGCGAAGCAGGAAGCAATCCAAAAAAATAAATCAGCGCAATAATTCAATAGCCAAATAAGATATATAAATAAATTCTCATAAATTTTTACCAAATTTGTTATTATAAATTGTAGATTGCCGCGCTGACTTCGTCAGCTCGCAATGACGGAAAGGTTGTGTCATTGCGAGGAATACGCAGCATGACGAAGCAATCCAGAAAAAATAAATCAGCGAGATAATTCAATAGCCAAATAAGATATATAAATAAATTCTCATAAACTTTTACAAAGTTTGTTATTAGTTATAGATTGCTACGGCACTTTGCGCCTCGCAATGACAGAGATATGGGCTTTTAGATTGTTTCATTGCTTTACTTCTCACCAATAATAGAATAATTTGGATTCCCGCCTGCGCAAGAATGACAAAAATAGCGTCATTGCGAGCTGACGAAGTCAGCGCGGCAATCCAGATACGCGAAGCGTTAAAAACATCAAAATATTGCAATTAAAAAGCATAAAATGATTTAAATTTGGAGTTGATAATTTATATTTTGGACTTCTCATATTATATTTTTTATTTCTGGATTACGGCAGCACTTTGCGCCTCGCAATGACGGAGGAGGATTTCCATTTTCGCGCAATGGTTCGTGATAACGAAAAAAACATAATAAAACAACTTTCCGTCATTCCCCGCAACTGAACAACAAGTGAAACATATGCACTCCTTCCGTCATTCCCGCGCAGGCGGGAATCCAAACTAATAATAAAACAGCAGCTCCGTCATTGCAAGCAAAGCGTCGCAATCCAGAGGAATGAATAAAAAGTGATTATTTATTTTGTCCCATGAGTACTTTTTTATTCTTTTGTGTTCCTACATTCCTCGTGATGACTTTCTACGAAAATATCGCTCGCGCGGGAATAACGGAAAGGGACGGATTGCCCCAAACCTTTTGCATGTAAGGCAAAATTTACAAGACGCTGTGGACGCTTTTGGGATTGTCCAGCGTATGTTTAAATTTTTTCATCTCTATCTGCTTATCCCATGCTCCGACAACAACCGCCGCAACGGCATTTCCGCAGAGATTTCCAACGGCTCTCATTTCGCTCATAAATTTATCCACGCCCAAAAGTATCGCCACAGCAGCAGGTTCTATACCGCAGTTCAC
>JAISNU010000049.1 GCA_031276075.1 Campylobacteraceae bacterium
AATACAAATCCGCCCTTGATGTAGCCCAAATCCTTGCCTTTTTTCACTTTTGCCAAACCGTTGTCAGAAAAAATGCAAAATCAAACTCGCAAGTTTGCCCGAAGCGTCTATAAAACCGCCTTTTATCCAGCCGTTTTAGTTATATACACTTACAAACGCAAGATTTTATTTGTAAAGCCCTCAAGCAGCTCTGAATTGCGGTTTCTATAACAATGTCTTCCGCGGCGTTTATGTTCTCTTGTTTGAATACCGTCAAACCGTTTTCAGCAAAATATCAGATGAAATCAAACTCTGCTTTTGCAACAATCGCGCCTTTCGTGTTTAGAGTTTGTATTTGCCGCTTTTTTTACCGCCAAACCGTTTTTTAAAAAACTGTCAATGTATTCAAGCTGAAAAGGGATTGCAAACTCTCCATTGCAGTTGATGAAACCGTATTTGCCGTCTTTTTTAACAACTTCGCCTTGTCGTTCATGCAGCCAAATTGTTCGTCAAGTCCCAAATACTCTTAACTTGTCAAAACAACCGAAAATTTAAAATATTACCGCCGCAAAACAGCGCTGATTTGATTATCATACGCATAAACTTATATGCTAATTTCCTTAATATCCGCGATGGATTTGAACGCTTTGTAAATGGAAGCTATGATATTCAAGCGGTTTTGCTTGATTTTTTGGTCTTCAACATTAACCATAACATTATCAAAAAATGCGTCTATAAGAGGCTTTAAGGCAAAAAGAGACCTTAATTTCTCGTCAAAATTCGCATACTCTCTGCCAGCCGTTTTAACATATGCTTCAAACAGCGCCTTTTCAGCGTCATCTTGCAAAAGCACCTCATACACGGCATGTTCGGCATCGCAATTTATATCTTTTACGATATTTGCAACTCTTTTAAATGTTGAGAAAACCTCTTTAAAGCTCGCCTCTTGAGAAATATTTTTAAGTACTTCTATCTTTTCGGCGATTTTCACTATATCTCTCTCGCCGCCCTCAATAACGGCGGTTACGATAGAAGGATTGACTTTGTCAAACAACTGATAAAACCTCTCTATAAAAAAGCCCTCAAGCTGCAATATATCAAAAGGCGCATAAAGCGCGCCAAGCTCTCCGAAAACAGTTCTTATGTTAAATTTCAGATTGTATTTCAAAACTATTTTTATCACGCCGTTTACCGCTCTGCGCAGCGCGAACGGGTCTTTTGTGCCTGTGGGGATTTTACCTATGCTAAAAAGCGCCATGAGAGAGTCTATTTTACTGCTAAGAGAGACAACGGCGCTAAAAAGGGTCGTTGGAAGCGCGCTCTCTTCGCTGTTTGGCAAATACTGCTCCTTTAAAGCCAACGCCAGCATTTTATCCTCTTTAGCCTCCAAAGCGTAATAATATCCGATAACGCCTTGCAATTCGGGAAATTCGCCCACCATTTCGCTGAGCAGATCGGCTTTTGCTAAAAGTAGCGTTCTGCTTAAAAGCGCGCCAAGCTCCTCTTCGCTCAAATCCTCTCTTTGCGCAAAAAATGCCTTTTTATTGGCGTTTGCCAGATATACGCCTATGCGCTCCTCTCTTCGGGATTTATCATAAAGCGAACCTAAGCCCTCTATATAGACTATTGATTTCAATCCTTCGGTCTGCAATCCTTTTTTCAAATCATTTTCATAAAAGAAAAGCGCGTCGCTTAGCCTTGCATGTAAAACTTTTTCATTTCCCTTGATGATTAAAATATAGTCATTGCTGAGAGCGTTTGAAACGACCACAAAATGGCTGCTTAATTTGTCGTTTTCAAAAACGGGAAAATAGCGTTGATTTTCTTTCATGGAAGTTATAATAACCTCAGGCGGCAGTTTTAAAAACAGTTCGTCAAAATTTCCTATTAAAACGGTCGGATGTTCCGTTATCGCCACAACTTCATTAAGCAGTTTCGCATCGCGTTCTATGGTTACATCATTTATCGCTTCCATAGCCTCCATCTGCGAAAGGATTTTTTCTCTGCGCTCATCTTGCGAAAGCACGATAAAACCCCGCTTCAACTCTTCAAAGTAATTTTCGGGCGTACTGAATGTAAATTTATTTGATGTCAGCGAGCGGTGAGGATATGTAAAACTGTTTGATTTGACGCCGAAAACCTCTATCTGCAAAGCTTCGTTGCCAAGCATCGCGGTTATCCATCGTACAGGTCTTATAAAACTCTCCGCGCAGCTGCCCCACCTCATGGATTTGCCAAAATTCAGCGATTTTAAAAAACTGTTGAGCATCTCTTCTATCAACTCTTTAGACTCTCTGCCCTCAATCTCTTTTTTGTAATACAAAACGCTTTTTCCGCCTTTTTGCGCGCGTCCAAGCTCACTTATGCCAACGCCGCATTTTTTAGCAAAACCTGTCGCGGCGGGCGTTGGTTCTCCATCAATAAATGCGCTCTCTTCAGGCGCGCCAAAAAACTCTTCAAAGCGGTTTGGCTGTTTAATCAAAAACTCTTTATGCCACAAAACAAGGCGGCGTGGTGTGTAAAAAAACTCAAAATCGCTTTTAAGCTCATTAAGCTCTAAAACGGCGTTCCATTTGGGCTTTATATTTGGAAATTCCTTCAAAAAAGGGATAGCGGGCAGCTCCTCTACGCCGATCTCAATCAAAAGTGGTTTGTGCATTTTATATATCACCTTCAAAAATCTAAAAAATAAGCTTTTATTTTAACGCAAGCAATGTTAAATAAGGCTTTTTTCGCATCGGTTTTCTAAAGACGGCATATAAACCGCATAAAAGGCAAAAATGATTATAATTATTTGCTATTTTATTTTCAAGGATTATTTATGGAACAGTTTCTCATAAAAGCTAAAAAAGCGGCAGGAGCAATAGCAAATTTGAAGCCGTCTTTTAAAACGGCTGTTTTATCAGAATTTGCAGGCGCGATAAGAGATTATGCATCGGAGATTATAAAAGCTAATGCGCTTGATATGAAGCAGGCTGAGGAGAATAATCTAAGCTATGCGTTAAAAGAGAGATTGATGTTAAATGAAAAACGCGTGGAAGATATGGCAAAAGCCGTAGAAGAGATAGCCGCGCTAAGAGATCCCGTAGGAAGAATTTTGGACGGATGGGTCGTGCCTAACGGACTTAGGATAGAAAAAGTAGCCGCGCCCATAGGCGTTGTAGGCATCATATACGAAAGCCGTCCGAATGTTACAAGCGATACGGCGGCGCTTTGTTTTAAAAGTGGAAACATATGCGTTTTAAAGGGCGGCAAAGAGGCTGAAAAAAGCAATAAAGCAATAGTGTGCGCCATACAAAAAGCTCTTCAAAAATTCAATCTGCCCATTGAAGCCGTCTCTTTACTGCCTGATTCTTCCAGAGAGGGCGTAGCGCAGTTTATCAAAATGGATAAATATGTAGATGTGATAGTACCGCGCGGCGGAGAGTCGCTGATAAATTTCGTAACGAAAAATTCGTCTATTCCCGTTATAAAACATGATAAAGGCGTGTGCCATACATATGTGGACAGCGAGGCGGATTTGACAAAAGCGGTAAATATCGCCGTAAACGCCAAATGCAGCAAACCAAGCGCATGCAACGCTCTTGAAACGCTTTTGATACACAAAGATATAGCCAAACGCATACTGCCTGAACTCTATCTTGCTTTCCAAAAAACAAATACAGAGCTTAGAGGCTGCCAAAACACCGCTAAAATTATAAAAGTCAAAGACGCGGCGGAAGATGACTATGGGCGCGAATATCTTGACAATATTTTATGTATAAAAATAGTAGAGAGTTTGGAAGAGGCGATAGAACATATAAGAAAATACGGCTCTTTGCACTCTGAGGTTATAATTACTGAAAACTACACAAAAGCGGAAAAATTTATGCAAGACATTGATGCGGCGTGTATTTATCTGAATGCTTCAAGCCGCTTCACGGACGGCGGAGAGTTTGGATTTGGCGCGGAGGTCGGGATAAGCACAAACAAACTCCACGCAAGAGGTCCTATGGGCATAAACGAACTTACGACATACAAGTATAAAATTTACGGCGAGGGTCAAATCCGTCCATGAGCAGAGCTTTTGCTGTTTTACGCGCGATATCTGCCGCAAAAAATTCCACAATTAATGGATAACAATGACGCGTCATGCTAAAAATTTTAAAACTGACTTGCCCGAAGACAGGGTTTTGGATATAAAAAATCTCACATTTTCGTATCCAAACAGCGCGCCTTTGTATAAAAATTTTTCACTTGCCGTAAAAAAGGGTGAATTTGTCTGCCTGCTTGGTCCCAGCGGTTCGGGAAAAAGTACGCTTTTTGAGCTTATCTGCGGCAATTTACAGCCAAATAGCGGCATTATATCGCGCAAAAAAACGGCGCAGATTTATCAAGACCCGTACTCCTCGTTTCATCCGACTTACTCTATTATTTCGCAGATTAAAGACGCCGTCAAAAGAGATTTATCGTTTGAAGAGTATCTGCCGCTTTGTGAAAGATTGGCTCTTGGTGAAAAATTATTATACGAAAAACCGCACAAATTAAGCGGCGGGGAGCTTCAAAGATGCTCTATTTTGCGCGCACTGCTTCTAAAAACGGAACTTATTTTAGCGGACGAACCAACATCTGCGCTTGATAATATCACGCAGCTTGATATCTTAAAACATATGATTGAAATGTTAAATGAGTGTGGAATTTTACTTATCACTCATGACAGAGCTTTAGCAAAATGGTGCGCTGATAGAGTGGTGAGATTGGAGGATTTATGAGATTTTTAGCTGTTTTTATTTTTCTGTGCGGTTTTATATCTGCGAATATGCAAAGCAGCTACAAAACAGATAATATTTGGCTTATATCGCTGCAAACATACCGCGATTATATGAGTTCGGTTTCAGAGCTTGAAAAACTGCAAAACAGGCTTCAAAATGACAGTTCCATTGTCCTGAAAGAGGAAATAGATATCCTGAAAAGCAATCTCAAACTCTACAATTATGAAAACCGCCAGCCGCTTTATGAGATATTTCAGCCATTTGAAAATGTGTTAAAGCTCATTGAAAATGCCAATGTTTCGCACTTTTCACTACTCTCAAACGATATAGATAAAAGCGTCAAAGAGTTAAACAAATTAATGAAAAACTATGAAAATGAATACGAAAAAGCTTTTGATATCATCGGCGGTTTTGAAAATGAAGCCAAAAATAAAAATGCTTCAAAAGAGGCAATATCAGCTTTTCAAAATGATAAACGCCTCTTAAAAATCTCGCTTGACACGCTGCGTAAAACTTTTGACAGCGTTGCCAAACAGTACGAACTTTACAATAAAAAAGTAACTGATTTTAAGAATAAAGAGATAAAAAAATTATCCTATATCCTCGCATTTATCGCGTTTTTGTTTGTCTTCATGACGCTTATAAAGATATTTTTAAAAAAACGGCTTAAAAAAGAAAAAAGCGAAGAGAGCGACCGCCGCTTGTTTTTAATCAAAAAGATTATGAATATCCTGTTTGTCATCGTAATCATTTTGATATTTGCGTTTTCATATATTGACAATATGGCGCGCGCATTGGCAGTATTCGGCGTGATAGGCGCGGGACTTACGGTCGTCATGAAAGAGTGGGTTTTGAGTTATGTCGGATGGTTTGTGCTGATAACAAGCAACTCCATACAGCTTGGCGACAGGATAAAAATCTCCAAAGACGGGCGTTCTATTATCGGCGATGTCATCAATATAAGCCTCACGAAAATTACGCTCTACGAAAACATAACAAACGACGCTCTCACGGAACACAAAAAAGCGGGGCGCGTGATATTTGTGCCGAATTACTATTTGATTATGGGCGAAGTATATAACTATACACATTTATCTTTGAAGACAATTTTGGATTTGGTGGAGATATGCATATCGTTTGAGAGCAATATCGCCAAAGCCGAAAAAATAGCCCTTGAAAGCACAAATGCAATAACCGGAAAATTTACCGAAATGGCAAAAAAACAGTATGACGCTTTGAAAAAATACTACACACTAAGAAATATGACGCAATATCCCAAAGTTTTTTTCTATCCGAGCGTATACGGCAACGGTATAGTAATGGGCGTGTGGTATGTATCTCCGTACCGCGAAATACTAAAACACAAAAGTGAAGTTACAAAAGAGATAATCGCGCGGTTCAAAAACGAAAGCGATATCAGACTTATCTACTCTGCAAATACTCTCTTTTTGGAGAACAATCAGCCGAATACATAAAGGGAAATATTTTTCACAGCCGCACCAAAAAAGCGAATTAATACACATAGCCGCAATATTGCATATTTTTATATTATGCACGGCAATTTACTTAAAAAAACCGTCTTTTCTGCAACATTATAAGGAACATTAGTAAATTGGAATGCGGATAATTTCGTTTGTGAATTTATCCTTTTTAGCTATTCCCAAACAACAAACAAAATATGTACGCCTTTCTTTGTTTTCCCGCATAGGTGGGAATGACAAAAAATAGAAAATCTTTATTTTTCTCATTATGTATTTTTTAGATTTTAAAATATTGGAATAAAAAGAGTTGGATTTTCGCATTTCATCGCGATATATGTTTATTTCACAAGCTTATCGTTCGGTGGGAGAAATGAAGGGGTGGTGGTCATTGTATAAAAATTATCCATGTAAACAGAGTAATGATTCCATTATTGCAAATAAATATAGCAATTTATATCAAAAAAACCATTTCATTCCGTCATTGCAAAGAGCGTAACGACGAAGTAGTCTAAATATGCAAATAAAATGTTGTTTTATTTGGTATTAATGATGCTGTTTTTGTTGTTGTAAATTCTGGATTACCACACTGACTTTATTAGCTCGCAATGACGGAATAGGATATCGGTATCTGCGCTGCACGCAATTAATATTTCTTTGAACTCCTTCGCACCAATTGACCAGAATATGGAAATTGGTTTGGATTGCCGAGTACATGGAATATAATCTTCTCCGTCATTGCGAGGAGCGCAGCAATCCATCATCGTATTGTATAATAATGTAAAATACCAATTTAGATTGCTTCCTGCTTCGTAAACTCGCAGTCGCAATGACAGAAAGCGGTTATTGCTTTGCTTGTTTTCATCAGTTTGCAATAACAGAAAAGATTGTTATTCCAAAAATTCATACACGAAGCATATGAGTCTCTCTTTGTCATTGCGAGCAAAGCGCGGCAATCCAGTTATTGCATAGAATGAAATAACGAGCAATCTAAAAAATAACATGGAATAGTCCAAATATATACATGTGGATAAAAAAACGGTTTTATATATTATTAATGGCATTTCTTGTTATCGTAAATCCTAAATTGCCGCACCGCAAGCAGCTCGCAATGACAAAGGGAGATGGTGTGCATGTGCTTTAAAAGTAGTAATCTTTTCCGTCATTGCGAGAAATACGCAGTATGACGAAGTAATTCATAATTTATTAATAATAAATGAAATCATAATTTTTATTTGCATATTTGAACTGTTTTGTATTGTTTTTCTGGATTGCTTCGCCACAAGCGTCTTTGCAATAACAAGGGAGATGGTGTGCATGTGCTTTAAAAGTAGTAATCTTTTCCGTCATTGCGAGGAGTGCGAAGCACGACGAAGCAATCCAAAAAAATAGATCAACGAAATAATCCAATAACCAAATAAGATACATAAATAAATTCCTATGAATCATACCAAATATGTATTATAAATTATAGATTGCCGCACTGACATCGTCAGTTCGCATGACGGAAAGAAGGGATATAACAGAAACAAGAATATAGATTGCCACATTATGCCCACAATAACAAAAAAAGGTTCCGGAGCGCCTTTTAATAACTGGATTGCTTTGACACTTCGTGTCTCGCAATGACGGAGGAAGATGGCGCATGTGCTTTGTATATAATAATTTTTTGTCATTGCGAGCGAAGCGCGGCAATCCAGCAGTATGTAAATGTTTCATATATTTAAAATTTTGAATTTCAATTACAATTTTTAAATTAAGCAATAAAGACGCAAGCGTTTTTCTGGATTGCGTCGTCG
>JAISNU010000107.1 GCA_031276075.1 Campylobacteraceae bacterium
AAAACGATTCAATCAAAAACGGCAGTTATATGTTTGACCTCTTTTCTGTCTATAATATTGACAGGATGCGGAAGCGATAGCGGAGAGAATTATTCGGGTGATAAAGTTAAGTCAAAAACTATTGCTGCGGGCAGCTTGTATTCTTTAATTCTTAATAACGGCAGAGTTTACGCTGCTGGATGGAATAACTACGGACAACTTGGTTTGGGTGATGATGTCAGCCGCGGCAATTTTACGGAAATAACCGACTTAAAAGATAAAATTATCGCCGCTATTGCTGTAAGCGATCACTCTTTAGCTCTTTCTGACGAGGGCAGAGTTTATGCTGCTGGACACAACAATCACGGACAACTTGGTCTGGGCGATACTAATGATCGCAATGTTTTTACGGAAATAGCCGACTTAAAAGATAGAAATATCATTGCCGTTGATGCGAGTGATCACTCTTTTGCTCTCTCTAACGACGGCAGAGTTTATGCTGCGGGATTGAACGATTATGGAGAACTTGGTCTTGGCGACAATATCAGCCGCAGTGCATTTACGGAAGTAACAGACTTGAGAGATAAAAATATCACTGCTATTATTGCAGGTTTTTATCACTCTTTAGCCCTTTCTGTCAACGGCAGAGTTTACGCTGTCGGATCTAATGATTCCGGACAACTTGGTCTGGGCGACAGTAACGACCGCAATGTTTTTACGGAAGTAGCCGACTTAAAGGATAAAAATATCATTGCCATTGATGCGAGAGGCCACTCTTTAGCGCTTTCTGATGAGGGTAGAGTTTATGCCGCAGGATCGAATAACTTTGGTCAGCTTGGTCTTGGCGACAGTAACGACCGCAATACTTTTACGGAAATAACAGATTTGAGAGATAAAAATATCACTGCCGTTGCTGCGGGTTTTTATCACTCTTTTGCCGTTTCGCGTGATAATAAAGTTTATGCTACAGGACGCAATAGCAGCAGTCAGCTCGGTCTTGGCGACAGTAACGACCGCAATGTTTTTACGGAAATAACCAATTTGAGAGATAAAAATATTACCGCCGTTGTTACTGGCAATCGGCACTCTTTTGCCATCTCTAACGACGGCAAAGTTTACGCTGCGGGATTGAACGGTTATGGAGAACTTGGTCTTGGCGATACTAATAATCGTAATGTTTTCACGGAAGTAATAATGCCGTAGTTAAAGCCGATAAAAATTTTATCGGCTGATTATATTTTGCTAAAACTTTTACATGTTTTGTACAAAAAAGTATCAAAAATAGTTTTCTTTTTTTATACGCCTTGAAAAAACTCTGCAATATCTACCTCTAAAACATAAGCGATTTTTATCAAATGCTCAATATTAAAGTGCGCGTTATTATGGCAAATCTCCGCACATGATATGATGCTCACAGACGAATGCCCGATAGAAAGGGCAAGTTTTAATTGCGAAATGCCTTTGGCTTTGCGGATTTTTGCGACATTTTTGCCGATTTTTTTGTAAGCGTTTTTCGTAAAATCCTCAGGAAAGCTTTCTATATTTTTCAAATCTTGCCTTGTCATAATAAGTTGTTTGAAAGGTTAAATAAAATAAAATTTTCTATCAACTTGTTATGACAAGTTAAAAATTATAAGGAGGACATTTTGAAAAAGGTGTCATTGGGTAAATTGTTGATTGGGCTTGGATTGTTCGGGGCATGCGCTCCTGCCGTTTTGGCTGCTGAAAACAGCGGAGTATTTATCGGAGGCGATATCGCATATATCCGCAGTTCGGTGGATTTTCAGACTACTTTTGACGGTATATTCGGACTTTACAGACATACTGTAACCATGAAAGAGAGCAGCGGTTCGCTTGGCGGCAGCATAAGAGCGGGGTACATTATTTCGCCGAATCACAGAGCATATTTTCAATTTAATAATATGCCAAAAACAGAGCATGATATTGACGGGAGCAGCGTTCATATCAAAGGCGAACAGAGTTTCAAAACTTTTGTAGTTGGATATGCTTTCACGCCTTCCATGGGCGAACAAAGCAGGTTTTTGCTGGATATTCATGCAGGGCGTGCAAGTGCGCAGGCATCAGAAACGATAACATCAGGACTTATTGTAATGAAAGAGGAGATGAAATTTTCAGGAACTGTTGTCGGAACAAAAATAGGAGCTATTTATGACTTGACAGAAAACGGCGAATTGGAATATGGAATTAAAATAGACGGATACTCTTACGGCGATTTGACATCAAACAACGGTCGTATCAGCGCGAAACGAAAACAGAGCGATGTGGGACTCTTTCTTGGAGTAAACTATAAATTTTAAGGATAGCAGATGAAAAATATATCTTCACATGCAGCCATTTTGACAATAGTTTTATTTTTCAGCGGGTGTGCGAACCAACAATATGTGCAGCCCGCCAATGTTTCCAAAATATATTCTTTGCCAAATGTCATTCCCGCAAGCCCGCAATATATGCAGCCTGTCAATTTAAGCGAAGCGGATATGAGGCTCTCGCAAAACGAATCTGCTATAGTATTTTTGAGACCGACATTTTTGGGCGCCGCAGTACAGGCTCCAATTGCAGAATTTATAGATAATGATTTGAAATTTGTAGCCATAGTATCCGCAAAGTCAAAAGTTTTTTACAAAACAACGCCGGGGAAACATTTTTTTGTAGTCGGCGGAGAGGGCAGCAATCTGCTTGAAGCTGATTTTGAGGGAGGCAAAATTTACTATTCGTATATTAGTCCCCATATGGGATTTATAAAAGCGAGATTTGAATTTGAACCTGTAAAAAACGGCGCGAGACCAGATAAAGAGAATAAAAAAGACCCGCTTTTGGCTATTAAAAAAAACAGACGATAACCCTATTTTGTCTCAATATGAGCGGGCATATTTTGAAACGACAGAATTTAAAAACGATTTGGCGCGCAGCGAATGGCAAACAAGTACTTCTGAAAGCAATGTATGGTTCGCTGAACATAAAAATTCTATGTTGAAAAAATATAAAAATGCTTTTGAAAGGCATGAAAAAAACATGTCCGAATACCAAAAAATCATCAAACCCGAATATGGGCATTAAAAATTTTGCATGGAGCGATTTTAAGGGTATAAAGCAGTGAAGGAATATTTTGCCCGCCTTTTCAAAAATATACTGTTTTTTAAAAAGCGGGCAGCTGATTTTTATTCCCAATAAAGCTTAGGATAGCCGTTTTCGCTCATTTGCCATGGATTGGTATCGTTGCCGCCGAATTTCCATCCAAGACCGCCCAAACCGTCGTCATTTATTTCGTCAGAATAAGTTTGCTGCGCTTGAAAGTCAATTATGGTTTTTCGTGCGCTGCCGCCTTGAACATTTATCGTATTCAAAGCAAAATTATTTTCTATCGTGTTGGCATATGTAGCGCCGAAATTCTCACCCTCTACGGCGCCGACATAAGATGAGCCTGCATAAGTGCCTGTAACCATGCTGTTAATCGCGGCATTATTAGTAATATTGGACGAATAATAAACGCGCCCCGCGATACCGCCGACACTGCTTGTTGCGCTGATATTGCCGCTTGCATAACAATTATTGATGAGAGCCCATCGTTGAGCATTCCCCGCGATACCGCCGACCCAAGAAGCTGCTCCTGCGACAGTGCCTGTTGTATAACTGTCGCTTATAGATGCAAAACCTGCGGATATTCCAAACGGCGCGCCTTGTATGGTTCCCGCTATACCTCCTGCGCCGTCCCACGCTCCATATACATCTGCCGAGCTATAACTGCGCGCTATTTTAGAGCCGTCAAAAACAAATCCCGCTATGCCGCCGACATCATTTCTACCGCTGACATTTCCTGCGGTATAACTGTTAGTGATTGTCGAGTTTGTTATAATGCCTGCAATAATACCGACATAGTTATAGCCTTGAATACCAGTATCCTCCGTTTCAACGCCGAGATTTTTAATCGTACCGTTGGCAATAGCGCCAAATAGTCCGTCATAGCTATTGCTTGAGCCTGTTCTATTCATCCATAAACCGCTTAGAGTGTGATTGTTACCATTTAATATGCCTGAAAAAGGCGTATCGTTATCGCCGATAGATATCCACCCTTGCGCGTCAAATCCGCCGCCGTCCGTTAGAGTAATATTATCCGTCAATATAAAATGACCCGACAGGTTATCCCTGATACTGTTTAGCCCCGCTTGATCGGCTATCTCTGCAACGCCTGCCCTCTCGTAAAAGTTGATACTTTCATTTACCGTATAACTCTGCAACGGCGCGCTTTCATTTGCCTTATGCCATGTTTTGCCTTCGGCAGTAAGGTCTATAACGGTTCCATTAGCAGCTGATTGCGTTCGTATCAAATCCAAATTGCTATCATAAAATGAAACCGTATGGTAAATTGAAACAGCAGAAGAAGTTTCGCTGTTGTTTTCACTGTTGCCCCCGCCGCAGCCTGCAAATATAAACGAAAGGGAGACCAAAAGAGATGTTTCCGCCAAAATTTTGTCTGTTTTAAAATCAAACATACCAAATCCTTTTTGTTAAATTTATATGCGGAATATTAATAAAAATCCATTTCACAGCGATAACAAAATCAAAATACAAGCATGGGAAGCGGGAGATATTCTCGTACAAAAAATCTTTGTTAATATATCTGCCGCCAAAAGTTAAAATAGCATAAAAATGGATAAATTAAAAAATACTCAAAAAATCTGTTTCAATGACGGATTTAAGATACTCAAAAAACTTGAGAGATTTGATATAAACGATTTTAGAGGTACAAAGGCTAACAATAAATAAAACCGCTTGAGTTGCTATTTTGAATAAAATTCGGCGGTTTTTGAAAAGCGGATTCAACAAACAAAATTATTTTGCCTCGTCAAGCCAGCTTAACACAGCCATTTTAAAACATGCATAAAACATTATCAAATATCCGCCCAATTTTACCATGCCGCTTATGAACCAATCAGCTTTGACAAGCCCGAATTTGGACAACATATAATTAAAATCATGATAGCCTTCTATACCCAAAAACGATTCTGACGCGCTCACATGCAGTCCTTCATGTGCGGTAGAAATATACCACGCGGTATATTGCATGGAAAATCCTAAGAAAAAAAGTCCGATAAACCAGCCAAAAATATTGCCCTGTTTTTTCGAAATAAAGCCCAAAAGACAAGGGAAACCAAGCTGAAAAACCGTCCCGCTGGCAACTGTTATAAATTTAGGGCAATGAAGTATATAACATACGCCATGACCGCCTTCATGCGCCATCATGAAAGTGTTATTAATAACAAAGTGATAAAGCTCAAAAAGTTGTCTTAAAAAGTTATCAGGATAAGTAATATCCTGTTTATGGGGATTATAGGCAATGAAAAGAAGCATAAAAAATATAAGAATAATTGTCGCTAATTTTTTTGCCGTCATTTTTATGCAAACATGAGATTTGAAAAAGTGGCCGGGAGAGAGGGATTCGAACCCCCGGAGGCTCTCGCCTCAACGGTTTTCAAGACCGCCGCTTTAAACCGCTCAGCCATCTCCCGAATAATAATTCCAAAAAACTTATTCAGTTTTTTCTTTCACATACGAAGCGCCTTGATTGACTTTCTCTTTCGTCCAATCCGCCGCCGCTTGGGCATCATTTTTCATACCATGCCAAGTATTGCTGCAGCCAGCTAAAAAAAGAGCCGTCATTAACAAACATGCAATGCGTTTCATCTTTTTTCTCCATTTTTTTGGAGGCGACACCCGGATTCGAACCGGGGATCAAGGCTTTGCAGGCCCGTGCCTTACCGCTTGGCTATGTCGCCACAAGCTGACAAAATCCTAAAATCTCATCGTGGTGCCCGAGGCCGGACTTGAACCGGCACGAACAAAAAGTTCGAGGGATTTTAAGTCCCTTGCGTCTACCATTCCGCCACTCGGGCTTTAATCCTTTAAAACTTGGAGCGGGAAACGAGGTTCGAACTCGCGACCCCAACCTTGGCAAGGTTGTGCTCTACCACTGAGCTATTCCCGCACTTAAAAAACAAGAGGGAAAGTATAGCAAAAGTTTATTTAAATGTAAAGCCAAAACGCGGTTGCGCGTATCTTTTTTTAAATATGAAAAACATTAGCTTGGCGCGAAAAACAATTTTAACAAAACAAAAGTGCGATTTTTGCGAGCATTTGTTATAATAACGCTTTATTTATTTATAAAGGTTGATTATGCGCAGCGATATGATTAAAAAAGGGGCGCAAAGAGCGCCTCATAGAAGTTTGTTAAGAGCGGCGGGACTGAAAGACGAAGACTTTGAGAAGCCGTTTATCGGCGTGGCAAATTCGTTTGTGGAGATAATCCCCGGACACTTTTTTTTGAACAAATACGCCGAAATCATCAAGCAGGAGATACGAAAAGCGGGCTGCGTACCGTTTGAATTTAATACGATAGGCGTGGACGACGGTATAGCTATGGCGCATGAGGGAATGCTCTACTCTTTGCCAAGCCGTGAAATTATCGCCAATTCCATAGAAACTATGGCAAACGCGCACATGTTTGACGCGATGATATGTATCCCAAACTGCGACAAAATAGTTCCCGGTATGATAATGGGCGCATTGCGCGTAAATATACCGACTGTTTTTGTAAGCGGCGGACCAATGAAAAAAGGCTTGGACAAGGACGGCAGAGCGCTTGATTTGAACGCTGCTTTTGAAGCCGTAGGCAAATATAACAAAGGCGAGATAAGCGAAGAAGAACTTCGCGATATAGAGTGCAGGGCATGTCCAAGCGGCGGGTCATGTTCGGGAATGTTTACGGCAAACTCCATGAATACGCTCATGGAGGCTATGGGGATAGCTCTTAGCGGCAATGGAACGATATTGGCTCTGACAAAAGAGCGCGAAGAGCTTATCCGAAAAGCGGCGCAAAGAGTGTGCGAAATAGCACTTGACGATAGATTTAAACTGCAAAATATTCTAAATAAAAAAGCGGTACTGAACGCATTTGCCATAGATATGGCGATGGGCGGCAGTTCAAATACCGTGCTTCACATGCTGGCAATCGCCAAAGAAGCGGGCGTAGATTTTGACATAAAAGATATAAACGAAATCAGCAAAAAAGTTTCGCATATAGCCAAAATTGCCCCGTCGCTCGGCACAGTTCATATGGAAGATGTGCATAAAGCCGGCGGTATGAATGCTGTCATGCATGAGATAGCAAAGCTTGATAACGGTACGCTGTTTTTGGACAATTTGACGATAAGCGGGGAGAGCATAGGAGAACGCGTTAAAAACGCCAAGATAGAAGACGCATTAATTATACGCACGCTTGATAACGCTTATTCAAAAGTTGGAGGACTTGCCGTACTTTTTGGAAATTTAGCCAAAAAAGGGTGCGTCATCAAAACGGCAGGCATTATTGGAAGCAGAAGCTTTAAAGGCAAAGCCGTCTGTTTTGACTCGCAGCAAGATGCTATAGAGGGTATCATAGGAGGCAAAGTTCAAAAAGGCAATGCGGTAATTTTGCGATACGAAGGACCAAAAGGCGGACCGGGAATGCAAGAAATGTTGGCTCCAACTTCACTGATTGTCGGCATGGGGCTTGGAGCTGATGTTGCGCTTATCACTGACGGCAGATTTTCGGGCGCGACAAGAGGACTTAGCATAGGACATGTAAGCCCCGAAGCGGCGGAAGGCGGGCTTATCGCACTTTTAAAAGACGGCGACACCATAGAAATAGATGTGGATAAATATACAATAAACGCGCTTTTGAGCGAAGAAGAGATAGCTTTGCGCCGCGCCGATTTTAAACCAAAAATTAAAAATATCACGAGCCGCTGGCTCAAACAATATAGACAGCTTGTTACAAACGCAAGCAACGGTGCGGTTTTAAAAACAGACGACGAGTAATTTGGCGAATTGACGACGGGTGCGTATAGTTTTGTTCTGCTGCCGCATTCTTCGTATGACGAAAAAGATGTTTTTTCATGTAATATATCATTGCAAACAAAACATGGCAATCTTTTTCTCTCTCCGTCATTGCGAGGACTGCGAGTTTGCGCGGCAGGACGAAGCAATCCATTAAGACGCTTGCATATTTACTGTTTGATTTAAGGATTAAAAATCAAAGCTTTAAATACATGAAGCCGCTTCCGCACCGTTGGATTGCTTCGCTTCCTGTAATGACAATTT
>JAISNU010000108.1 GCA_031276075.1 Campylobacteraceae bacterium
AAAATGTCATGATATCGCTATTTTTTCAATTTCGCGTAATTTTCGCAGCCATTTTGCAATTTCATATCGCATGCCTTGCCGTAGTATTCAAGAGCTCTTTTTCTATCTTTTTTTGCGCCTTGACCGTTGATATACATTGACCCCAAATTGTTGCAGCCATTAGCATCTCTTCCGTCGCAGGCTTTTTTATAAAGCTCCACTGCCTTGAAATAGTCTTGCGTGATGCCTTTACCTTTGCTATACGCTGCCCCCAAATTGTTGTAACCCTTAGCATCTCTTCCGTCGCAAGCTTTTTTGTAAAGTTCTGCTGCTTTTAAGTAGTCTCGCTTGACGCCTTGACCGTTTTCGTACATATACCCTAAGTTGTTGCAGCCAAAAGTATCTCCTTCATCGCAGGCTTCTTTATAAAGTTCCACAGCTTCTTGATAATTGCCTTTTTCATAGGCTTTATAAGCTTCGATAATATCGCCAGCCAAAGCTAAACTGCCAAACAATGCTATACCAAGCAAACACTTCAAAACTGTTTTCATTGTAATTTTCCTTAAATATTTTTTTATGCTAAGTGTGTATTTTAATCAATTTCAAAACCAAAATCAAGAGCAGGTAAAATATTTTTGCATATTTTTGTTTCATGCAGGATATTTTGCTGTTTCTCTCTTTATATTTATATGTGTGGATTGCTTCGCCGCAAGCGGCTCGCAATGACGGAAAAGTTGTGTCATTGCGAGCGCAGCGCGGCAATCCATATTTTAAAAAACAAAAACAGTATCATTAATAATAAACCAAAATACTTTTTAATTTATATGTTTGGATTGTTTTGTATTATTTTCTGGATTGCCGCGCCGTAAACGGCTCGCAATGACGAAGAGGAGAGTTTTGTGAATTGTTCAGTCTACTCATTGCAATGACAAAAAGAATCGGTCATCTCCGTCATTGCGAGGAATACGCAGTATGACGAAATAACCTATAATCATATCCTATTTTTTATATTCATACATAAGTATGCACACTATCATCTCCGTCATTGCGAGCTGACGAAGTCAGCGCGGCAATCCAGAATTCATAATAATAAAAATACCATTGTTATAAAGGTAATCACTTTTTTATTCATAGCTGTGGATTACTTCGCCGCAAGCGGCTCGCAATGACAAAAGAAAGACTTACAAGGCAAAAGTTCGGATTGCCGCACCTAAAATATCCTTTAAAAATTGTAATTTTGCACTATTTCAAACTGTTTTATCAGATTCCACACGCCCGCAGAAACGATGCCAGCAAAAATTCCTGCGACAATGTCGTCTCCCATGACGCCCAAACCGCCTTTGACATTGCGGTCTATGCGTCCTATTACAGACGGTTTGGCAATATCAAAAAACCTGAAAAACAAAACGCTCAATAAAACCTGTACCGCGCCGACCTGTGCGCCTGTAATAGCCAAAAAATCCGCCGAAATACACATAGCAAGCCATATGCCGACAACTTCGTCTATAACGATTTGGCTGTTGTCATGAGTGTTTGTGGAAGCTTCATATTTATTGATAACGCTTATAGCGGCAATGCTTACTAAGACGGCAAGTAAAAACAGTGCGCTTACAGGCAGGATTTTTAATACTAACCAGCCTAAAACCGCCCCCGCAATCGTTCCTGCTGTACCGGGAGCTTTTGGAAAAAGACCCGAATAAAAAAATGTCAAAAAAACTTTTTGCAAAATCTCTCCTTTAAGTTAAAGATGTTGTTTGATAGAGTTTCATCAACTCCATGTAAAAATCTTCATCGCTATGCATCTCTATCAGCCCTGTGCCCGGAAAAAGGTCGTTGTAAATCTGCGCTATATTTTTAAAGCGGTTCGGATAAATCGCGCTTAGTATGATAGCCGATATATCTTTGCGCATTAATACCGCCGGCGGTAAAATACCCTCTTTCAAAAGCGCGATGAGAGACGAGGAGTTATATTTGATATGGTGGTGCATGCCGTGAGGGCAAGTCTTGACGCTGACTAATGTGTTGCATTCATTGCAAAATACAAAGCGCGATACGACTTCTATGTTTGCCGACTCTTCACAGCTGTCAAGCGATGTTTTAAGGCAGTTGTTATCGTAATAAAAGCCGATACCGTTATGGTATTCGCCGACGACTAAAGTATCGCACCCAAGGCATTTTGCAACTACGCCATGCGCGGCGGCATTGAAATCTTTGCCAAAAGCGGCGCTATTAAGCGGTATCACCAAAACGCGGTTTTTATGCAGATAATTATCTACAAAATATCTAAGCGTTTTTTTGCGCAGAGCAAACGGCAAAAGCTCTTTGCGTTCTTGCGTTTCAAGCAGGAAAATCACGACCAAATCGCTCTTTTCAAGCGTTATCCTGACAAGCCTTTCATGCGCTCTGTGGAATGGATTGGCGACCATTATGATAGCAGACACATTGGCGGCGCCGAGATTTGCCTTTGCCTTTGAAATTTGCTCTCTTATCTCTTTTATATAATCCAAATTTTCAATTTTTCTCATGCACTGCTCTGGTTTGCTACTTTTTCTTGATGCCATACCGCCTCCTTTTTTCCCACAGACTTTTTCTTGATATTCCAAGTTTTTTCGCCAATTCTGTATCGGGCAGTTTGTCCTGAAAATGCGTCAAAACGCTTTTTATATAATCATCAATCGTTAAAATATTTATCTTTTCAAAAAAGTTATCGTTTGAATTTATGCGGACAGCCTCGTACGGCGTCTCTTCGTTCGGATTTGTTGAAGAAAATATCACTCTTTTGCGTTCTGCTATATTAAATATCTTACTCTTTTCATTGCTTTTAACCTCCTGCAAATTGACTGCATATATTAGCATTGACGGGTCATTTTTGGCTATTTTATCCATCGCGCCTTCAGATGAGAGCGAAATAAAATTAAACTGCTCCTTGAACTCTTTTGCGTATTCAAATACAAGAGCATCCGCATAAGTCTGTAAAGGGCTTATCACGATAAGCGGCGAGGCAATTTTTTTGCCGATACTCTCTTTTGGCGATTTGTTCAAAAATAGATTGTTTGTATAGTCGCTTAGCATTTTATTCTCGGCAATAAGCGTTTTATGAAGCCTCAAA
Source organism: Campylobacteraceae bacterium (assembly GCA_031276075.1). Classification (GTDB taxonomy): domain Bacteria; phylum Campylobacterota; class Campylobacteria; order Campylobacterales; family Campylobacteraceae; genus JAIRKW01. Next base: position 3,089 of record JAISNU010000108.1, read on the forward strand.
TGCTGAAGTTTGCGCAGCAGCTCTTCTATCATGAACGGCTTTTGTATATAATCGCTCGCGCCCGCTTTAATGGGATTTAGTATCGTATCCGAACTAATGTACGAAATCAACAGTATAACGATAGAGTTTTTATGCTTTTCTATAACAGGGTAAAAATTTTGCCCCGATATATTTGTAGAAAGCAGCACAGCGTCGTATTTTTCATTTTTCAAAGCGTCTTTTATATTTGTAACTATTTCACATGAATAGCCTGCTTCCAAAAGTTTAGCTGAAATACTTTGCGCTAAATAGACTTCATTTTCAACAATTAATATTTTCATCTGCCGTCCAATCATAATATTTAAGAGTTGCCGCAGCTTGTACGGCAATGCCTTCTTCGCGTCCTGTAAAGCCCATATTTTCAGTTGTCGTAGCTTTTATATTTACATGTAAAGGAGATATGTTTAAAATAGATGCGAGTTTTTTTGACATTGCATCCTTAAACGGCGAAATTTTCGGCTTTTGCGCGATGAGTGTAATGTCGCAGTGGACGATTTCAAATCCCACGCTTGTCAAAAACTGCACGATATTTTCAAGCAGTTTAACCGAACTTATATCCTTATATTTCATGTTCGTATCGGGAAACCACTCTCCTATATCGCCCGCTCCCGCCGCGCCAAGCAGCGCATCTATCAGTGCATGTATGAGCGCATCTCCGTCAGAGTGCGCCTTCAAGCCGTAATTCTCTTCTATTTTCACGCCGCCAAGATACATTTGCCTGCCCTCTTCATATGCATGTGCATCAAAACCAGTCCCCGTAAATATCTCTTTCGAAGGAGGCGCAACCAACAAAAGCGGCGAATTTTTTGCATTTTTAAATGTAAGTTTTTCGGCTTTTATATCGCCTAAAATATATTTGACGCTTCCGCCGTATGCGCTTATCGCGCTGCTCTCATCGGTAAATTCTCCACTACCTGCAAGCGCGGCTTTTAAGATTTTGGTTTTGGAAAGCTGCGGCGTTTGAATAAGTTTGACTTTATCGCGGTTTATAGTTTCGCTTTCATATACGACTGTATCCGTTACGGGCAGGTACGGTACGATAATATCCGCATTTGCGGCTTCTTCTAAAATCTTCTGCGTCAGAGAGTTCGGCACGGCGCATCTTGCCGCATCGCTCACCAAAACATACTCGCTGTTTACATATTGAAGCGCGTTCATGAGTGAATTTTGCCTTGTTGTGCCGCCTTTAACGATTTTGAAATCGCAAAATTTATACATGTAGCGCAAATCATCGCTGTTTCCCGTTATTATTACATCTTTAAAAGCGTAATTTGACGCGAGCATGTTTGCCGTACCAAGCCACAGCGGCAAGTCGCCGGATCTAAGCCATTGCTTTTTGGCTTTTGTCATGAAGCGGCTTGACCCGCCTGCGCTTAATACTATTAATGATATATCAAGCAATCTTATGTCCTTTTTCGTAAATGTTACGATATTATACATTCCGAAAGCTTGTTTTTATCTTTTTTGTGTTAAATTCTTATGTCTTAAAATACCTGTAATTAGCTCTTTAGAGTTATTTAAAAGATTTTTATCAAATAAAGTGTGAAAAATAGATACATTTTTTAAGGAACCAATATGTTTAATGAAGAAAAGGTAAAAAAACTGCTTGGCAATGTTACTTATCCTGACTTTCAGAAAGATATAGTAACTTTTGGATTTGTAAAAAAGATTGAAATAAAAGATGATAAAGCTGTCGTTTTTATAGAGATACCCTCGGCAAATCCGCAAGTCGCTGCAAAAATCAAAACCGACTCGGCGGAAATTTTACATAAGAGCGGCATAAAAAGCGAAATAAGCATATTTCAACCAAAGCAGCCCGAAACCAAAAGCAACTCCAAGACATTGAAAAATATAGTCCCAAATATCAAAAATTTTGTCATGATAAGTTCAGGCAAAGGCGGCGTTGGCAAATCCACAACGACTGTAAATCTTGCGCTTGCCCTCATGGAACAGGGTAAAAAAGTCGGTATCTTGGATGCGGATATTTACGGACCGAATATCCCGCGCATGTTAGGCGCCGCGGAACAAAAACCAGAAGCTTTGGACGGCAAAATAAAACCTTTAAAAGTTTACGGGATTGAAATGATGAGTATCGGCGTTTTGATAGGAGAGGGGCAGTCTTTGATTTGGCGCGGCGCGATGATTATGAAGACAATAGAACAGCTTTTGGGCGATATTTTATGGAGCGATTTGGATGTGCTTTTTATAGATATGCCGCCCGGATCTGGAGACGCGCAGTTGACTTTGGCGCAAAGCGTGCCCATTACATGTGGAGTATGCGTTACAACGCCGCAAACTGTCGCGCTTGACGATGCAAAAAGAAGCCTTGACATGTTTAAAAAACTGCATATTTCGGTAGCGGGTATCGTGGAGAATATGAGCGGATTTGTCTGTTCTGGCTGCGGCAAAGAGTACAATATATTCGGACAAAAAACGGGAGAGGAAATCGCTAAAAGATACAATACTGCGGTTTTAGCGGAGATTCCTTTGGAACCAAAAGTAAGAGAAGGCGGAGACAGCGGAAAGCCTGTCGTAATATTTCATTCCGATACGATAAGCGCGAAACGCTACAAAGCTGCGGCTTTGGCTTTATGGCAAAAGATAGAAAGTTTTAGCGGCGACAACAGCGCTATTCAACCCGTATCTTCCAAAGCGGCATGCGGAACAAATTAATTTAAGGGGTATTTATGAAATTTATAGAGAGCGAAAAGAAATTCAAAGAGTATGCAGCCAAAATAAAAAAAACAGACGGCTACCGCGAGCCCATAGCTTTTGGCATAGCAAGAGTGGACAGAGGACAATTGCATAATGAGAAAATTTTGCAGGCAACATTTCCGGTGGTAAACTGGAAAGAAAATTACGCTTCCGCCGCCGCATTTATAGGCGCTTTAATGGATAGCGAAGTTGATGTGGATTTTGGCGGGAGCGAATTTGTCTGCGATGTTAAAAAGAAGTTTGTGAAAAATGCGGTAAATATTTTTAACCCCTACCTAAAAGAGGCGTTCGGCGGCAACCACCGTAATGTGCAGGTTATAAAAAATCTCTATCGGATAGCGCAAGATGAAGGTTTGGAAAATAATTTCAGGATAATTTTTCTATTTGAAGACGCCGAGTGCAAATCCATAGAGAGTGTTTATCTGAAACTCTATGCGCTCTCTTTGGGCAAAGCGCCGCTTCGTTCGCTGAATCTTAACGGCATATTCGGACTTTTGGAAAATGTTGCTTGGTGCGTCAATGTGCCTATAGAAATTGAATGGCTCAGAGCCAACGAGATAGAGATGAAGCTGGACGGTTCATATCCATTTATCAGCGCTGTTGATAAATTTCCTCGCTTTTTACAGCATGTGATACCCGAAGAAAATGTACGCATAATGGACGCGTCAAAAGTTAGAATGGGTGCATATTTAGCAAAAGGAACAGCTTTAATGCCGGGCGCAAGTTATATCAATTTTAACGCAGGAACAACAGGCGCTGTGATGGTTGAGGGACGCATAAGTTCATCTGTTGTCGTTGGAGACGGAAGCGATGTCGGCGGCGGAGCCAGCATACTCGGAGTGCTTAGCGGCACAAATGGCAATCCCGTATCTATCGGCAAAAACACGCTTCTTGGCGCAAATTCTGTTACGGGTGTGCCGCTGGGAGACGGCTGCATAGTGGACGCGGGCGTGGCGGTACTTGAAGGCACAAAAGTATCTGTTTCAAAAGAGCAGTTGAAACTCATACTTGAAATAAATCCGAATTTTAAATTTAAAAAGCAAGAGAGCGGCGGCGGATATATATTTAAAGCCATAGAGTTATCAGGCTTGAATGGTCTGCATTTTAGAAGAGACAGCCAAACAGGCGTGATGACACTCAGCAGGTCAAATAGAAAAGTAGTTTTGAACGCCGATTTGCATTGATGTGAAACTCATGCGTTTGCATGCCGTTTTATGATTTAAATGGTTGCATGTGTAAACCATGCGATTTTCTAAGCGCATACAGCTAAATATTTGCGCTAATTTGGTAAGTTTCAAGCACAAAAGCATAGTATGTAATGCGAAGCTTTTGAATAGATATAAGCGTTGTATTGAA
>JAISNU010000113.1 GCA_031276075.1 Campylobacteraceae bacterium
TCGGGATAAGCAAAAGGCGTTATCATATCATCGTTAAATAAGCTTGCGTTATCGGAGTCAAACTCGATGATTTTATCGATAGTTTTGGCGTCGGGATTTATCAAGCGAAAATGTTTAAATCCCAAGTCAAACTCTTGCGCGTTTAATCCCGCTTCGGATTTTATCTTTTGCGCGGCGCGTTTTATGCGCTCTCTGGCTATCTCGTCGATAGTTTTATAGCCCGCTTTCCGCGCTTCGCTATTTTCATTTGTCAGCTCGTCAATTTGAACCATAATATATTTGCGATCGCCGCCGTCTTCGGCGTTTAACTGCATAACAGCATGAGCCGTTGTTCCGCTGCCCGCGAAAAAGTCAAGGATAAGATCATTTTTGTCAATTGCAATATCCAATAAATATTTAACAAGTGTTACTGGCTTTGGATTATCAAAAATTTTTACATCATTAAATAATGCTTTGGTTTCTTCTGCGCCATGCGGATTTCCTCCAACTTCTTTAAAAACAATTATTGTTTTTGGAACTATTCCATTTTGAGCATCTTTTTCATATTTTTTTACCATTGGATAAGAATTACCTTCTCCCCACAACATCCGATCTTCTTTAATAAATTTTATTATACTTTCCTCACTATATCGCCATGAACCATTTCTGGGTCTATGTAAAATGACTCCATTGGGTTTAGTAATAGTATAATCCGCATCATAATAATGATTTGCAATAACTGAACCTCTCATCCACGCACCATTTGGATCATTATCTGGATTTTTATATGAACCATTTTCTCGTTCCAATAAATTTCTTTCCCAACCACTATCTTGTTTGTTTAATTTGGCTTTTTTTGCATAACACAAAATAAAATCATGACTTGATGTAAAATATAATGCTGAATTTTTTCTAATTCGAACTTTCTCCCAAATAATATTACTTACAAAATTCCCCTCACCAAACACATCGTCCATTAAAAGTTTCAGATTTGCCTGTTCGTTATCGTCGATACTTACAAAAATAACGCCGTCGTCTCTTAAAAGTTTTTGCGCGATTTTAAGCCGCGGATACATGAATGTCAGCCACGCGCTATGAGAGCTTTTACCTTGAATAGATTTTAGTCTTGCGATTTCGTCGTCATTATAATTAAGCGCGCTTTTTAACTTTTCGTCGTTAAATTCAAAACTGTCCGAATATGTAAACTCCTGCCCCGTATTATACGGCGGATCGATATAAATCATTTTGATTTTATTTGCGTATGCGTTTTGCAAATGGCGCAGGGCTTCCAGATTGTCGCCTGTGATAAATATATTGCCGCTGTTTTTATTTTCGCTTTTTTCGTTATGTTCGCGATCGGGCGCAATCACTGTTTCGGAAGCGCGTCCCGTTTGCAGTCTTGCGTAGTCTCTACCCACAAAACTAAGCTTATAGCCATCATGCGATTCGGCGGTATTGCTCTTTTTAAGCTCGTCTAAAAATTTATCCGTTTTGAAACCGCCGTTTTTGATAAAATTTCCGTCTTTATCGTAAAGGTCTTTTTCAAAAAATTGCGGAAAATGTATTTTGAGAGTATCTAAAAATTCGCTGTTTGCCTCTTTTTTGCCGTTTTCAAGAAGAGCGGCTTTTACCCCCCCCCCCCCCCCCAGAGGCATTTATAGTTTTTTCTGCCATTATTTAACCTTTCATTCTTATTTATAAGATAGGAACTTTACCACAAAAAAACTTATTACGAGCTATCAGTCCAAAATCAGCGCGCTTTGAAACAAAATGAAAAATTTAGTTTAAAAAATGTACAATTCTTGAATAGACTTTTATAAAGGAGCGGTAATGGAGTGGATAATGGTTGTAATTTTGATAATTATGATATTTTTTATCACTAAAAAATATGACAGTGAAATCAAAATGTTAAACAGTATGGTAGAGTTAAATCGTAATGCAATTGATGAAAACAGAAAAAATATTAAAGAGAAAAACTGCCAAAATGCAAAAACAGAACCGAAAAAGAGAAAAACTGCCAAAAAAAGCGTAAAAACTCCTATCAAAAGAACCAAGAGCGCAGATAAAGCGTAATTTTTAAACAAATCTCTTATCTATCCATGCATCACTGCTTCATGCAGGGTAGTTTAAACACAATAAAAAATCAATCTTGAAGTTTTTGTTTTTTTAGATTAAGCGCAAGAAAATTTCTCGCTGCTATAAAATGTATGGGTGGGAGGGGTTTATAAAGTTGGGTGATTTCCAAATATTATAACATCTTACAGACATTGCGAAAAATTTTCTTACAAGGAGAAGTATAGGCACTTTATATAACAAAAATCTAATATAATTCTTAAATTATGATAAAAATTAACAAAAAATAGAAAAACCTGCAATGCAAAATACGGTGGTGCGCGGATTAAATGACATTTTAAGAGATTAGCAAAAAAGCAAAAAAATATGAAATATAGTGTTTGATGGGAATTATTTGAGTTATGAATGGCTCCGGATGCTGGATTCGAACCAGCGACCAAGTGATTAACAGTCACCTACTCTACCGCTGAGCTAATCCGGAACAAAATAAAGAGACGAAATTATAAGCAAAATTATCTTGAATGTCAATAGCAAAATCCGTCAAAGGCGTAAAATTTGCCAAAAAATGCGCAAGAGTTTACATGAAAAAGCTTTTGCATCATGCGGGAGTGCGCTGCCAAAATAGACGACATGCATGAACAAAATTGCACATTAGCACAAAAAAACGCGGCTCGCAATGACTAAATTGTACCGCTTACAATAATAGAAGGAAAGGTCGCCTTTTGGGTATGGATTGCCG
>JAISNU010000126.1 GCA_031276075.1 Campylobacteraceae bacterium
AATGAAATAAAAGAGGAAAACCACAGCCACCACGCACCTGATATGGGAGGCATGGGCGGTATGGGCGGTATGATGTAATTTTGCCCAAGTTTTTTAAAACCCTTGCATGTAAAAATTGCAAGGGTTTTATCTCTTTTTCTCTATAACAGCTATTGCATAAGCCAAATTACCCATCGTTTTTCTCTTCACAATGATAGATATTGACATGACATGTCATGTAAATTTATGGAAAATGAAATTAAGTTATTGCAGTTTGTAACAATTTTTTTAATTTTATTACGGATATAATAATTACAATCATTATTTTTGAAGGAGTATTTCATGGATAGTTCGCGTCGTTTTTTTATAAAAACAGCTTTTTCTTTGGCAGCTTTACTTTTTCTTTTTGGCTGCAATACGGTTGAGACTTCGACAACTGCCGAATATAACGGACTTATTGTTGAACATGATGCTTCCATGCGCACTGTTAATTTTATCCATACAAGCAATGAAGCCGTAACTGTTGTTTTAAAAATAGAAGGCGATAAACAAAGATTTACGACCATTGAGGGCGAGACTATTTTGGTTATACCATCTACTGGATATGAAATCAAACATACATCGCGTAAGTTAAAATTTTCTAAAAACAGCGAAGGCGACAGGTTTTTTACATTTTTTTCTTAAAGGAGGAGAAATATCATGGGTAATTATGAAGTTATTTATGACGGAGATTATTTTCAAGTGGTATGGTTTTATTTATTGTGCCAACAGTGCGGATCTTGCGCTCTGTTATATGGGAGCTGTGGAGTATGTCGGTACCGCTATCATTAAATACATCGCTATGTATCGGCTGTAAAAGTTGTGCCCAAGTATGCGATCTACAAGCATTTAGGGTTTTACTAAAAGTTTAACTGTAAAAATCCAAAAAGCGGCTAATATCGGACGCTTTTTATTTATATAATATTCACCTTAAAATTATAAAAACTGTTTTGTTACAAAATTACTCATTTGCAAAATCATAACATTACCAAAAGTTACATGTATTCTTTAAATTTCCTTTTGCTATGCGCTTCATGTCTATAATGAAAAAGCAATGAAATAATTCATAAGGAGACAATATGACGCAAATTTATGAACCAAACCGCGCTTTCAGTAAAGAGGCGCGTATTAAAAATATGTGCGAATATAAAGAGTTATGTTTGCAGGCTGAGGAGGATTACGAGGGCTATTGGGCTAAATTGGCACATGAAAAGATAGATTGGTTTGAACCGTTTCATACCGTATTGGACGAGAATGATGCGCCGTTTTACAAATGGTTTACAGGCGGCAAGCTGAATGTAACCCACCAGTGCTTGAAGCGCCACTTGAGCGTTAGAAAAAACAAAGCTGCGGTTATATGGGAGAGCGAATTCGGCGAAAAGCGCATCATTACATATCTACAGCTATTTTACCGCGTAAACCGCATGGCAAATTTGTTGAAAAACAGATTTGACATCAAAAAAGGCGATAGAGTTATTTTATACATGCCGATGATTCCCGAAGCCGTCTTTGCCATACTTGCATGCGCAAAAATCGGCGCTATACACTCTGTGGTATTCGGCGGATTTTCAGCCGAAGCTTTAAGAGACAGGATAGAAGATGCGCAAGCAAAACTCGTCATAACTGCTGACGGCGCATTTAGACGCGGAAAGCCTTACATGTTAAAGCCTGTCGTTGATGAAGCGTTGAGCGTTGGATGCGAATGCTGCAAAAAAGTTTTGATGGTGGAGAGAAATAAAAAGAGCGTTAATTATGTAAGGGGCAGGGACTATATATACAACGAACTTATCATGCAAGAGTCTCAATACTGCGACCCTGAATATATGGACAGCGAAGATCCTCTGTTTTTGCTTTATACATCCGGAAGCACGGGCAAACCAAAAGGCGTGCAGCACTCAAGCGCAGGATATATCCTTTGGGCGCAATATACAATGGAGCATGTGTTTGATGTCAAAGAGAATGATACATTTTGGTGTACTGCCGATATAGGCTGGATAACGGGACATACATATATGGTTTATGGACCGCTTGCTATGGGCGCTACTACTTTTATATACGAAGGCGTTCCGACATATCCCGATGCGGGGCGTTTTTGGAAAAATATAGAAGAGCATAGAATCAATCAATTTTACACATCTCCCACCGCTATAAGAATGCTTCATAAAGAGGGAGCGAATGAGCCTTCAAAATACGACCTTAGCAGTTTAAGAGTTTTAGGCACCGTTGGCGAGCCGATAGACCCGGACGCATGGCTGTGGTTCAGAGAGGTCATAGGAGGCGGCAGATGTTCTATCGTAGATACTTGGTGGCAGACGGAGACGGGCGGACATATGATATCTCCGCTTCCGGGAGCCACTCCTCAAAAACCGGGATTTGCCGCATTTGCACTTCCCGGAATCTGCGCGGAAGTTGTAGATAATGAAGGCAACTTGGTACCAAAAGGCGAAAAAGGGCTGCTTTGCATAACAAAGCCCTGGCCTTCCATGATAAGAAATATCTGGGGCGATTCTGAACGGTTTGTAAAGTCATATTTTGGCGATGTCAAAAAAGACGGCAAACCTGTATATTTTTCAGGAGACGGCGCAATGGTAGACGAAGACGGATATATCAAGATAACGGGGCGGACGGACGATGTTATAAATGTATCTGGACACAGGCTTGGAACTGCCGAGATAGAGGCTGTTTTGGCACACCATGAAAATGTTGCCGAAACTGCGGTTGTGAGTAAACCAAATCCCATAAAAGGCGAGGGGATATTTGCATATATCGTTCTTAAAGATACAAGCGGTATAGGAGAGGAGATAGAGATGATTAGAGAATTAAATGCATTGATAGTTAAACAAATAGGCGCTATTGCAAAGCTTGATGAAATTAGATTTGTGCCGGGGCTTCCCAAAACCAGAAGCGGTAAGATAGTAAGACGCATTTTGCGCTCTATCGCTAAAAATGAAGAGATAAATCAAGATATCTCAACATTGGAAGATCCTTCGGTAGTAGAAAAGATACGAATGCTCGGGACAAGCTAAGTTTTATCTGATTTTGAAGTTAGTGTGCATTGCGTTATTTCGCCGCTCCCACATTGCGCAAAAATGCCTTTTTTTATTTTTGTCATTCTTGC
>JAISNU010000162.1 GCA_031276075.1 Campylobacteraceae bacterium
TAGCGGCGCAACTATTCATAGGAACTATAATGGCTGGATACGTAATTTGGAAAAAGCAATTAAAACTCAAATAGAGTTAATCTAAATTTATGATAAACTAATAAAATTCCTGTAAAAAGCGTTGATAGTCAATACTCTAAACGCGATACTTTTTGTCTTGGCGTTGCTCTTTTTGAAATTGGCATGGGGGATGGCGCGGTAATAAATTGGCGTTAGATTTTTGCTCTACCGCAATAAGTGTGCGTAGTTTAGTATTAATTTATCTTTTCGCCAATAATGGAATATTATTGTCGGCTCGGGGCTTAAAAGGTTGGATTCGTTCGCCCGAAAATGCCGCCAGATGGGGCGAAGACTATATAACTCGCGCTCAAGCCGCATGGTTTGCGCCGCATATCAATACCATAGAAGAAGCCGTTTATCTTATTCAGCAGCGCTACCGACCAGGGAGAAACATATAACGACTCTAACAATTATACGATAACTTTTAACGAAGAAGATATCCCAAATGTAAAATACTTTTGGTCTATCGCGCTTTACAGAGCAAACGGTCAGTTTTTTTAACAATACTCTCAACCGCTACGGCATCAGAAGTATTGACGATATAAAAAAGAATCCGACGGTTCGTTTACGCTTTATATACAAAATAAAAAACCGACGACAGTTGAGCAAGAGAAAAATTGGATTCTTGCTCCAAAAGCCCCATTTTCTTTATCGTTTAGAGCATACGGCGAGATAACAAAGAGTGTTTTGCCGCCTATTGTAAAGCAGGATTGACCCAGTAAGTAAAGATTTGACTTTTACTCCAAGAGCTTGTTTGAGGATAAGCTCTTTTTGCATGTGATACTCTTAAAAACTTCTCAAATACAGCCTCAATTATAGTTAAAATTATATTTTTTAACAAATTTAACTTATTGGTATTATTTTTACATAATGAAATATTCTCAAAATTAAGAAAATATTATTAGATATTACTAATATATAAAAAGTATTACTATATAAAATCTATTGTGCAATAATTTCAAACTTATAAAATCTGACTAACTATAAGGAAAAACAGATGTCCGAAGTTTCGAAAGTATCCACATTCGCTCCGCCAAAGGACGCTTGGGGAACGAACGCTGATTTTGAAGGCACTCACAGAAAAGGCGAATTAAGAGGTATCATCAAAATCAACCAAAACAACTGCGTTGGCTGCGATACATGCAGCTCATTCTGTCCCACTGAGGCTATTCAAGGCTCTCTTGGAGTCGCTCACAAAATAAGCGTCAATAAATGCGTAAATTGCGCTCAGTGTCTTGTAAACTGTCCGTTTGGGGCGATTGAACAGATGAGTTTTACAGATATCATCATGGAAAAACTGCAAGATCCCAAATCATTTGTAGTAGCGCACCCGTCGCCCTCCGTGAGAGTTTCCATAGCCGAAGAGTTCGGCGGAAAACCCGGAGATTTGACGATAAACCGCCTTTATAACGCTTTTGAAAAAGCGGGATTTCACAACTATGATGTGAATTTTGCCGCAGACCAAACCATTTTGGAAGAGGGAACGGAATTTATCAAAAAAGTAAAGTACTGGCTGCTTGGCGAAAGAAGCGAAGAGTTGGAGCATATCGCGCATCACCCGTTTCCGCATTTTACGAGCTGCTGTCCCGCATGGGTTAAAAACGCCGAGACATTCCACCCAAGTTTGATTCCGCATATTTCAGGGGCGAAGTCGCCGATACAAATGGGCGGCGCGCTTGCCAAAACATGGGCGGCTAAATTTGTCTGGAAAGTTGATCCGCGGGATATTTTTATGGTCGCAGTTACGCCATGTACCGCCAAGATATTTGAAGCGAGCAGACCTGAATTTAACTCGGCATACGAATATCTAATCCAAAACAGCCAAATCCCTCATGAGACAAAAAGTTTTCAAGATATAGACGCAGTTTTGACGGCAAGAGACGCGGCGGAGATTTTCAGGCGAAAAGGCATCAATCCTTTGACGCTTTCAGACGAAAGAGAGACAGAGACGATGAATGTGTACACCGGCGCGGCTACGATATTCGGCAACAGCGGCGGCGTCATGGAGGCTGCTCTTAGAACGGCTTATTTTATACTCTCAGGCTTTGAACTCTCAAATCCCGATGTTATTGTCGTGAGAGGTTATGAAAAAGATATCGTGGAAGCTGTTATACCGATACCGCTGAAAGATTACGGCGGGAAAGTTATAGAGGTGAAAATAGCTGTTGTGAACGGAGCATCAAGAAATATCAAAGAGATAGTGAAAAGATTGGTGGATGACGGAAACAGATACCATTTTGTGGAAGTTATGAATTGTCCCGGCGGCTGTGTAAACGGCGGCGGACAACCCGTAAGAACGATGGGGACTTCATGGCTTCATCCGCTTTTACCGCTGCCTTTAAGAGCATAAGGAGATAAAATGAGCACTCAAAAAACTATTTATTATAGAGAAAAATCCGCAGGCAAACTTCTCGCGCGGCGCGATTTTTTAAAAATAGCGGGAGTTTCCATATCGGTTATAGCCATAGGCGGCTATGCGGTAACGGATATAGTAAAACAGCGCAAATCTTATATAAGATTGAGGCAGCAAGGTCTTTATAAAGACGATAAAAGACTGCAAAAAGTCAATCTAACCGGTTCGCACCAAAATCCAAGCGTACTTAAAGTATATGAAGATTTGGGTACGGAACCGATGGGTAAAATCGCCGAGCAACTGCTGCATACTACGACATATGTAGATAGAAATAATCTCATTTTGCAAGGAGTAAGCCATGCGTGAAGCGAAAGTTTTAAAATTTCCGATTTCGGAAAAGATATTTCACAATCTCAACTTAATCAGCTGGATCGTTTTAATTATTACCGGTGCTCTGATATACTTTAAAGCTTTAAGCGATGAGGCGGCAGCTTTGGCTATGGATATACATATTGTTGCAGCTGTTGTTTCTACGGCGAATTTTTTCGGATTTGCGATTATAAATTACGATAGATTTATACTGCTTTTGAAAAATCTCACGCATTGGGACAAAGATACATTGGCATGGTTTAAAAATCTCGGCGGCTATCCGAGAAAGCTATTCGGTATCAATTTCGGACCAAAAGAGGTTGCTCCTCAGGGCAGATTTAATGGCGGACAAAAGATACTTTATCCTATATTTATCGTAATGATTTTTGCTCTTATAATTTCAGGCTGGCTGTTATATGCGCTGACTCCCGCGCTTGGAAAGCAGTTTACGGTATTTTTATTCTATTTTCATGTTTGGGGTTCTATTGTCATAACGGCTTTGGTTATTTTCGGACACGCCCCGTTGGCAGTCATCAATTTTAGCGATTTTAAAGCTATGTTTAGCAGCGGAGAGGGTTATGTGCCGCTTGAAGAAACTAAGCAAAGTTCGCCTAAATGGCTTGAGAATGATTTGGTCAAAATAGAAGAAGACGCAACAGACAAACATTGCCGCATAAAGGAGTAAATTTATGTCATGGACAAAAGAGAGGTTGGAGAGGGTTCGCAATTGGAAAAATCCTTATGAGAATTTTATTGATGAGAGTAAAATAAATACGATTTTACAAGATGCGCAAAAGCCTTCACAGGAAAGCGTTTTATCAATAATAGAAAAAGCGAAAAGCAATGCGCTTAAAGGAGTCATGCTAACTCCCGAAGAGACGGCGGTTTTAGTAAACACGACCGACGATGCGCTTTGGGAAGAGATATTTAAAGCGGCGGCATATGTCAAAGAGGAGGTTTACGGAAATAGAATAGTGCTGTTTTCGCCTCTTTATATCTCAAATCCATGCGTTAATAACTGCGCTTATTGCGGATTTAAATCCTCAAATAAAGATATGCAAAAAATAACGCTTGATATGCAAGGGTTAAAACAGGAGATAGAATCGCTTTTAGATGTCGGGCAAAAACGGCTGATAGCAGTATACGGCGAACATCCCAAAAGCGACGCATCGTATATAGCTCAAAGCGTGAAAACAATATACGGCGTCAAAAAAGATAAAAGCGAGATACGAAGAGTAAATATCAACGCCGCTCCAATGTTTGAAGATGAATACAAGATGATAAAACAGGAAGGCATAGGCACATATCAAGTATTTCAAGAGACGTATCATAGGGATACATATGAAAAGGTTCACCCCAAAGGTACGCTCAAAGGCAAATACGAATGGCGTCTGTTCGCTTTGCACAGAGCGCTTAACGCCGGACTTGACGATGTGGCAATCGGCGTGCTTTTCGGATTGTACGACTGGAAATATGAGATTTTGGCGATGCTCTATCATGCAATGGATTTGGAAAGAGTTTTTAATATAGGTCCTCATACCATGTCATTTCCAAGGATAAAACTAACCTCAAACAGCGATATGTATCGCTCTCCTTACGCCGTAAGCGATAAGGATATAGTGAAAATTGCCGCCGTAATCCGCCTCATGTGTCCGTTTACCGGCACTATATTAACCGCAAGAGAAGATGCCTGCATAAGAGACGAAATGTTAAAAAAATGCGGTATTTCACAAACGGACGCAGGAACAAATATAGGTATAGGCGGATATTCGGAAAACAGCGGCACAAACAATCTTTCAAAACAGCAGTTTGCCATAGGGGATCACAGAAGTATTGACAGTTTTATATTAAACCTTGTAAAAGAGGGCAGACTGCCGTCTTTTTGCACATCATGTTATAGAGAGGGGCGCACAGGGTGCAATTTCATGCCGCTTGCAAAACATGCGGCTATAAAATATCTCTGTATCCCAAACGGCATTTTGACATTTAAAGAGTATATCAGGGATTACGCTTCAAGCGAAGTCAAGGAGATAGGCGAGAGCGTGATTATCCCAAAATATCTGAAAATGCTGCAAGAAAATCTTCCTCAGATTGCAGGAACGGTCGAAGAGATGATGAGCAGTTTGGACGAAGGCAAAAGCGATTGCCATATATAAAATGAGCGTTATACAAAAAGCATATTTGACAAACTCTTTGACGCATGGGGAGATTGCCGATATTTTATCGTCTGACGAATATAACAAGAGATTGTTTTATTACGCGGATTTGACAAGAAAAGAGCATAACGGAGACGGCGTCCACTTGAAAGGTCTTTTGGAGTTTTCAAATATCTGTTCAAAAAATTGCTGTTACTGCGGACTAAGACGGCAAAACAAAAACTTGAAAAGATACATGCTAAAACCAAAAGAGATTATAGGCTTAGCAAGAAAAGCTGTGTCTTACGGATATAAAACTATAGTGCTGCAATCAGGAGAGAACAATATATATAGCATTGACGAGTTTTGCTGTGTGACAAGAAGCATACGGGAGATGGGCGCGCATGTTACGCTTAGTATCGGCGAAAAAAGTGAAAATGAGTATATTGCATATAAAAATGCCGGAGCTAACCGCTATCTTTTAAGGATAGAGACCACGGACGAGAAATTATACAAAAAACTTCATCCGTCCATGAGCCACGAAAATAGATTTGAGTGTTTAAAGATTTTAAAAAAATTGGGCTATGAAACAGGCAGCGGTTCGCTTGTAGGATTGCCCGGGCAAAGTATCTCCTCTATTGCCGAAGATATTTTATTTTTCCAAAAAAGCGGTTTTGACATGATAGGAATAGGTCCGTTTATATCAAACGAAAATACACCTTTGCGCGCGGCAAAAAACGGCAGTTTTTATACGGCTTTGAAAGTTATGGCTATTATCAGGCTTTTGATGCCTAAAATAAATATCCCCGCTTCGACGGCAATGGAAACACTGGATAAAAACGGAAGAGTTATAGCTTTACAAAGCGGCGCCAATGTAGTAATGCCCGTAATCACGGAAGGAGAATACCGCGCGCTTTACCGCTTGTATCCGGGAAAAATCTGCCTGAACGATACGCCCTCTCATTGCATGAGTTGCATAAGCGGCAAAATCCGTTCAATCGGCAGGACAATTTCACAGACAAATGGCGACAGCAACAATTTTATATATAAAACATTAGGAGGTGCGGCATGATGGCAGCCCCGAAAGGTTTAAGGCTTCACATAGGAATATTCGGCAGACGAAATGTGGGTAAATCGTCTCTAATAAATCTAATTACAAATCAAACGCTCTCCATAGTATCAAAAATCCCCGGAACTACAACCGATCCCGTTGAAAAAGCTATGGAGATTCAGCCTTTGGGCGCTGTGATGCTGATAGATACGGCGGGCATTGACGACAAGGGCAGTCTTGGCACGCAGAGGATAGAGAGAACAAAAAGGATAATAGACAAAACCGATATGGCTGTGCTTGTCGTTGAAGCGGATATTTGGGGAGAGTTTGAAGAGGGTTTGGCGGCAATATTTAAAAGCAGAAATATCCCTTTTATGATTGTCTGCGGTAAGTCGGATTTGGCAATACCTTCAAACGAATTTATAGAATTAATTCGCGATAAAACAGGCGTATTTTTAATAATGAGCGCAAAAACGGGCGAAAATAAAGAGCTTTTTTACGACAAACTTCAAGAGATTACGCCTTTAAACTGGATAAAGCAAAATACTATGCTGGGCGGATTGGTAAATTCGGGCGATATCGTTTTACTGGTTACGCCCATTGATATACAAGCCCCAAAAGGCAGAATGATACTGCCGCAGGTACAGGCTTTAAGAGATGTGCTTGACAGCGGCGCAATATGTATATTTGTAAAAGAAAACAAGATAACAAATATGCTCTCCGTCCTAAAAATGCCGCCGAAACTTGTAGTGTGCGATTCGCAGTGCGTCTTGCAAACCGCACGCTCTGTGCCTGAAAATATCATGCTTACAACATTTTCCATATTGATGGCGAGATTAAAAGGCGATTTGGCGGTTTTAAGCGGCGGCGCAAATGCAATAAGCGAACTCAAAAGCGGCGATAAAGTGCTGATAGCCGAAGCCTGCACGCATCATCCGCTAAAAGGCGACATTGGCAAGGAGAAAATCCCAAAATGGCTTGCCGAATTTACAAAAGCGGACTTGACGATAGAGCATTGCAGCGGCAAGGATTATCCGAACGACATAGATAAATACAAGCTTATCATACACTGCGGAGCTTGTGTCATAAATGCTCAAGAGATGCTCTCCCGCATATCCAAAGCGGCTGATGCAAATATCCCTATAACAAATTACGGCGTTGCCATATCGTTTTTGCAGGGAGCTTTGGAAAGGTCGCTTGAACCGTTTCAAAATGAGTTGAAGCAATGAAATTTTACTAAAGCCTGCATAAAAACTATTAATTTCAGTCCAAAAATTGGATTTTTGGCTTTGCATTTCGCCGTAATTTACCCCGTTATCGCATAAAAAATTGTCTTGATTTATATTTTTCTATATTCCCTGCCTTTGTCATTGCGAACCGCTTGTAGCGAAGCAATCCATCAGTCATGAATAAAAAGAATCATCTATTTTTCTACAATAATTTTTTTATTATTCTAAAATATAGATTGCGTCGCTTCGCTCGCAATAACACAAAACGGATATTCTCGTGGAATGACAACCATATCTGTCATTGCGAGGAGCTTGCGACGAAGCAATCCATACACATTTCCATCATTCCTGCAACCTCCTCTGTTATTACGAGGAGCAGCAATCCGAAAAAACACACAAGCTGACTGTATACAAAGCATATGCGCATCTCTCCGTCATTGCAAGGAGCGGCAGCGACGACGCAATCCAGACGCGAAGCGTTATAATATTGGAATATTGCAATTAAAAAACATGAAATAACTTAAATTTTGGGTTGATAATTTATATTATTGGATTTTTTATCGTTCTGCTATTTTATTTTTGGATTGCTTCGTCGTGCTTCGCAAGCTCGCACTCCTTGCAATGACGGAGAGGTTAGATTTCTGGATGCTGCGGCACTTAAAACAATTCAAACATGTAAATAAAAAAGCGTCATTTATTTTAACGATACTTTTTTGTTATTATAAATTTCGGATTGCCGCGTCATGTTTTAAAAGATGCAAGCGTTATTTTGCTTTAAAGATTATATTTCGCAGAAAATATTTTAACACCATGATGATAAAAATTCCCAAGCAAGCAGCGCAAAAACAGTAAGTTTGCGTCTGCGGCAGTTAATCTAATTTTATAATGCCGTCTAAAAGCGCGAAATTTGAAATTACAAAAGATATAAAGACGCCAAAAATTATACTCAAACTGTTATTTCGTCCAAAAGTGTAAAGTTATTTGCGCCCATGAGATGAAGTTTTGGGTGAAAATTTTTCAACTCGTTAAATATCTCTTTTGAAAGTTTGACCCCAACTTTTAACTCTTCTTCTTCACTGATTTTTTTGGCGTTGGAGAGTTGCTGCATTAAAAGCTGCGGCACATGAATACCGCTTACATGCGAATTTAAAAATTGCGCCGTTTTTAGCCTTGTTACGGGGAAAAAGCCGAAAATCAGCTCTGTATCCGCTTTAGCCTGTTCTTTTGTTTCATCAAAAAGCTCTTTTAGCGCTTTCGCGCTTGCAAGAGTGTAAACAGGCTGTGTGATAAGCGCCGAGGGATTAAATCTAAGCTTCGTCATTATCTTTTTTTGAAGAGTTTTGGGATTGTTTGCGCGCGAATTGCAAACGGCAAGCGAAAGTATCGATTTTAACGGCATGCTAAACTCTTTTCCCGCGTAATCAATACCCGCGTTGAAGCATTTGACGATTTCCAAAAGAAGCGTGGAATTTGCTTCAAAAACTCCTTTTACATTCGGCTGATTGCCGCTTGCGGCAGGGTCTCCCGTGAGAGCTAAAATAGCTGTTACGCCAAGTTCGTTTGCGCCCATGAGAGTTGATTGCAGGGCGATTTTATTTCTATCGCGCATGGTTATGGTGGCTACAGCAGGTTTGGAAAAATACTCCTGTAATTTAAAAGCGGTAACTACAGAATCGGACTTCAATCTCGCCAAAGGGCTGTCGGTTACGATAAATGCGTCTATTTTTGTTTTTAGCTTTGTTGCGTCCAGCTTTTTAAAAACCGCCTCATGTCCGCCGCCATGCGGAGGCGTAATCTCCAAAGAGATAAATTTTCTGTCTTGAATTTTATTTTTCAACTGCAAATACATATTTTATCCGCTTTTTAATATAGATTTTAGTATTATATCAGAAAATTAAGATGAAAATTCAGGGAATAAGATATGAAGCTTGCGGCTTTTGATTTTGACTCTACGCTGATGGACGGAGAAACAATCAATTTTTTAGCAGATGCTTACGGCGTGGGCGGCGAAGTGGCAAAACTGACGCATGAAGCTATGAACGGCAGGATAGATTTTTTTGAAGCGTTAAATAAAAGAGTTGCTCTTTTAAAAGGCATGAGTGAGAAAAAAGCTATAAGCATATGCGAAAATCTACCCTACATGAAGGGCGCAAAAGAGCTGATAAAAGAGTTCCGCGCGCGCGCTATTACCGTTGTGGTTTTTAGTGGCGGATTTAGATACGCTACAAATTTTGCGAAAAAAGTTTTAGGATTTGACGCTGATTTTGCAAATGTTTTACATGCAAAAGACAATGTTCTTACTGGACTTGTCGGCGGCGATATGATGTTTGGTTTTTCTAAGGGCGATATGCTTTTGAGAATACAATCCCTTTTGAAAGTCGGCAAAGAAGAAACCATATCTATTGGCGATGGGGCGAATGACGCTTCCATGTTTGAGCTTTCAAAGGTAAAAGTTGCGTTTTGCGCCAAAGAGGTTTTAAAAAGCAAAGCGAATGTTATCATTGACAGCAAAGATTTAACGAAAGTTTTGGAATATATTTAAAGGAAGTAAAATGGCAATCGGTTCAAGCAATTTTTCTATTTGGTGCGACTTTATAGAAAGAGAATTTTTATCAAAAGAGCTTCCGGAGCTTATTGATTCCGGTATAGTAAGCGGCGTTACAAGCAACCCCGTTATCTTTAAAAACGCTATTTTGAACTCTAAAGCGTATGCCGAAGACAAGAAAAAAAGTATAGATATGCTTCCTAAGGAAAGATATGAGTTTTTAGCGATAAACGATGTGAAAAATGTTGCCAGACTCTTGGCGGCTACGCATAAAGCCAATGATCAGGACGGATTTGTAAGCATAGAGGTAAATCCTCTGTTTGCAGATGATTTTGAAAAAATGACCGACGAAGCGAAGCGGCTTTATAAGAAAATCGGCATGCCCAATATCATGATAAAAATTCCTGCAACAGAAGCAGGATATGAAACGATAAAAGAGTTGATTATAGAGGGTATAAATGTAAACGCTACCCTGATTTTTTCGCCACAGCAGGCAGGTAAGTGTCTTCAGGCAATAGAAAATGGATTTTACATATTTCAGCGCAGAAATCCTAAAAAAGCGTTTCCCCAAGTTGTTATCAGCGTTTTTGTAAGCCGTTTTGACAGAAAGTTAGATGAAAGATTTGAGTCTTTGGGACTTGAAAAGATGAAATTCGGCATCATGAACGCTTCGTACATATATCAATTGGTAAGAGAACAGAAAATCTCCAATGTAAGGTGTCTTTTTGCAAGTACGGGCGTAAGCGCCGAATCTGTCAGCAAGTCGTATTACATTACGAAACTGCTCTATAAAAATGCCATTAATACCGCGCCTTTGGCATCTATCGAAAGCTTCATGGAAGTGCTTGATACGGAAGAAAAAATCTGTCCTGATAAAGAGAGTATTCGGAAGTACTTTGCGGAAGTAGAGGCAAAAGGGGTAACGCTTAAAGAGATATATGCTTCGCTTCTTGAAGAAGGGCTTGAGCAATTCAGTAAAGCCCACAGAGAATTGATGGAGAGTTTGAAAGTAACAAATGAAGAAATAGAGGAGATAAGAATGGCTGAAAAAGCCGAACAAGAACGCATAGAACGCGAAGCGAGAGAACAGGAGGAGGCTTTAAGAAGAGCCGAAGAGGAGAGAAAAGCCGCCA
This sequence comes from Campylobacteraceae bacterium, assembly GCA_031276075.1. Taxonomy (GTDB): domain Bacteria; phylum Campylobacterota; class Campylobacteria; order Campylobacterales; family Campylobacteraceae; genus JAIRKW01. The sequence goes on from JAISNU010000162.1 coordinate 10,876, forward strand.
AAAAAGCTGAAGAGGAAAGAAAAGCCGAAGAAGAAGCCAGAATAAAAGCCGAACAGGAAGCCGCTGAAAAAGCCGAGCGCGAAAGACTTGCAAGAGAGGCGCATGAAAAGGCTTTGGAGGATTTGAAAAAGCAGACGATTGCCGCCAAACCTGTAGATGAAGTTAAGCCTGCTACCGCAAAAAAAGATGTAGAAGTAAGCGTAGATGTTAAATTAAATAAGCCTCTTTCAAAAGCGGAACAGAGAAAATTAGCCGCCGCAGCAGCACAGGAGGGCCGCTACAAAAGTCCTGTCATGAAAGTAACGGAAGGATATCTGAAAGAACTTATTTCGTATGGAGGAAGTGATCTGCATATCAAGTCGGACGCCGCCGTCAAAGGGCGCGTGAACGGCGAAATCGTAACCGTAAGCAACAATATCTTTAAAAAAGAGGAGTTGGATATCCTTGCAAGAGAGCTTTTGCAGGAACGATACGACGACTTTACAAAGAAAAAAAATATAGATTTTACATATAAACTCGACGAAGATTATAGATTTCGCGTTAATATATTTCGTCAAACAGACGGCATTTCATTGGTATTCCGCGTAATTCCGTTAGATATTCCCTCTATTGAAGAGCTTGATTTGCCGCTTGCCATTAAAAATTTTGCAACTAAAAGAAGAGGGCTTGTGCTGGTAACAGGACCAACGGGAAGCGGTAAAAGTACCACGCTTGCGGCTATTATCAATTTAATAAATCAGACGAGCCAGAGACATATTATAACGATTGAAGACCCGATAGAATTTATTTACAAAGATGAACAAAGTATTATCAACCAACGCTCCGTAGGGCAAGATGCCGTAAGTTTTTCAGACGCTCTTATCGCGTCTTTAAGAGAAGATCCTGATGTAATTATGGTGGGCGAAATGAGAGATATTGAGACTATCAGAACAGCGATTCGCGCCGCAGAAACTGGACACCTTGTATTTTCCACGCTGCATACGCTTGACGCTAAAGAGACAGTCGGACGCATTATCAGCATGTTTGACGGCAACGAGCAGGTTCAAATCCGCCATTCACTCGCTTCCGTACTTCAAGCGGTCGTTTCGCAAAGGCTCGTAAGGCGCAAAGACGATAAAGGAAGAGTCGCGGCTGTTGAAATTTTGGTAAAAAATGAACGCATAGAATCAATGATAAAAGACGGCAGAGAAGGCGAAATAAAAGACGCTATTGAAGACGACAGCGATGTTTACGGTTCGCAAAGTTTCAATCAAGCGCTGCTTGACCTTTACAAAAAAGACCTTATAAGTTACAATGAAGCTCTTTATGCGGCGACTTCGGCGGCGGATTTGAAGATTTTGCTTGATAATTACGACATAGAAAAACATACGGGCATTAAGCGCGGCGGCACAAGAAAACGCTTGGAATATGATGACGACGAGATTGGAAGTGCGAATATAAGCGTGGACATGGACGATGATGATATTTTGTCGTTAAAGCGGTAACTTATCTATTTTTTATATAAAATTGGATAAAATCACCCTCTTATTTTTTTAAAAGGACGATAATGTTAGAGGGCATACTAAGAGAGAGTATCGACGGCAAGTCATTAAAAACGCTTAGACGAGATGGTTATCTGATTGCCAATATTTATGCAAAAGGCTTTGAAAATATTCATGCGGCATTTAAAGAGAATGAATTCATTAAGGCTGTGCGCAAAAAAGAAGGTCTTGTTTTCCCTGTTAAAATAGGCGAGAATGTGTATAATGTAGTCATACAGGAGTATCAAAGAGAGCCTGTTACGAACAGGCTTTTGCATGTTGATTTGAAAGTGGCGCTTTCGGGCGTTGTTACGAAATATATGGTGCCTGTGGTTACAAAAGGCACGGCAAAGGGCATTAAGGATAAAGGCGTTTTGGTTTTATCAAAAAGAAGACTCGGCGTAAAATGTGCCGCGGAAAATCTTCCGAACGCTTTTGAGCTTGATGTAAGCGAGCTTGGAGTCGGCGATTCGCTGCTTGTAAGAGATATTAAAGCAAGCGCAAATGTAAAAATAGTAGAGGCGGACAGAGTCGCTGTTGTGGGCGTTATCAAGGCGCAATAACAAATAATGTTTCTATTTGCGGGACTTGGAAATCCTACCGAGAATTACGCAAATACAAGGCATAATATAGGCTTTAAAGTGATTGATGCGTTAAGTATCCGCTTTGAAGCCTCCCGCATTTCAAAACCGCAATTTTTCGGCGATTTATACAAAGCCGAAAATACTCTTTTTTTAAAACCAACGACATACATGAATAATTCAGGCAAAAGCGTCGCCGCGGTTGCCAGCTTCTACAAACCGCGCGAAATAGTCGTTATTCATGACGACATAGCCATACCGTTTGGAAGTTTACGCATCAAACGGGGCGGTTCAAGCGGCGGACACAACGGTTTGAAATCCATTGACACATATATCGGGGCTGATTATATAAGAGTGCGTTTAGGTATTGGACCGCTAAAAGCAGGACAGGACGCGGCGGATTTTGTATTGTCAAACTTTTCAAAAGAGGAGAGCGGCGGCGTTTTGGAACTTGTAGATTATGCCGTGCATGTATGCTGCGAATTGCTTGAAAAAACTCTTGACGAGGCGAGCGCGCAATATACGCGCAAAAAAGGCAGCGGTAATGTTTAAAATATATCAACGCTATATTGTGCTTTTGTACCTGAAAAACTTTTTTATTATATTCTGCGCGCTGGAGTTTTTTTATGCGGGCGTTGATTTTATTACCAACCTTAACAAGCTTCCCGATTCCGCCAACCTGCAATTTTTATATCTGTTTTTTAATCTCATGAGCGCAGTTAATTATACGCTGCCGCTTTCCATCGTTTTTGCGATGATAATTTCCAAATTTTCAATGATTCGCTCCAATGAACTTTTATGCATGTATGCTGCAGGTATCACAAAAAACGCGCTCATTTTGCCGATATTTTTTATGACTTTAGCTTTGACATTTGGATATATCGCACTCAATTTCACATCATTTTCATACGCGTACGAATATAAAAGCAATTTACTCAAATATAATCAAATTTTATCCACATCATCTGATTTGTTTTTAAAATATGAGGGCAAATATGTCTATTTTGGCGAACTGAATCCTTTGAAACAAGAAGCCGTAAAAGTTAAAATTTTTGATGTAAAAGATAATGAACTGCAAGAGATTATAAGCGCAGAAAATGGCGTTTTTACTAATAATACATGGGTTTTAAGAAATGTTGAGATAGTAAGAAAACCAAAAATAAACGAAAATTTAAGCGTAAAACTTGAAAATGTAAAATTGCCGTACATGAGCGTTTTGGAAAAATTTCGCCCGAAAATCATCGAAAACGCCCATCTTGGGCAATCTTCTCTCTCTATTCCCGACGCTATTGATGCAATAAAATTTTTTGGCATGCAGGGCATTAATATAGACTCTGTCAAAACAAACCTTTATTTAATACTTTTTTTTCCGTTTTTTGCACCGTTTATGGTGGTAATTTTTTATTATTATCTACCGTTATCGGGAAGATTTTTCAATCTTGCATTGATGAATTTTATATTTGTCTTTATCGCGCTGTCGCTTTGGGGTGTGCTTTTTGTACTCGGCAAATTTGCCTCAAGAGGCGCTATGAATCCCGAAATATCCATCATTTTACCGATATTTGCTTTGGGAATTTTTGCGTCTGTTTTGTATCGCAAAAACCGCTGAATTTGCACCGATCAAGATAAAACTTTTCTTTTTTAAATACGCGTTTCATGTATATTTGCAACTTTACCAAATTATAATATCAGCTATGTTACTCTATTATTTTATATTTTTACATATTAAAGGATTTAATATGAAACAATTCAAAAGCTGGCGGTTTACTATCCTGTTTTTAATGTCGCTTATTGTCAGTGGAGCTTTTGCGGCGGCGCATAATGAGTCTAAAATAGAGAAAACGCCGATGGATCAAATTATAGAAGCCGTATTGGGAACCGGCGGAACTTACGCTATCTTATTAGATGATGCTTCGTATGAGGAGTGGGCAAGCTTGATGGTGCATCTTGGATATTATGACCACAGGACTTTGGCACAAATTCCTCTGCCGTTAAATGTGCAATTTTACGGGCTTGCACAAAAAAATAAAACTACGCCTATATTTTCAATAACGCCAAAAAAATCTGGTATGTTGAGTGTTACGGTAGATACCAAAGGCAATTTCATACCAAATATCAAGTGCGCCGAAAAAGCAACACAAAAAGATATCGGTTTTGGCATTTATCGTATAAGTTTTACAGCGGCAGCAGGCAAAACTTACCATATAACTATCGGCGATCAGCTTCATGAGAGCGGTTTATACAGTATAACTGCTGTATTAAACTAAAGCCTAAGGATTTAACATGAAACAATTCAAAAAAGTTATAAATTGGTGGTTTGCCGCCTTGTTTTTGATGTCATTTATGGTAAGCGGCGCTTTTGGAACAGAGCCGAATGTCGGCGAACCAAGA
>JAISNU010000041.1 GCA_031276075.1 Campylobacteraceae bacterium
GCGAAGTATGGTTTACCACCCATATATTTTGATTTGCAAACAGTATTTCCAAAGCTTTTTCAAACTTCTGCTGTTCGCGCAGCGACTCCAGCAAAGCGGCTACGGTATCGGAATTTTTATGAAGCGGCGCATATTTATACACAACTTTGAGTCTGCCGTCGTATGTTTTAAGCAAATTTTTCACAAGCGGGTAAAATTGTGCGCATGTCTCGCATGCAGGGTCAAAAAATTCTACCAAAACGACTTTAGCATCAGCCGCGCCGTACCAAGGCGAATATCCGCGCACGAGCGCTTCTTGCATCTTAGCAGTTGTTTCATCTGTTTTACTTGTGTACCAATAAGCCGCCGCGCCCATGATAAGAGCGGCAATAAGCAGCGTTATGGAGATGATTTTCATTCTTTGACCTCATCTGATTTAAGCAATTCGCTTTCAATCTCTTTCAAGAGTTCGCTCTGTTCCACTTTTTTGCCGTTTACGAAAAATGTCGGCGTGGCGTCCACGCCAAGTGCTGTGGCATCTTCCATGTTAAGGCGCAACATATCGTCTATTTTAGCTTGATTTTCATTGAGAAAAATTTTCGCTCTTTCTATATCTGTACCCGATTTTTCCAGTACTCCCCATGCAACAAAAGCGTTCACTTGATTATTGATAAACCAATTTCTATAATATGCGTTAAAAGCCGCTGCCGCTTCTTTATATCTGCCCTGCTCTTTCGCCGCTTCCATCAAGGAAAGTATCAAATCCGAACCCTTGTGAAGCGCCAAAGAGCGGTAAACTACGCGCACTTGCGAGTTGTACAATTCGGGAAATCGCGAAACAGACGGAGCTTTGGCAACGCATGCGGGACACGCGGGGTCAAAAAACTCCACTACGGTAACTTTTGCATTTTTGCTGCCCGCTATATAAGCATGTTCGCGTATCAGCAATTCCTCCATCTGCGCATTTTCACTTTGTGATTTGTTTACATATCCTCCTGCTATATACCCTGCCAAAGATAATATCAGCACGACAAGCAGTGATAGCAATATAATCAATTTTGCGTTGATTCCACCACTTTTTTTAGAACTCATTTTTTGCCTTTTTTATAAAAATTATCAAACTAATGCCTGTCAATGTAAATGCCGCCAAAGAGAGCATCGGTATATCTATAAACCCGAACCAATTCAGATATTTCGTTGAACACGGCACGCCCAGCATGCACGGCGCAAGCTCTTCGGTAATAATATCAAGCGTCAAAAGCGTATGATAAAACGCCCAACCCCAGCCTGCAACAACAAGCGGCGCGGCGTAAAGAGCGGCATTTTTGTCATATTTTAAAAGCCCTGTTAGAAATATAACAACCAAAGGATACATACAAATCCGCTGATACCAGCACATTGTGCATGGAGGAAAACCCATGACTTGGCTGAAAAACAGGCTTCCCAATGTCGCGATAAGGGCGGTAATCCATGCAAAAAACATTATAAACCAAAGCGTTTTATTCTCTCTCATGAAGCGTCCATTATATTAATTTTATACACAATTTATCCCTATTGCTTTTTTTCTTTTTTGCTCATTATTTCGCTCATTATGTCAGTCCAGTCGCCAATACTCAAATTTCTTATGCCGCCGCCGATTTCTATATCATCGCCGCTTAATTTTATATTAAACATGAAAGCCGGGTCTTTAATGTCTATAAGCGTGGGGTTATAGTTGGACTCCAAAAGACCGACTCCCGTGAAATGCAGCGCTCCTGTCTTAAAACCCATAAAACTTTCATTATTCTGTTCTAATTTTGGATAGTTTCTAAAAAAAACGCCCTGCTGGTCAACAATGCCTAAACTCAAATTATCCGCATAAAGCGCTTTTGTCAAATTATCCGAACTATTATCAACTGCAAAAGCAAACACAAATATACACAATAAAAAAACTCTCATGCCCTAAATCATCAGCACTTTGTGTTCGCCGCCTGATATTTCCCCTATAATATAACCATCCGTTTGAGCAAGCACCGTATCTACGCTTAAAGGATTTACCACCAAAACCATGCCAACGCCCATATTGAATGTACGGTACATCTCCTCTTCACTCACATATTTTCTCAAAAATTCAAACACGGGCAGCGGCTTTATATTGCTTTTATAAACTCTCGCCTGCATGCCCAAAGGCAGTACGCGCGGCAGATTTTCCACAATGCCGCCTCCCGTTATATGCGCAAGAGCGTTGATATGCGGCTTTAAGAGTTTGAATGTTTTTACATATATGCGGGTAGGTTCCAAAAGCGTTTCTATAAGAGTTTTTTCACCAAAATTCTCATCAAATTTCATCTTTAATTTATCAAAAAACACTTTTCTTACCAACGAATAGCCGTTAGAATGGATACCAGAACTTGGAAGCGCAATAAGAACATCGCCGGTTTTTATTTTTGCGCTTCTGTCTATTTCATCTTTTTCGGCTACGCCGACGGCAAAACCCGCCAAATCAAAATCATCGCCATGATACATGCCTGGCATTTCAGCTGTTTCGCCGCCTATAAGGGCTGTTTCGGCTTGTACACAACCTTGCGCAATACCTTTTACAACCTCTAATGATTCATCAATATCCAACTTTCCTGTTGCATAATAATCCAAAAAAACCATCGGCGTTGCAAAATTGCATATCAAATCATTTACACACATAGCCACAAGATCTATACCGACTGTATCAAGCTTTTTTGATTCTATGGCAAGTCTTAATTTCGTCCCTACGCCGTCTGTTGTACTCAATATAACTGGTTTTTTGTATCCATCGGGCAATTCATATGCACCCGCAAACGAACCTATGCCGCCTATAACATTTTTGTTAAATGTGGATTTAACTATTGGCTTTATATTTTCTACGAATTTGTTACCTGCGTCTATATCTACGCCGGCTTCTTTGTAACTAATCATTTCATTCATAATTTTTCCTCAAAGGTGTAGCGATTTTAGCGAAAAAATGATAAAATCCGTATAAATTTTCTTTAAAAAGGGCGCGGCGCAAAATTATGAAATATATCGTACTTACAGGCGGTATAGCAAGCGGCAAAAGCAGTGTCGGGAAAATATTGCTTGAAAACGGCTTCAATATTGTAGATGCCGATAAAATCGCCCATGAAGCATTAAATAAAAAAGCTGCCAAAATAGCGGAAATTTTTGGCGATAAATTTGTCAAAAACGGCAAAGTTCAAAGAAAAGAGTTAGGCGCACTGGTTTTTGGCGATAAAAAGAAAATGAAGGTTTTAGAACAGATTTTGCATGATGAGATATACAAAGCGATAGAAGCAAAAGCTACGCAGTTAGAAAGACAGAAAAAGCCGTTTGTTGTGGATATTCCTCTTTTTTTTGAAAAAGACGGGATTTACGAAAGTGCGCTTACGGCGGTCGTCTATGCGCCCAAAGACGAACAGATAAAAAGAGTCATGCAAAGAGACGGACTTAAAAAAGAGGATGCTCAAGCGAGAATCGCCGCACAGCTTGATATTGAGCAAAAAAAGGCGATGGCGGATATTGTTATAGACAATTCCAAAGATTTGGCGCATCTACAAAAAGAGGCTGAAAAATTTGTGAAAGTTTTAAAGGAACGGTATGCAGGTAAGTAAGTATAGCGCGAATGGAAATGATTTTATAATATTCGCCGCTGAGAAAAAAATTGAGCGTTCAAAACTGTCCAGAATACTTTGCGACAGACATGAGGGCGTAGGCGCAGACGGATTGATAGTATTGCTGCCGAGCAGCGAATATGATTTTGAATGGCAGTTTTACAACAGCGACGGAAGTGCGGCTTCCATGTGCGGCAACGGTTCAAGAGCATGTGCACACTATGCGTTTATGAATAACATTGCGCCGAAAAATATGCGCTTTTTAACAGGCGCCGGCGTCATAAGCGCAACAATTGAAGGGGATATGGCGGAAGTAGAACTGACAAAACCAGAAAAACTTTCGGAACCATTTGAAAAATTCGGCTTCACATGGCATGCATATGACACGGGAGTACCGCATTTAGTAACAATTGTTAATGATTGTAACATGTTTAATTTGGACATTTCGCAAAAAATGCGCTATAATTACAATGCAAATGTAAATTTTATGACAATTAAAAGCAGTAATGAACTACTTGTGCGCACTTATGAGCGAGGCGTAGAAGATGAGACTCTTGCCTGCGGAACAGGCATGGCGGCGGCATTTTTCACAGCTTTTAGTATGGGGCTTTCGGCTTCTGAAGCAACTGTGATACCAAAAAGTGAAGAGCCTCTTTTTTTGCGCATAAAAGGAGAAAAAATACTGTTTAAAGGCAGGGTAAAATTTATATTTACAGCAAATCTTAATTTTAATGAGGAAGCAAATGAAATTTACAGCTAAACTATTATTGTTGTGCGCTTTTAGCTTTACAATGCTCGGCGCAGAAACATTTACAGAAGATTTTTTCAAAATAAAAAACAGCGCATCTCAAAAAAAAGAGTTTATAAAGCGCATGTTGCCTCTTATTAAAAAGGCTAATGAAAATATTGCTTTGGAACGCAAAATTATTGACGATTTTTTTGAAGCTTTTCAAAACAGTGGAGATTTGAATTCCATTGACAACAAAACGATAGAAACCGTTCAAGCTTTGGCAAAAAAATATGATATAAGTTCTATCCATGACGCCAAAGCTTTCAAGTCAAAAGTTGCGCCTATACCGATATCGCTGGCTTTGACGCAAGCTGCTGTAGAAACGGGCTGGGGCAAAAGCAGATTTTTCAAAGATGCTAAAAACGCATTTGGACAGTGGACATACAGCGCAACAAACGGTCTTGTACCCGCAAACAGAGAAGAAGGCAAAACGCACAAAATCAGAGTTTTTAACTCCATACAAGAGTCTGTAAATTCATACATGCTCAATCTTAACCGCAATAACGCCTACTCTGATTTTAGAAATTTGCGCTTTTTGCTTGGAGATGAGTTTGACGGGCTTGCCGCAAGTTCAAAAATGCTTAACTACTCGCAGAGACGCGAGCAGTATGTCGGCTTGTTGCGCAGCATAATAATAAACAATGAACTTATAAAATACGATTCTTTATAAATATTTAATCTTATTTTATGTATTATTTGTGTATAAATTGCCGAAAAGGTGCTAGCGATGCAAAAAGATTTAAGTTACTACATGGACTTGGATTATGAAATAGTCATAAAAAGAACAAAAAAAGATGACAGAAATAACTGGGTCGCGTACTATAAGGACTTCAAAGTTGTAACCTCGGAGGGCGAAAGCGCGAGTGAGGCAATATATAGTGTAAGAGAAGCTTTTGTGGAGTATATCAAATCTGCAATCGAAAAAAAACAGCATATATTAGAGCCGAACGAATATGAAAGAGCTGTGCGGATAAATATCTCCGTAAACGCCGCTGCTCTTAAAAAAATAGATGCTTACATCGCACCTCTTCATATCAGCCGCTCGGCATTTTTACAAAAAAGCGCATTGGAAGAGATAGAACGAAATTAATCAACTGTCTCTTTTGCGCCGCGCATTTTTAAGCGCTCAAAAGAAGGAGCGATAATGGAAAATTTTAAAAATCAACTTAAAATGTTATTGTTGGGCGACCAGCATGCTGTAATGGAAAGATTAAAAAGAGATTTTGCAAATTACGAAACATTAAAGACTGATAAATCGTTTGCCGTACTTACAGGCAAGCGCGCGAAACCTTTTATTTGCGTCCACTTGGACACAATCAACGACCACAGATATGGAGCTTTACAAGAAAAAGATATTGAAGAGCAAGACGGCTTGCTATTCTTGTCGTCTGAAAGCGCGGCGGCTTGTCTTGGCGGCGATGACAGGTGCGGGTTAGCGATTGCTCTTAATTTAATAGAAACTGAAAAATATCACTTTGGTTTTTTCTTGGACGAAGAGATTGGGCGCTTGGGCAGTCATGAGTGTCATTTATCAAGCGTAATAAATAGAATTACCTGCTTCATTGGGCTTGATAGACGAAATACAGTGCGCGGCGAGAGCGAATTTGCTTCATACGGCTACGATAATCATGAGTTAGCCGAAAAACTGACTGCCGACTGGAAAAACTTGGAAAGCGGCTCATCTACGGATTGCAAGACATTAGCCGAAAAGTATGATTTGGCTTGTTATAATTTGTCGGTCGGTTATAGATATGAACACACGCAAAAGGAATACATTTATGTGCCTGACGCATACTATACCTGTATAAAATTGAAAAATTTAGAATGGGACGAGGGTGTGTATCCATGCCAAATATAAATATTTTGCAGGAAAACATATAAGCCAAAGCTGTAAATTTTGTAAAAAAGAGAATAAAAAAAACTTAATTTTGAATTCATACTTCTTGCGGTTTTGAGTTATTTATGCATGATTGTGATGATAATATTATTGGCTTTTTTATTCAGCTCTCTGGCTATGGGCGCGGCACAAAATAAAAAATACAATACGAATGCCATTCTTTAAAGAAAAAAATGAGAAAGATTAAGCTTTACATTCTTGGGGACAGCGTTTTGGAAATGAAAGATAGAGTTATCAGGTATTATTTGGGCAGTGATGATATTTTTAAAGCTGTATGTATTAGCAGACTTTTTATCGTTCCTGATTGCTTTACAAAAGAATGCAATATTAAAAGCGGGGATACACAAGAGGAAGTAGAATACAGACGAAAAACATAATGATTTTATTGATAAATGGAGAGAAGCACATGTAACAGACGGACGACTTTACAGAATAGATGATTTACACAGCGATAAAATGTATTTTAATAAATCTTGTAAATGCTATATAAAAGGAGCAAAAATTGCAAAGTATTTGAAAGTTAAAAAATACTTGTCTCTTTGGAGTGGACATGCTTGCGTTTATTCAGAAACCACTAAAAAGGTTGCAATTAAAGCTAAATTAATTAAGATTAAGCATGACAGCAATATGCATCGTACTGTATTTTGGAAAGCTAAAAACGGGAAAAAATTCCAAACCGGCCAAGCGCGCTATCAAGACAATTTTGAAGTTCTTGATGGCGGAATAAACACGCTTTGCAAAATTATCGCTTCCTGATTTTTTAATGATTGTTTCTATTTGAAAGAATAAAATGTGTATTATTATACACAATAAATCTTGATATTTATGCGCTTTTTATACAAAAAGGCGGCGCGGCGCAAATCAGCCGAAAATTACCTGCTTATTCCATCAAGTATCGGTACAAAGAGGCACTCTTCCAAAGTTTTTACTCTTATGCCGTTTTTTGTTTTAATAAACTGCATGATTACCTGCTTTGAGCCTGTTTCTACGGGCGCAGCCAAAATACCGTTTTCTCCAAGCTGTTCAAACAGCGGTTCAGGTACTTTTTTGACGGATGCCGACAGCAGTATCCTGTCGTACGGAGCGTAATCCCTCCACCCTTTTTGTCCGTCGTCAAATCTTGTATGTATATTTGAAATTCCGAGCGTTTTAAAACATTTTTTGGCTTCCAAAAGCAGCGGTTCAATCCTCTCAACAGTAAAAACTCTCCTGATAAGTTTAGATAAAATTGCCGCTTGGTAGCCGCTTCCACAGCCGATTTCCAATATAGAATCCACACTTTTACTTATTTCTAACGCCAAAGTCATTTTAGCAACCATCAAAGGCGAACTTATCCACTGATCTTGCGATATAGGGAGCGAGTCAAGTTTATATGCTTGATGTTTAAAGCCTTTTGGCGTAAAAATCTCCCTTTCTACGGCTGCAAACGCATTATATAAATTTTCGTCAAGCGGCACCCATGAGGATATTTCATCTGCCAATTTTTGGCATTTTTGCGCTGTGATTTTGGAGTTAAACTCGCTCATTATCCACACTTTGTATGTATAAATATCTAAAAATCATCAAAAGAGAGGCTTCCTTTGCTGTAATTACTGACATTGCCTTCAAAAAAATTTGTCTTTTGGTCATTAAAGCGCGAAAAATCATCTACCCATTTGATAGGGTGCTTGACATTGTAGAGCTTTTCAAATCCTACGGCTTTAAGCCGTTCATCTATTAAATATTGTATATACTGCTCAATAATATCATCTGTAAATCCCATGATTTGGTTTTGTGTAATATATTTACCCCACTCTATTTCAAGCGCGCCCGCAGTTTTGAACATATTGTAAACCCTGTCTTTAAGCTCTTTTGTAAAAAGTTCCGGGCGCTCTTTTTGGACGCCGTTTATCATATTTTGGAAAAGCAGCAGATGAGTTATTTCATCTCGCTGAATAAACCTTATCATCTGCGCGCTTCCAAGCATTTTTCCTGCCCTTGCCAAAGAGTATATGGAGGCAAATCCTGCATAAAAATAGAGTCCTTCCAAAATTTGATTTGCAAACATTGCAAGCACTATTTTCTCTTCTGTTACGCCTCCTGCCAAGTGTTCATAAATGCCTGAAATATAGTCGTTTTTCTTGCGCAAAACATCATCGTGTTTTTCCATTTCGTAAATGAGGTCTGTATTGTCGCAAATCGCTTCAGCCATAACGGCATAAGATTTTGAGTGGTTTGCCTCTTCGTAAGCCTGCCTTGCAAGACAGGCGTTTATCTCGGGCGCGGTTATATAAGGATTGATATTGTCCGCTAAATTATTTGTCTGAAAACTGTCCATGCTGATTAATTGCGACCAGACCAAATCATACATGCGTTTTTCAGAAGCGGTAAGATTTTTATTGTAATCTATCACATCGTTTGTCGTATCAACTTCGCGCGGAAACCAAGTATTTGCCTCCATGACATCCCAAAGTTTCAGCGCCCATGTGTATTTTGCTTTTGTAAAATTCAAAATGCCATGTGGATTGCCGCTAAAAATTCTGCGCTCAGTAAGAGTTTCGTTGGAATTTGGATTGTAGATATGCTTTCTTTGCATCGTGTCTCCTTAGCATTTAGTGGTTTGAAATATTATCACTATTTAACTCTAAAACTTCTGAGGCACGATGAAGCGCGCTGTCAATATGATTTGTGATATTTTGAGCGCCCAAAAGCTTATCCATTCCTTTTTTCTCAAGCCTCTTTTTTATCTCTTTTGATACTCCTGAAAGTATTAAAATGGTATTTTTCGCCTTACACATTTCATAAAATTCCTCTAACGCATGATAACCCGTCTCGTCCATCATCGGCACTTTTCTCATTCTTAATATAAAAACTTTGGGCGGAGTTGAAACGATATCAAGCACTCCTTTTAATTTATCGGCTATACCGAAGAAAAAAGGACCTCCTATCTCGTAAACTTCCACGCCTTCGGGCACATATTTTTTAGATAAAGCGTCTGCGTCGTCAAGCTCTTCATCGTAATTTACCGCGTCAAAATCCAAATCTTTTATAGCGGCTTTTTTGTCTGTTATCTGCGTTACATCTATCATGCGTTTGATAAATAAAAGCGCCGCCATCATTATGCCCGTTTGAACGCCTGTGTTCAAATCAATAAACACGGTCAGCGCAAATGTCGTTACAAGCACTATCGCGTCGTGCCTTTCGGAATTTAAAAGTATAGCTTTGAAGTGGTGAAATTCACTCATATTCCAAGCTACCACTATCAATATAGCCGATAAAGCGCAAAGCGGTATCAATAGTATCAAAGAGGATAAAAAGAACATGAACAACAGTAAAAACAGCGCGTGAAATATACCTGCAAGCGGACTGAACGCACCTGCTTTGATATTTGTTACAGTTCTTGCTATGGCGCCTGTGGCGGCTATTCCGCCGAATATTACGGATAAAATATTAGCCGAGCCTTGAGCTACAAGCTCTTTGTTTGAGTGATGCCTGTCTCCTGTCATACCGTCCGCTACGACCGCTGAAAGCAGCGATTCTATGGCTCCTAAAATGGCTATTGTTACGGCGTCGGGAAATACGGCTCTAATTTTTTCAAGCGAAAATGCAGGTAAAGAGGGGCTTGGCAGCATATTTGGGATATTTTCAAATTTGCTTCCTATCGTATCAATGTTAAGCCCGAATATCCACACGATAAAAGATAAAATGATAATAACCGCTATAGGTCCGGGGATCTTGGGACAAAAACGCTTGCATGCAAGTATGATAAAAATCCCAAAAACGCCGAGTCCGAACGAAACGGGCGAAATATCCTTGATAGACGCACCGTAAGTTTTTATCTGTTCCACAAAATCAGCGGGCATGGACTCTATGGGAAGCCCGAGAAAATCCTTTATCTGCGAAGTAAATATGATAAGCGCTATACCTGCGGTAAATCCTACCGTAACGGGGTAGGGGATAAATTTGATAATATTTCCAAGCCTGAAAAAACCCATAAACATCAGCATAATACCCGCCAAAAATACCGCTATGACAAGCCCGTCGTAACCGTGCTTTAGCATTACCGCGTAAAGTACAACCACAAAAGCTCCCGTTGGTCCGCCTATCTGGTATTTGCTGCCGCCAAAAGCAGAAATGATAAATCCCGCCACGATAGCCGTAAAAAGCCCTTTTTCAGGCTCAACTCCAGAAGCTATCGCAAACGCCATCGCAAGCGGCAAAGCGACAATCGCAACAGTCATACCCGCTATCAAATCGGCTGTAAACATTTTAGACTTGTAATTTTTGAAAATCATCACACTTCGCGGCAGATATTGCGCAAATTTCATAAGACCCTTCTTTAAGCAGACTAAAAACAAAAGATAAATTCTACTGCTAAAAAATTAAAAATTCAAGAGTTTAACGCCTGCGCGCAAAGATATTGGACTTAATCGGCGATATTTTGAAAGTCTCGGCGCATT
>JAISNU010000085.1 GCA_031276075.1 Campylobacteraceae bacterium
GTTTTAATAAAAACCCCGCCGCTTTTAAGCTTTGTAAATTAAAGCAAGTAAAAGCGGTTGAGGGATTTATAAAAACGCAAGCAAAAAATGGCTGCATTTTCGTCATTGTAAGCGAAGCGAAACAATCCAGAAATACCTCACTTCCGTCATTGCGAGGAACGCAGAGACAAAGCAATCCAGATATATGAGCATTATAAACATTAAAATATTGCAATTAAAAAACATAAAATAAATTAAAATTGGAGTTAATGATATATATTTTTAAGTATGTGGATTTTTCTATACTATTTTATTGACTTATTTCTGGATTGCTTCGTCGTTACACTCCTCGCAATGACGGAAAGAGTTTTCTTGTTTTTTTGGATTTACTTCGCCTCTGCAAACTCACAGTCTTCACAATGACGAAAAAGGTTTCCATTTTCACAACCAACCGCATTACTCATACAAGTGGCTCATAATGACACAATCCTTCCGTCATTGCGAGCCAATGAAATTGGCGCGGCAATCTACATAACAACAAAAATACATCATAATAATAAATAAACAACTTTTTTATTCATAGCTTATGGGTTGCTTCCTGCTTCATAAACTCGCAGTCGCAATGACGGAATAGTAATATTTTGTTTGCATACTTCGTCATTATATGCCTTGCGATGACAGAAATACCATTTTGTCATAACCCGTACAAGTGGGTATCTATTCTCTGGATTGCCGCGCTGATTTTGTCAGTTCACAATGACGGATAGGTTTTTTGTTTTATGCATTACTGTTTCCAATGATAGAATATTCTGGATTGCTTCGTCGTGCTTCGCACTTCTCGCAACGACGAAGGAGGGACACAATAACGGAATAAGGGGAATTTACATAATGGAAGGTGTTGATTATATTTCGTTGTTTTATTCCACGCGACAATTTGATTGCTGCGCTTCGCTCGCAATGACGGAAGAGAGGATATTTTGGAATTGCTTCATTTTCACAATAATGAAGAGAGGTTGTCATTCCCTGCAACCAAACGACAAGCAAGTATATATTGTGAAATTGGGTTCTCCAAAAGCAGCTTGTTCGCTTTTGAAGTGAATACAGGATTATCCTCTTGTATCATTACCGTGTAAATGGGAGTCAGCAACATTAAACAAAGCAATAATTCCGTCATTGCGAGTTGATGCAGTCAGCGTCGCAATCCATAAAATACTATAAAAAAACAAAAGACATGTATATAATTACATAAGAGGAGTATAAACTTGCGAAGCAAGAAGCAATCCAAAAAAACGCTTCCCTCTGTCATTGCAAGAGTGCGACAATCTATAAGTTATTAAAACAAGCATTTATTAATAAATAATTCTACTTTTTCGGATATTTTGGCAAAATCTATCGGTTGAACTTAATTAGCCTTTGGGTTGCTTCATCGTGCTTCGCACTCCTCGCAATGACGGAAGGCGGATGTTTTCCAAATTATTTTGCCGTTTTACTCCATACACGGAGGGTGTTTTTTTGGTGCTTCGTCACACTGCGTGTTCCTCACAATGACAGAGAGGAATGAGAAAAAAGCGGCTCGCAATGACGGAAGTGAGGTATTTCTGGATTGACGCGCTGCGCTTGCAATGACGAAAATGCAGCCATTTTTGCTTGCGTTTTTATAAATCCCCATAGCCGCTTTTACTTGCTTTAAATTACAAGGCGCGATTTTTAATATCCGCCCGCAAGCTGTCCGCATGCGCCTTAGCTGCTATAAACGACTTTTCCTTTGGCTATCGTCTTTAAAACTTTGCCTTTTAGCATTTGTCCCGAATATATTGAGTCGGATATATTCAGCCTCTCTTCGCATGAAGCGTCAAATATGACCAAATCCGCGTCAAGTCCCTCTTTTATCACGCCTTTGGTTTTCAGACCCAAGATTTTTGCAGGCGTTTTACTAGTCAAATCTATCATCTGCTCCATGCTTATCAGTTTTGTATCAACCAAACAGGTAAAAACAAGCGGCAGATAATCGCACACCGCATGTATGCCGTACGCCGCTTCTTCAAAAGCCACATCTTTATACAAAATAGAACGAGGAGAGTGCGCGGAAGTTAAAATATCTATATTGCCATTTTTTAGCTTTTCTATCAATTTTTGCCGTTCATTTTCATCTCTTAAAGGCGGTTTGATTTTGGCATAAGTGTTGAAACCGTCGCAGCTCGCGTCATTTTTAAGTAAATGGTGAATAGAAACTTCGGCGTAAGCATTTTTAGTATTATTTACCAATTCAACCGAACGCTTTGAAGAGAGCGTATGAAAAAGTATCGGCGTATCGTAATACCCCGCTATCTCGCACAGTTTGGCTACTTCGCTGGTTTCGGATACTTTTGATATGCCCGGAAGTCCCAATTTAAACGCGACTTTACCGTCATTCATGACGCCGTTATCGTCCAAATCATCGTCGTAACACTCCGCCATAAAAAGCGTTTGTTTCATTTTGGCATACTGAATGCCGCGCCTTATGAAGTTTGAATTCACATGCGACTTGCCCCATACAGCAATCGCGCCGTTTTCTATCAAAGTTGCGATATTGTTGAGTTTATTTGTCTCCTCATTCACCAAAGGCGCCGATAAAAGCACAGTTGTATTTAAAGCGCTCACTTTTGCGCTTAAAAGTTCTAAAAAGCTCTCATTGTCAAGGCGCGGCAGAAAATCCGGAGTAATCAGCGAAGTCGTAACGCCACCTCTGGCGCAGTCGTTGGATAGAGTATCCAAATTTTTTTGATTTAGCGCGCCGTTTTTGAGTCTTACATTCAAATCTATAAGACCGGGAAGCAAATACGCGCCCAAAGCGTCTATCGTTTCGCTCTGCTCATCTATCATGTCCGCTATTTTGGCTATTTTACCGCCCTCCAAAAGGACGCTTTTAAGTGTTTTTTCACCTGTTATTTTGGCATTTTTAATCAGCATGTAAACCTTTCTTTGGATTATGCAAGCAAATCTTTTAAACTTTCAAGCGGAGATTTTCCGTCTATAATCAAACTCACTTCTCTTGCTATGGGAGTGTAGATATTTCTCTCTTTGGAGATTTTGCTTATAGCTCTTGAAGTTAAAACTCCCTCCGCCACCTCTCCCAACTCTTTTAAAATTTCGTCAAGTTTTGCGCCCTTAGCTAAAGCAGCTCCCACGCGGTAATTGCGCGAAAGAACGCTTGAAGCGGTCAAAAACAGATCCCCTGCGCCGCTTAGTCCCAAAAATGTAGCCTCTTTTGCACCGAAACTTAACCCAAATCTTTGCATCTCTACAAGCCCTCTTGCGATAAGGCTCGCCCTTGCGTTAAGTCCCAAATCAAGCCCATCGCATAATCCGCTGGCAATTGCCAAGACATTTTTATATGCGCCGCTTATCTCCGCTCCCACAATATCGTCATCAGCGTAAGATTTGATGAAATTTGGAAAAAACGCGCGAAACCCGTATGCTGTCTCTTTATTTTTTGAGCTTACCACCAAAGCCGTAGGCAGCGCTTTCATAACTTCGGCGGCAAAAGAAGGACCCGAAAGATAAGCAAGACTGTCCGACGGAACAAAGTCTGAAAATATTTCATTCAAAAACCGCCCGTTCTCTGCCTCTATGCCCTTGGCGGCGATTAACACTTTTTGATTATTGTATCTGAAATTTTCTTTAAGCCATTTGCCTACAATCTGCGCAGGCAAAGCCATAACAAGATAGTCATGATTTAACGCTTCGTCAAGACTTACAAAATGCGCTATATCTTTTTTTGTCCTTGAAGTGATGACGCTGTTGTGGTTTTGCGAAAACGCAAAATGCAAAGCCTGCCCCCATTTGCCGCCACCGATTACAGCTATATTCATTTTTATATACCAAATTTTGCTTTTAAAAGCTCATTAACTTTTGCGGGATTTGCCGCGCCTTTACTCTCTTTCATGACCTGCCCCACGAAAAATCCGAAAAGCTTCTCTTTGCCGTTTTTAAGCTCCAAAGCTTTATCGGCGTTAGCTTCCAGAATTTTATCTATGATAGCTATTATCGCGCTATCGTCGCTTACTTGTCTGAGTCCCAGCTTTTCAATGACGCCGTCCACGCCCTCATCATTTTGCATCAAAAAATCCAAAATATCCTTAGCCGCTTTTCCGCTTATTGTACCGTCTTCTATCCGTTTGACCAATGCGGCTAATTTTTGAGCTTTGACGGGCGAATTTTCCACGCCGACGCCGTTTCCAAGACGCCCTAAAAGTTCAACGCTAAGCCAGCTTACGCTATTTTTCGGAGATGCTCCCAATTTTATCATCTCTTCAAAATATTTGGCTAATTCAACAGAACTTGTGATAACTTCAGCATCGTAAGGCTTGATGCCAAAATCCTTTATATACCGTACTTTTTTTTCATCGGGAAGTTCAGGGATTTTCCTGCCTTCGTTTAACATCTCTTCACTTAGTATGACCGGCAATAAATCAGGGTCGGGAAAATAGCGGTACTCCGCGCTGTCCTCTTTGTTTCTCATACTTCTCGTTTCGCCGCTTTCTATACTGAAAAGCCTTGTCTCCTGTACTACTTCCTTATCGTAAACTCCGTCTATCCATGCTTCGCTTTGTCGTTCTACTTCGTAATCTATAGCTTTTTGTATAAATCTAAATGAGTTTAAATTTTTTATCTCCACTCTTGGATAAAGCTTTGTGTCGCCTTTTGGTCTTATGGATACATTTGCGTCGCAGCGGAAACTGCCCTCTTGCATATTGGCGTCGCTGATATTGAGGTATCTTAATATGGCGTGAATCTTTTTAAGATACAAAACAGCCTCTTCGGAACTTCTAAGGTCAGGTTCGCTTACTATCTCCAAAAGCGGGGTGCCCGCGCGGTTCAAATCAACGCCGCTGAAATTTGCTTCATGCACATTTTTACCCGCATCTTCTTCCAAATGCGCTCTTGTTACGCCTATTCTTTTTGTCGTGCCGTCCGCTAAATTTATATAAATCTCTCCCTTTTCAACGATAGGAATTTCAAACTGGCTTATCTGATAAGCTTTGGGAAGGTCGGGATAAAAGTAGTTTTTTCTATTGAAAATAGAGCGTTTGTTTATAGCCGCATTAATAGCCGTTCCGAAAGCTATGGATTTTTTAACAGCCTCTTTATTTAAAACTGGAAGCGCTCCCGGAAGTCCCAAACAAACAGGGCATACATTTGTATTTGGCTTTTCTCCAAAACTTGTAGGACATGAACAAAAAATCTTTGTTTTGGTGTTTAATTGGGTATGGACTTCAAGACCGATTATAACTTCAAACATGATAAACCTTTATTTTAAAAAGTAACGGATTGACGCGTATCCTACGGCTCCAGCCTCTTTGCACATCTGTATTTGAGAACCCTCTAAGATACCGCCGAGCGCGATACATCTGTTTGGTATTTTAGCCGTTATTTCTTTTAACTTCTCTAAACCAAGAGGCTCATTTTTATCAGGAGTGTAAAAAACAGGACTTACAGTGATAAAATCAGCCCCAAGCAGCGCTGCTTTGGACGCCTCTTTTAGCGAATGCGCGCTTGCGGTTACAAAAAGATTTTGAGCTTTTGCCAAAGCGATATTTTTAAAATCATTCGCGGCAAAATGAACGCCGCAAGCTCCCAAAGCTGCCGCTTGACGCCAAAAAGTATGCAAAATGGGTTTTATTTTTAAATCATTGCATGCAGCGACGAATGCTTTTGCCGCCTCTTCGCACTCTTTTGCCTCTTTATCTCTTAAACATGCGTAATCTATCTTGTGTTTTTTTGAAACTTCATACAATTTAGCAGCAATAAAATCGGGCTTTTTTGTATAAAATTTCGGGTCAGTTATCAGATACGATATCATCTTTTTTGGATTTTTTTTCAGATAATTTCTCAAGAAGTTTTGTTTGGCGTTTTAGCTCTTCTAATTTTTGAATTTGTATATAAAATATCTCTACTATCAATACCATAAAAAGTCCAAAAATAGCGCCGATGAAAGTACCAAGGAGTCCCGCAAAAAAGCCAAATTTAGAAAAAATAAAGAAAAATAGAGCTGCGCCCAAAAATACAAACGCCCATGAGACTCCAAGCAAAAAACTGATTAGAAATTCAATATATGATTTTTGCAAATTCCGCGCTTTAATGCTCTTCGCTGATTTGTACCGCGCCCGCTAAATACACATAAGTCAATATCATGAAAATAAAAGCTTGCAATGCGCCGAAAAATACCAAAATAAAGAAAGGTAAAACGGGCAGAACCCACGGAGCAAGAGACAGTATAACCATCAAAAAGAGGTCGTCTCCCTTGACATTTCCGAAAAGTCGGAAAGAGAGCGATATTATCCTTGAAATGTGCGAAATAATCTCTATTGGGAACATGAGCGGAGACAAAAATAGATTTGGTCCCAAAAAGTGCTTGAAATACTTTATAAAACCGTTTTCTCTGATACCTTCAAAGTTATAGTATAAAAAGACCATTAAAGCCAGCGGTAAAGTTATATTGATATTGCTTGTCGGAGCCTCAAAGCCGGGAATCACTCCTATCATGTTTGACACGAAGACAAAAATAGCTATTGTGGCGGCAAGGGGCAGATATTTTTTCGCTACCTCTTCTCCTACGACATCGGAAGCTACTTTTACAATACCTTCCAAAAACGCTTCCATTACATTTTGCGTACCGCTTGGCACAAGCTGCATGGATGAAGTAGCTGCTTTGGCTAACGCGAGAATAATAACAACGACAATAAGCATCTGTGAAAGCACAAGCCATGTGTGATTATCGGAGATAAGACCCGTAAAGAGAAAAATGTCAGACATTCTAAGCCCTGTTTTTAAAATTTATGGGTGATTATAGCAACCTAAGAATTAAGATTTTATGAATTTCGCCGCCGCGCCGATAATTTTTAAAAATTGTATGCGTAATTTTTAAATATTTGTGGATTATCAAAAAAATATCGTTTGTTTTTTGTCATTGAAAGCAATCTGTTTTCTATCATTGTGAACCATTGCGTGAGAGAATGCGGCAATCTCTCCCTCTGTCATTGTGAGAAGTGAAACGGCGAAACGATACATAAAAAAACACGCCTCTCCGTTATTGCGACTGCGAGCTTGCGAAGCAGGAAGCAATCCAACATAAATAAAGTAAATAGTAACAACCGCTCCATTATTTGCAATTCTAACAGGTAAACGCTTTAGCAGGGCATCTTTCCCCTCCGTCATTGCGAGGAGTGTAACGACGAAGCAATCCATATTTTTTTATTTCGCCTAATTTTCTGCTATTCTCACATTCCTTTCCACCATTGCGAACGCGGCGCGGCAATCCATATTTTACAATAATTAAAAAATGTCATTGAAAGCAAACAATCTTTTTTTATTTGCATGTTTACACTGTTTTATCTTATTTTCTGGATTGCTTCGCCGCAAGCAGCTCGCAATGACGGAATGGCAGAGTGATAAAAAGTTATAGAACAATTAAAAAGATATGGATTGCCGCGCCGCAGTGACAGATTTACAGGATAATGATATCAATTTCCGTCATTGCGAGGAGTGTGAAGCGCGACGACGCAATCCATATTTCGTTATTGGCATGCGGCAAGCAAAATATATACATCATTCCATTTGTTATTGCGAACCAATGTAATTAGCGCGGCAATCCATTTGAGATATTAATTTTCTGATATTGATAACACATATTGTTATTAATATTATTTTAATATCCAAAGATATATAATTCGCCTTTATAATGTCAAAAGGAGTTAATATGTCCAAAACATATTTTGGCTGCGGCAAAAAGAGAAATATCGGAAGTTTTCCTGTTATTTTAGCTTTTATTGGTTTATTTTTGATTTCAAATCTCGGCGCTGACTGCACGGATTTAGGAGGAGGGCATATTAATTGCAATGAAACGGTTAATTCTGACATTTACAATAATATGTCAAACGGGGTTTCAAGCTCGTCGATACTTAGTGTTAATGTTGAAAATATGCACGGCATGCATAACAATAATAACGGAACATGGGGTTTTAATGAAGTTAATATCAATGTCGGCGGTGGTACGGGAGGATATGGTATTTATGCGCAAGGGGCGAATATTAATATCGGCAATAATGCCGATATAACTACAAACGGCACAGGTTCATACGGCGTTTATGCGATGAGCGGTTCAAGTATCACTATTGGTGATAATGCCAGCATAAGTACACATGGTTATACTTTTCCGTCTCAAAGCTTAAGCCACGGAGTGTATGCAAGTAGTAATTCAAACATTACTATAGGCGACAACTTAAATATTTTAACAACAGGAGTCGGCAGCGCCGGCATATATACTTATGGCAGCACAGG
>JAISNU010000006.1 GCA_031276075.1 Campylobacteraceae bacterium
ATTTTATGTGTTGTTTGCGCTACTGATGCGGTTTCTACTTTTATAGCTGCTGCCGTATCTTTTTCTTCTAATAATATAGTATTACTGAAAAAAGATATAATGTATCCTAATTTCATACATAATATTTTTCATTACTTAATTCTTTTATGGGGCTATTTTTAAATTTTTTAAATTTTTTGTGCTGCCTCTCTTCAGAATTATCGGGCAATAAAATAAATTATAATGATTAATTATTATAACATTTTGCTTCTCATCAATTGTAGTTCTAATATCCAACAAACTTTTAAAATCACAATAGCAGTGTGAAATTATCGAGGTTTTGCTCTTTTTTGGCAGCATGCTATTGTTTGCGGATAGCGATTAAAATAAGATATTAATATAAACTAACCGCCTCACTTAATAATATTAAAATAAAATATGTAATATCATTGCACATTTTATTTAAATCTTTCATATTAGGAGAAAATTATGCAAAAAATAGTTTTAGCTTTTATAGCTTCTGCTATGTTCGGTTCCATGACGCTTTTTGCGCATGAATTTTTCGTTGCGCCGCGCGAAGTTAAGGATTTCAAAGCAGGCGACGAAGTGAAGCTTGACGCGATTTCTACACACTATTTCATCAAAGGCGAAGAGATAGAAGAGCCCGCATCCGTAAACTCTGTGCGCGTTTTGCAAGACGGCAAAATCACGCCCTTGACGCTTAGCGCAAATCAAGAAAGGCTTTTATACGAGACTTCTTACAAATTGCAAAGCGACGCGCCTGCTGTGGTTATCGGCGAACGAGTCGGAGGTTTTTATGTCTTGACAACAGACGGTTATTTTGACGGCACGAAAAAAGAGGCGGAAGCTGCGGGCGTTACGGTTAAAAAATCAATATATTTCAGCAAACTTTCAAAAACTTATCTTAATCCAAAATCCAACGATAAAAGTTTCAAAGAACCGTTGAAATTGATCTTTGAGATAGTACCTCTTACAAATCCCGCCGACATTACAAAAGGTAAAAGCGGCAAATTTCAAGTTTTGTATGACGGAAAACCTTTCGCAAATGCCGAGATTTTCGCTACTTACGATACATTTGACCCAAATACTCCAAACGCTTACGCGCTAAAAAGCAAAACGGATAAGGACGGTATCGCTACTTTCAAATTTGACAACAAAGGGCTTTGGCTTGTCAGAGTTAACTATCACAAAGCTTCTGCAAAGCCTGATGTTGACGAGGACGATATAAACGCCATATTGGTATTTAATGTCAAATAGATTGTTTTTCGCGGCGGCTCTTTTGCTGCCTGCGATTTTGTTTTCTCACGGCGTAGAAGTGTTGGAGGTTGAAAGCGGCGCAAAAATCGTCCGTTTTTCTTACACGGACGGCGAGCCTATGATGTATGCCAAAATCAAAGTCTATCCGCCCTCAGCGCCAAAAACAGAAACAATAAAAAGCTTGACGGACGAAAACGGCTTTTTTGCATTTGTGCCTGATGAAGAAGGCGAGTGGAGAGTGGAAGCGCAAGACGGCATGGGGCATAGAGGCAAGATAGCGATAAATACGCTTTTAGCGGACGGCGAAGTTAAACAGAGCGCGCAAAATTCATCTGCCGCTTTTCGTATTATCTTGGGACTTAGTCTGTTGTTCAATATCTTTGCCGTTTATGGTTTTGCATTGCGCAAAAGAGCTGCAAAAACTTAACTTGCATGTATAACGCCGCCGTAAATTATACGGGATATTACGGCAATCTTCATGCAAAAGCTAAAATAACCAATATGCACTGCGAAAGCCTTTTATTTGGCTGTATGAACCGATGAGTTGATGGATTACCGCGTCGTTTTCAAGGAAATATTTTGCCTGTAAAACGCTTTGCCTATTTTTAGAAATTCGCAATGGTAGAGAAAAATGATGGAAAAGAACATGAAACCGACAGAGGGTGCAAGTATGACAAACGCTCCATTAATGCCTCCACTCAGTCATTGCAACTACAAACATCCAATTATTACAAGAACTGATTAAGCAGTCCATGTTTTTCATCATGTAAATTCCTTTCCGTCATTGCGAACTGACAAAGTCAGTGCGGCAATCCAGACGCGAAGCGCTATAAAACATTAGTACGCGGCAATTGAAAAACATCAAATAAATTAAATTTGGAGTTGATAGTTTATATTTTTAAGTATTTGGATTTTTCTATGTTATTTTATTTTTATAGATTGCTTCGTCTCTGCACTTCTCGCAATGATGGAAAAAAGAGGTATGTGCTTTGTATGCATGGGTATTTTCTGGATTGCTTCGTCCTGCTTCGCTCGCAGTCCTCGCAACGACGGATTTACGCAGATTATTTTCCGTTTATATGAGAAGTTGCCGTCTTGTCTGCATAGTAGAATTTTTATGCAATGATATCCTTATGTCATTGCGAGAAGCGAGAGGCGCGATGAAGCAATCCATTTATTAGAGCAATGAAATAACTAAACAATCCGCACGCTTCATCATGTAAATCCCTTTCGCCATTGCGAACTGACGAAGTCGGTGCGGCAATCCAAAAAAATCCAAATACTCAAGAATTAAAAAATCATGCAAGCGCTGATATGATTTGGTCATTTGACATAAAGACTGCGGCGGCAGAATTTTAGTTTTATACAATCAATAGATTGCCGCGCCGCAAGCGGCTCGCAATGACGGAAAAGGTTGTGTCATTGCGAAAGAATGCGAAGCGCCACGAAACAATCCATTGATTGAGAATAAAAATATATTGTTTTTTTATCTATAATAATTTCTTTTATTGTTATAAAGCTAAATTGCTGTGCCAATTGCATTGGCTATCAATGACAAAAGTATGTAAACAACATAATATTAAAACCAAAAAGCAAACTGTGCTATTCATGTCAATACAAATGTTGTATCAGTCGTTTGAATATCCGCGGAAATATAACCGCCTCTTCAAGCAAAGCCCCCCCTTAAATACGCCGCATGTTCTGTAAATCACCACAAAGAATATTGCCTAAAAAAGATTAAAATCCATATATAAACCAAATTTAGGCGCAGAAAATATACAACCAAAAGTGCCTTATAATACCGTATTTATCACTATTTCATAAATTTTTCTATGATTTTCAAAAAGTAACATAATTATTATCTTTCCACAGGAAATACATTGTGATAAATACGGCGGAAAGAATATTTTTACTAAAAAATAAACACCTGTGCCTAAAATACAAACTTTATCATGTTATTATCCCTGCAATTTCGGCTCATAGCTCTCGTTTGCTATATATTTTGTCAATAGTTCGTTTGGGATTCTGCTTGGTTTTCCGTTTGCATTCAAGTATATCCACACGGTTTTTGCTCTTGCCAAAAGCATTTTATCGCTTTGCCTAAAAAACGCATATTCGCGGTTGGAAATAGAGCGTTTTATAGAGCTTATCCATGTCTGTATAATTAACTCCTCTCCTAAAAATGCAGGGCTTAGATACTCTATATAGTGCGAACGGGCAACCCATGTGCCGCCGATTTTCTCATAAAACTCACTGTCAAATCCTAATGAATCCGAATGCGCCGTAGCAGCATCCTGCATCCACTGCACATAAACTACATTGTTTACATGCATATTTGTATCAATAGCGTTTTGCGGTACTATTATTTTGTGTTCATAAATTATTGACATAGCTGCTCCAAAAATTTATTTATACAAAATATGCAGATATTCAAGCGTCAAATCAGCTTTATACGCCCTTTTATTGTCTGCTTTGTAGCGTTGATGCGCTTTTTTGACCAAATCATATCCGCCATACTTTTGCATAATTTGCCTTATCTCATTTTCGCTCATGAGACCTTCGTTATTATAGCTTAAAAAAATATACTTAAAGTCTGCGTTTTTTATCAAATCTTCAAAACTATCAAGCACTTTTTGCTTTTTGCAGTAATTGGAACGATAATATTTTCTCATGCCTGTTTTGCCTTCAGGCGTGAAATTATCGTACTTGGCGATAGTATTTAAGATGTGATAATTCGCCCCGTACTGTCTTTCGTTATACGGCGGGTCAAGATACAAAATATCGCCGCGGATTTTCCTTATCAATACATTACTCTCTTCTTGATACGCTTCATGAGCGTTATTGTTTAGCTCAAAAAATGAGGGTAGAATATTCATAGATTTTTGCGCAGAAAGTTTTAAATATTTCAAAAATGCTCCATAAACAGAAGTCGTATTTGCAACTTTATCGGCGCTTTCAAGCAAAGAAGCAAGCAAAAAATAGTATGTATCATTATCTATTTTCCCGCCCGCTTTCCAATCGTTTATAGCGTTTCTTGCAGCATCTATTTTTTTGCCGTTCTCATCGCTGAAATACTGTCTGCCGCTCCCGCTTCCCAAGCAGTAGTTTTTATATATAAAGCCGTCTTCACGCAAAGGCAAAAGATTTAATTCATACAGCAAATCGGACGCATTTGTAATCGGCTCGTGATTTTGTATATAGTTCCTGCAAAGAATATAGCTGTACTCTTCTATGTCGTTGCTGATGACTTTTTTGACAAACTTTTTAAAAACTCGTCCTATTGTTCCCGTGCCGGCAAATATATCGCAAAAAACTTTATCATGCAGCGCGCCGCCGACTCTTTGGGTTATCTCGTCTTTGATCCACTGCGAAAGCCTGACTTTTGAGCCTATGTAGTTCATTGCGGTTTTTCTCTTTTTTCTTTTGGTTCGT
>JAISNU010000099.1 GCA_031276075.1 Campylobacteraceae bacterium
TATATGATAGCAGAGCTCCTGTTACGCCGACTATCATAATAGTAACACTCAGCAAAAGCCCAAGTATCATGTGTATATTAAACCACCAGCTTTTTTTAAATATTCTAAGCAAGCAAATCTCCTTTGATTTTGTATATATACTGATATTCAGTATTAAGAAATTGATTGTACATTTTCGCGCCTTAAAAAATAAAGAGAGAATTATACACTCTGAAAAATGGCATTTTGTAAATAGCATGTAACAAAGCGCTGATATTTTTGTGATAATAATTATCATTTCATCTAAGATTATTTTTATCTTATTTTAGATACTATATCGCATTTAAGACAATAATAGTTATTAATATTATTATTAAAGTAAAAATTTTATACAAGGAGATAAAAAATGAAAAGAGGTTTTTGTGCTGCTGTCGTTTTGACCGCATTGTTGGGGAAGGGGTTATTAGCCGTTCCTAACGATAATATTACGGAAGTAGAGGCAATAAAAGTCATCAGCGCTACCGGCTATGAACAAAACATTGCTGACGCGCCCGCAAGTATGTTTGTCATCACAAAAGAGGAGTTGGAAAACAAATCTTTTAACGATTTGACAGATATCCTGAAAAATGTCCCCGGCGTTTATGTTGAAGGCGGAAGCGTCTTTAAAGATATATCTATCCGCGGTATGAGCAGTTCTTACACGCTTTATCTTATAGACGGAAAGCCGATGTCCGGCAACGACGCCCACAGTCCTAACGGCATGTCAGGCGGTATAGCTGCAAACTCGCTGCCGCCTGTCTCCATGATAGAACGGATAGAGGTTGTAAGAGGTCCGATGTCGTCTCTGTACGGTTCTGAAGCAATGGGCGGCGTTATCAATATCATCACAAAAAAGACTCCGCAGGAATGGGGCGGCAGCTTTAAAGGCGAATACACAAGATCCATCAACGATATTACCGAAGACGGCTATCAAGGCAGTATCAATATCGCAGGTCCTGTTATCCGAGATATACTCTCTTTACAGGCTTACGGTTCTGTTTTGCAGCAAGATGAAAGTTATTGTCCCAATGCCGGCACAGCAGGAGCAGACTGCGGCGATAAGAGTTCGGCGCCCACTCCGGAATTTAAAGTTAGAAAATTTGGAACAAAGCTGATTTTGAATATTAACAACGAAAACAGTATATGGACAAATTACGACTACTCCAAACAGATAAAAAAAGAGACCGAGGGTATATCGTACGCGCCAAATGCCTCTAACCGCGTAAATGGTTTGGCTGTTAAGCAGGTTGCTTCTGCCGGTCATGATTTGAAACTTGACGATTTTACGCTTAATACTTATATCCAAAATGCCGCTACCAAAAATCCGTCAAGAGGGGACGGCATATATTATGATGTATTGACGCTAAATACTCAAGGAAACTATTTCTTTGAGACAAATATTTTATCCGTCGGCGCACAATATAAAAAAGAGACGCTTGACGACCGCGGTACAAATGTAATGCATGCGACTTATAACGGATCGGCGTTTCAGTATAACTCTTATGAAGTAACAAAACAGCAGTATTCTGTTTTTACCGAAGATGAGTGGAGTATTACGGACGCTCTCTCTTTAACGGGCGGCATAAGAGTAAATAATTACGAAGATTACGGTACGCATGTTACGCCTCGTATTTACGCCATATATAAGCTGACTGATGATTTTCTTATCAAAGGCGGCGTTTCTACAGGATATAAAGCGCCAAGTTTAAGACAATCGGCAGATGATTTTGGCGGCGTTAGCGGAGGAGGGTCATATCCGCCTGTTGTTATGATAGGCAGTCCTGATGTAAAGCCTGAGTCAAGTATAAATTATGAGGCTTCAATAGCTTACGCCAATAAAGATATCGGTCTTGGAGTAAGCGTTACCGCTTATCATAGCGAATATAAAGACAAAATACAGTCATATACGGTTTGCAACAGTCCCAGCAGCAGGGCTCCAACCGCAGGCGATGACGGCATACCGTTTTGTACGCAAGGATCTAAAGATTATTATGAAACTTTGAATATCGCCACTTACAGCGACGGTTTTTTAGATTTAAACAGAGGACCGTACAGCAGCGGCAGCAGATATGAAAATGTCAAAGGAGCGGAGATTGAAGGAGTTGAGGTTACTTTTGATTATGATATTTTGTCAAATCTCGTACTTGGTCATACATATACATACACAAGAAGCGAACAAAAAGCAGGCGCTAACATAGGCAAAGCGTTGAATGGAATATCAAAGCACATGATAAATACAAATATTGATTACCAAGCTACGAATAAACTTAGCCTTTGGGGTCAATATAATTATAGAAGCAAGGCTCCTGAAACCACCAGTACTACTTCTGTTAAAAATAAAGGATACTACTTTGTTGATGTGGGAGCTGTGTATAGACTTAAAGACGACTTAAAAATTACAGCAGGCGTCTATAATATTTTCGATAAGGAGATAACATTTGACACTCATGGGAAATTTATAGAGGGCAGGCGGATCGCTTTGGGCTTTAATACGGATTTTTAACTCTTTAGCTTGCGCGTACGGTTTAGTTTGTACGCGCAAGTTTTAATATTCTCCTTTTTTCATTGCATTCGCGAATTTGTTATATACATGCATGTCGTTTGCAAATCCAAAATCGTTGTGCGCAGATTTACTATGTTTGACCTTTTAAGTTAAATTTTAGGTCTATCCTTATTCCAATATCTTGTTCTAACTTGTACGGCTGGCTTTTAAGAAAGCAGGGTTTATCCCGTGCATTTTGCTTTTTTATATGTTATGGGGAGGGAGGTGTTTACGATATCAATACAAAGCAGATGATAGATCATTTTGCTTTTTTATATGTTATGGGGAGGGGGAAGTTATTTTGAAGACGAGAAATATGTATTTTGTCATTGCAAGGCGCGAAGTGCCGCGGCAACCCATAATCATAACACACTTTTTCCGTCATTGCGAGCCGTTGAAAACAGGCGAAGCAATCCATACTTTAAAATAACAAAAAGAGTAATTATTAAATAATAAATGAAACTGCTTTTTATGTTATATGCTTTGATTGTTTTATATTATTTTCTGGATTGCTTCGTCATACTGCGTATTCCTCGCAATGACAGTGGAGTTGTTATTGCTGTATGAATGTTTATTTTTCATCATTGCAAGGAGTGCAGTAATCCTTACTTTTTATTATTACAAATAAAGTCCCATGTTTATCTTTATTATTTAATCTCAAAATAATAATCTTTCCGTCATTGCGAGCGGAGCGCGGCAATCCATGCCTATAAAATAGATACATTTTTATATTCATTCTGTTTTTTTGATTAATTTGATTTTGACAGGTTTTTCTGGGTTGCTTTGTCCTGCTTCGCACTCTTCGTAATGATGAAATAAGTGTTTTTTATATAATCTGTCATTGCGAGCTAACGAAGTTAGCGAAGCAATCCATATTTACAATAACAAAAACAGTATCATTAAATAGACAAAACCACCTTTTTATTTGCATTGTTCTATTTTTCTGGATTGCTTCCTGCTTCGCAAGCTCGCAGTCGCCATGACGAATGGGCGTTTTGGTTATGGATTGCTTCACCGCAAGCGGCTCGCAATGACGGAGGGAGAATTGTAATGACATTTTCTGTCATTGCTACTGGAGCGAAACAATCAAAAAAAGATTACCATTTTTCTTACAACAAGCAAAGCGTATGTGCCTCTCTTTGTCATTGCGAAGCATAAAGTGCCGCGGCAATCCATCTATTAAAATTTGTAATATTATTAGTCTGTTTTTATTTTTTGTATTTGAATAATTTTATAATTCATACATTTTTTTGGATTGCTTCCTGCTTCGCAAGCTCGCAATGACGGAAAGAGAGTATTTTGGATTGTTTTGTATTTTATTTTTCGCAATAACTGGATTGCCGCGACACTTCGTGTCTCGCAATGACGAAAAAAATGGATTGTTTCGTCCTGCCTTGCAAACTTGCAGTCTCAAATAAAAAAAGAAAGACAAAAAATGGATTGTTTTGTCCTGCCTTGCAAACTTGCAGTCAAATAAAAAAAGAAAGACAAAAAATAGATTTCTGCTCTCCTTGCGGTTTAAAACAGTAGATTATAAACTTACGCGTACACATCATGGGGGCGGGTTGCTGCGCTCTTGCGATTACGAAAAAACATTACTGAAATAAAAGCGTGTTTTTTTATTTAATGTATATAACTCTATCTATTTAAACAAAATGGTTCCGAGCCTTATAATATTTGCGCCGCATTTTATAGCAAGTTCAAAATCCCCGCTCATGCCCATGGAGCAGTATTTTGCACCAAGCGGTAAGATTTGTTCGTAAATCTCTCTTGTAGTTTCAAAGCTTTTTTGTATCGCGCCGACATCGTCGGTATGCGCTCCGATGCTCATAACTCCTTTTAGATTGAGATTTGGGCATAAGTTCAAAATTTTTTCATAAATCTGCACCGCATTTTCAGGCTCTACACCTGCTTTTGTGTCCTCTTTGGCGCTGTTTATTTGAAGCAGTATGTCAAGCTTTTGATTTTTGATTTTTAAGCGTTTATTTATTTCCAAAGCCAATTCTAAACTGTCGCATGAGTGTATCAAAGCAGGGCGCAGAGCGATAAGCTGATTTATCTTATTTGTTTGAAGGCGTCCTATGAAGTGCCACTCTATGGAAAGTGTGTATAATTCCTCACATTTTTCTTTTAAAGACTGCACTCTATTTTCGCCAAAAGCTATGCAGCCTGCTTTGTAAAGTCTGAGAATTTCGGCGGAAGCTACCGTTTTACTTACGGCTACAAGCTTTATATTTTCTTTAAAATTAGAGTTTTGTTTGGCGTTTTCTATGCGCTGCGATACGCTTTGCAGTTTTTCATGGTAAAACATCTATCTTGCCAAAATTCTTGCTATATCGTTATAAATCGTAAAAGCAAAAAGCAGTATCAACAGCATCCAGCCCGCAAGAGTGAGATAATAAAAAACTTTCTCATTCGGCGCGCGCCTGAATAGCACCTCATAAAGATTGAACATAATATGCCCGCCGTCAAGCACGGGAATAGGCAGAAGGTTGATAATGCCGAGATTTACGGAAATGAAGGCTATAAAGCTCAAAAATACGATTAAGCCCGCTTGCGCAACTTCTCCCGATATGTCTACTATGGCTATAATGCCTCCGAATTCTTTTGGAGAAAGATCGCGCGATATAAGTTTTTGAAAGCTTTTAAATATAGGTATTGACGCTTCTGCTAACCTTTCCAAAGCGTAATTAACGCTTTCCAATCCGCCGTATCGTGCGTTGAAAATAACATTTGATGGCTGAATACCTATAAATCGTTCTTGTATGCTATCGCCGAATATATCTTTGCTATCCAAAATTTTCGGGGTCAATTTTACGCTTAAAAGCGCGCCGTCTCTTAGAAAAAAGAGTTCCACTTCGCCCGAATTTTTATTGACGGCTTTTTTTATATCCTGCCAGATTTTTATCTCTATGCCGTTAATGGCTTTTATTGTATCGTTTACTTGAAGTCCGGCTTCTTTTGCCGCCGAATCTTCAGAAAAGCCGCCTATTTGCGGGATTAAGCTTGGTATGCCTATATTTGCCATAGCCATGTAAATCAAAAAAGCGAGGAAAAAATTTGCAAAAGGTCCTGCGAAAAGTATAATGATCCTTTTCCATGGAGCTTTTGTATTGTAGCTGTCTATATCGCCGCTTCTCTCGTTGGGGTCGAAGTCGCTTTGCCCTTTCATCTGCACATATCCGCCAAGAGGTATCGCACTTATGCAGTACTCCGTGCCGCCCCATATTTTTTTGAGAAGCTTTCTGCCAAAGCCTATACTGAAAACTTCTATTTTTACTTTAAATATGCGCGCGGCGACGAAATGTCCAAATTCATGAAAGAAAACTATAAACGACAGGGCAAGAAAAGCGTAAACAAATCCGCTTAGTGAATTTAGCATTTTTTGACGCCTTTTGTATAG
The DNA here is from genome assembly GCA_031276075.1 of Campylobacteraceae bacterium. Lineage (GTDB taxonomy): Bacteria > Campylobacterota > Campylobacteria > Campylobacterales > Campylobacteraceae > JAIRKW01. The sequence continues at coordinate 5,964 of JAISNU010000099.1, forward strand.
CTTACTACATATTCAAATCCCGAATATAGCGTCAATGCCACAGAAAACCACAAAAGAATTTCCGCTAACGGAGACCAGTTCATTATCAAAAATCCTATCGCTATCATTTGAAATACGGTTTTGACTTTGCCCGACATGGAAGCGGCTACCTCCTTACCTTCGGACGCTGCCGCTACGCGAAGCCCCGTTATAAAAAACTCTCTGACCAATATAATATATACAGCCCATGGATTTGCGCGTGAAATCAGCATAAGTCCCAAAAATGCTGCAAGCATTAGCATTTTGTCTGCTAACGGGTCAAGTATGCCGCCGATAACCGTTTTTTGATCCCATGCTCTTGCTATATAACCGTCAAAGAAGTCTGTAGTAGAGGCGATGACAAATAAAATTGCAGCTGTAAAATCTATCCATGAGTAGTGGATACCCTCAAATACAGGATTGTTTCTGTCTATCAACAAGAGTAAAAATAGTATTGGCGCGGTTGCAACCCTTAAAGATGCAAGTATATTCGGGAGGTTCAGCCTCATTTGAAAGTTGTTCCCCCGTCTATGATAAATGTATGCCCTGTTACCCATGAAGCTTTATCGGAGCATAAAAACAGACATGCGCCTGCCATATCCGCAGGCTGTCCCATGCGTCCCAACGGCGAGCGTTTTGCTGTTTCATCGCGCACCTCTTCATAATTTACAAAAGCTTTTAAAGCGTCTGTGTCTATGGGTCCGCCGCTTACTGCATTTACTCTGATATTTTTTTCGCCCAATTCCGTTGCCGCATATCTTACCATCGCTTCAACGGCGGCTTTGCATGTGCCGTGTCCCGCATAATTGTCTATATATACGAGATTGCCTGTAGAAGAGATGGATATGATACTGCCGCCGCCTGTTTTTTCCATTCTTTTGGCGGCTTCCTGCGCGCCGACAACAAAAGCATTTACGGTGGCTGTGAAGATGTTGTTAATGCCGCGCGGCTTTAATTTCATAAATTTTGTGTATCCGCCCACAACGGCGCGTCCTGAAATTATCGCGCTTGATATAAAAAAGTCTATTTTATCAAAATCTTTATCTATCTCTAAAAAAAGCTCTTTATATTTTTCAGGCTCTAAAATGTTAAACGGATACGCTTTTGCCTTGATGCCGTATTTTGTTTCAAGTTCGGCGACTTGTGTTTTTGCCAACTCTTCATTGGAATTATATGTGAATGCTATGTTTACGCCATGAGCGGCAAATTCATTTACTATAGCTTGCCCTATGCCTCTTGTGCCGCCGCTTATAACTAATGTTTTTCCTTTCATTGGAAACCCTTTATTGTGTATTTTTGCATAGTTTGTTCTATAAATTTAAAGTGTTCGGTACTTGGCGGCACGAGTGGCAAGCGATATTCCAAGCTATCCAAAAGTCCGGCGATGTACATAGCCGCTTTTATCGGTATGGGATTGCTTTCGCAAAACAAGGCTTTATTTATCGCATACAGTTCGTCATTTATCGCTTTTGCGCCAAGATAATCCGAATCCAAAGCTTTATGCGTAAGTTCGGATATTTTATCTGGCAAAAGATTTGCCGTAACGGAAATAACGCCTTTGCCGCCGTTTGATAAAATAGGGTAATTTATAGCGTCTTCGCCGCTGATAAGGTAAAGTTTTGGTTCATGCGCTAATAAATCTACACATTTATCTATAGAACCGCTTGCCTCTTTAACGCCGAATATATTCGGGCAGTCGTTAAACAGTCTTATGACGGTATTTGTCTGTATGTCGCAGCCTGTGCGCCCCGGAACATTATATAAAAGTACGGGTACATCAACTTCTGCGGCTATTGTTTTATAATGTTGATAAAGTCCTTCCTGCGTTGGTTTATTATAGTACGGGGTAACGGATAACAAAGCGTCTGCACCGCATTTTTGAGCAAATTTAGCCAAGTCTACAGCTTCATGCGTAGCGTTACTGCCGGCTCCCGCCATAACTTTTACATTTGTACCTTTGCAGACAGCTACCGCTATCTCTATGCAGCGTTTGTGCTCTTCATGATTTAGCGTTGCACTCTCTCCTGTGGTACCGACAGGTACGACTACATCTATACCGTTTTCTATTTGACGGCGGATAAGTTTTTCATATTGAAGTTCGTCCACAGCGCCATTTTTAAACGGCGTGATAAGCGCGGTCATCGCACCTTGTAAAAATTCGCTCATTTTACTCTTCCTTTCTTAAAATGATTGTAGTTGATGCTTTATTTTTTAAGTACTTATTGGCGGCATCTGTTAAAGTTTTAGTATCAAGCGCATAAATTTGCTCTTCATATCTCAAAAGCGGTTCCAAAGAGCCGCGCACAAGAAAACTTCCGAAAAGATTTGCTACGCTGCTTGAGTTTTCAAGCGCAAATATAAAATCTGCCTTTGTGTTTGTTTTGATTTTTTGCAGCTCTTTTTCGCTGATATTTCCTTTTTTTATATCCTCAATTACCGACAGTATCTCTGCTTCGACTTTTTCGGCTTTCACGCCCTCGTTGCAGACAGCCATAAAAACGAAAAGGTTCGGGTCTTTTGTGTCCATATTATAAGCGTAGATTTGATTTACAACTCTTTTTTGATTGACCAGTGTCTCGTACAGTCTGCTGCTTTTCCCTGCGCTCAAAAGCTGTCCCAATGCGCTTAAAGCGGTTTGGTCTTCATGGTCGTAAGCTGGTATTTTATAAGCTATAGCTATCATTTCAGTTTCACTGTCTTTGTGTACATATACTCTTCTGGCGCCGTCCTGTTCAGGCTCAACCTGATGTTTTTTGGGCAGTTGTACCTGTCGTTTTATATTGCCGAAATATTTTTTTGCTTCGTCAAATACTTTTTTTGGCTCTACATCGCCCGCGACTACTATTATTGCGTTTGAGGGCTGATAATATGCGGCGTGGAATGATTTGATATCTTCTATCGTCCAATTTTTTATATCGTCCGTAAATCCTATCGGCGTCCAATGGTAAGAGTGGTATATAAATGCGCTGTTAAACAACCTGAAATAGAGATATCCCATAGGATTATTGTCTGTGCGCCATTTGCGCTCTTCCATTACGACATCGCGCTCAGGCTGAAACTCTTCGTCTTTGAGCGCAAGATTTGCCATAAGTTCGCTGAACAGTTCAAGCGATTTGGATAAGTTTTTGCTGCTGCTTTTTATAAAGTAATGTGTAGCGTCAAAGCCCGTATTGGCGTTTGTGATACCGCCGAAACCTTTGACTATCTCGTCAAATTCGCCTGCTTTGAGGTTTTTTGTAGATTTGAAATTAAGATGTTCAAGCATATGCGCGATACCGCTTTTGCCCATTATCTCATCGCCGCTTCCGACTTTATAAAAAATATCCGTAGTGATGACATCGCTTCCTTTATTCATTGGTATGACAAATACATGAAGTCCGTTGGATAGCGTTTGATTTTCATATTTTGGCAAAGAATCAGCCATTAAAACTCCTAAAAATAAAAATATTATCAGATATAAGCGTTTCAATTTCTATCAACCCCTATGATGTCGTTAATAGTATGAAATCCATCTTTATCCATAAGTTCTAAAATCCCTTTATTGATATTGCTTGCTATTTTAGGTCCTTCATATATGAAACTTGTGTATATTTGTACAAGCGAAGCTCCTGCTTTAAGCCTTTTATACGCCTCTTTTGGAGTTGATATACCGCCCGCGCTAATCAAAACAGTAGTTTTGAAAAACTCTTTTGCTACCGCTTCAAAGATTTTGAAGCTCTTTTCGCGCAAAACTTTGCCGCTGATGCCGCCGAAATCTTTGGGATTTTCTACTAATGAATAATCCACAGTCGTGTTTGCCGCTATGATGCCTTTTGCGCCGCTTTCAATTGCGGCAGAACATAAACAAACAGCGGTTTTGGGCGTCATGTCGGGCGCGATTTTTAGCAATACAGGTTTGCTTGTTAAAGGCGCGCATGCGCTAAAAAGCTCTTTTATAAAGTTTTCGTTTTGCAAATCTCTTAAATTCGGCGTATTTGGCGATGAGATATTGACAACTAAATAATCGCACACGGGTGCAAGAGTCTTTGTAAGATGTATATAATCGTCTATCGCGCTCTCTTGCGGAGTTGTTTTATTCTTGCCGATGTTTGCGCCGAGCGGTATCGCGAAAGGATATAACAAACCAGCTCTTTTTGCTATTTTACTACTGCCGTTGTTATTGAAACCCATAGCATTTTGAAGCGATTTTTCTTTGATATGGCGGAACAGACGCGGTTTTGCATTGCCGCTTTGCGGTTTTGGAGTAACTGTGCCGTACTCTACATGTCCAAATCCAAGCGCACACAAAGCTCTTATCATTGAAGCGTTTTTGTCAAAACCTGCCGCTATGCCTACGGGATTTGGAAATTTAACACCAAAAATCTCCTGACTAAGCCGCTCATCGGCTATAACGCATTTTGAAGCTACGGGGTTTAACAGCAACGGCGCGAAATTCCCAAGCCGCATAGCAAATTCAGCCAGCGCATGCGCTTTTTCAGGGTCTAATTTAAACAATATTTTTTTTAAGCTTTCATACATCTATATTTTTGTCCCAAACTGTTTTTCGGATTATAACCAATAAATATAAAAAATAGTACATGCAAAGTTTTAATCTAAAATTTTCTCCCATTTTGTACCCTCAACACTATCCATCAAAGCGATACCCATTTTGACAAGTTCGGCTTTTATCGCATCTGCTTTCACGAAATCCTTCTCTTTTTTTGCAATTATTCGCTGTTCTATCAGTTTTTCTATTTTCTCTCTCTCCTCCGCGCTCGCGCCAAGATGAAAATATTTGTCAGGCTCTTTGACGCCGACGCCCAAAACTTTTTCCACAAGTTCCAAATTTGCGCCTAAAACGCTCTTTAATGCGCTGTTTTTAGAGTTTTTATCAAGGGCGTCGTTAGCCTCTGAGAGCATTGCGTCAATAACGCTTAGAGCTACGGAGATATTAAGGTCGTCTTTGAGAGCGTTAGAGAGTTTATCTCCAAACTTTTTATCATACGCTTCGCTTTTGCTTCCATGGAGGCGTTTTTTCAGCCTGTATATCTTGTCAAGCCGCTTTTTACTCTGTAAAAGGTCTGTCTCATTGAAGTTGATATTTGCTCTATAATGTGTAGAAAGTAGATAAAAACGCACTATTTCGCCGTCATAAACTTTTAAAATATCTTTCAAAAAGAAGCTGTTTCCAAGAGATTTGCTCATCTTTTCGCCGTTTATAGTTACAAAACCGTTGTGCATCCAGTATTTAGCTATTTCCTGCGAACTCTCTTTTCTTGTCTGCGCCGCTTCGTTTTCATGATGTGGAAACAGCAGATCCGCGCCGCCGCCGTGTATGTCTATCTGATAATCTCCGCTTTTATCGGCTAAATGTTCTTTTATCATGGCGGAGCACTCTATATGCCAACCGGGTCTGCCTTCTCCAAACGGCGCGGGGTAGGATATTTCGCCTTTTTTGGCAAATTTCCATAAGGCAAAATCTTTAATATTTTTCTTTTTCTCGTCCTCTTCAATTCTTGAAAGCATATCATTTTCATCAATATGTCTGTGCGAAAGGTAGAGATATTTCTCATCTTTTGAGGTATCAAAATAGACGCCGCTTGAAGTTGTGTAGGCGTAGCCATTATTTAAAAGATTTTGCGTGAATTCTATAATAGTTTTTAAAGACTGCGTCGCTTTTGGCTCTATATCGGCGTCTTGCACGCCGATAGCTCTCATGTCGTCTTTATAGCGTTTAGTATAAAAAGAGGTTATCTCTTCCAGACTTTTGCCGCTCTCATTCATCTTTTTGATGATTTTGTCGTCAATATCCGTAAAGTTTTTCGCAAAAGTTACTTTATATCCCAAATGCGTCAATGTGCGGCGAAGCAAATCAAACGCCAAAGCGCTTCTTGCATGTCCCAAATGCGCGTCGTCATACACGGTAGGTCCGCAGACATATATCAGCGCTTCATCTTTTTTGATGGGTTCAAACGCTACTTTTACCTTTTTTGCCGAATCATAAATATGCATTGAAAATTTCCATTAAAAATATAAGCACAATAGCTTCAATAGCCAATGCGGCTATAAGCAAGAGTGATTTTAAGGATTTAATTATACCAAAAAATGTTTTTATTCCAAACGCTCTAATCGTTAAGATAAATAAAAAAAACCCGCCGATAGAGTTTGCCAAAGCCAGACCAACCACTCCCATGGGATAGACAAGTATAAATGAAAAAATTATGCCGCCGCCAAGAGCTACCGCCGAAATAAGCGCCGCCTCTTTTTGTCTTTGGTGCGCAAACAGCCACAGTGAAAAGATACGCGACAATCCGAAAGGGATAAGTCCGATAAGATACATGGATAAAACCTGCGCGCATACGATAGTATCTTGCGCATGAAATTGACCTCTTTCAAACAGCAGTTTAATAATTGGTTTTGATAGTATGATGCCGCCAAGCGACGAAGCGCAGAGTAAAAATGCCAATATCCAAAAACCTTTCGAAAGAAGCTTCACGGCTTCATCTTTCTCATCTCTTTTGATGAGCAATGAGATGCGCGGGAATATTCCGATAGAAAGCGCGATGGCAAAAAGCGCTAAGGGGAGTTGGAATATTCTATTGGCGTAAAAAAGATAGCTTATGCTTCCCGCCGCCAGAAAACTTGCCAGCCATGTATCCACAAAAGCCGACAATTGCACTGTACTGCCGCCCAGCACGGAGTGAAAAAAGTTTTTATAAAAACTTTTGCGCTCCGTTTCGTTTTGCTTATGCTTTTTTCTATATTTTGCAGCGTTGATTAAAAGTGAAAAAAGCCTCGTTTTGCGTAAAGCATACACATGAACTAAAAGCTGTAAAATACCGCCTGCAATAACGCCGAAACTTAGATAATATATCGTATTTTGCGGCGTGCTGATATCGCTTAAAAGCAATGCCGTTATCATGGAGATATTTAAAAGCGCAGTTGAAAACGCCGTTACTGCAAACCGTCCGCGGTACTGCAAAAGCGAGGCTATGAATGTTACGATATAAATCAATATAAGATAAAAAAAGTTGATACTTACCAAAGGAGCGGTGTTTGCTATCGTTTCATCGTCAAAGCCGTAAGCGAAAATTTTTGTTATAAACGGACTGAATATTACAACAAGCGCTGTTAAAAAGGCTATAAAAATAAAAAACCTCACAAATATGCTGAGGGCAAAAATGCCTTTTTGGCGGGATTTTGTAAAAGCAGGTAAAAAAGCCTGCGTGAACGCGCCTTCGGCAAAGATGCGGCGGAAAAGATTCGGCAGTTTAAACGCTACCATGAACATATCGCTGTAGATATTTGCGCCCAAAATGTTAGCTGTCAAAAGGTCGCGGATAAAGCCGAATATGCGCGATACAAGAATACCGCCGCTGTTGGTAAAAAAGTTCTTTATAATCATATTTTGACTTATATCTACATTTGAAATTAGTCTGTTAGTATATCAAAAATAGGTTAAATCAAGCATATTAAATCGCAGTTAATAAATAATATTGTAATATCACATATTCCTTATAGTAAAAAATTAATGGAGTTGTCAGTGAAATTTTTTAATATTATAAACTTTGGCGACAAAAAAGGGTTAAGTGAAAGTAGTGAAAAATATTTCACAGCAGCATATTTGAAAAGCGGCGAAAGCGTGCAGTCGCTTCAAGTTGAAATCAAAAAAACTCACAAAAACTCTCATGTAAATGCCGAATATGCCGATATACAAACTCATCAAGGAGTCATTGAGGGCGGCGACATAAAGGTAAAGCACCTCAAAGGCGGCACGATACGCGCCAATACCGTCAGCGTTGATTTTATGGAAAACGGCGTTATAGAGGCGAACCATATACATGTAAAAAGTCTCGGCTCAAAAAATTTTCTTACGGCAGGCGATATTATAGAGATAGATAATGTGGAAGGCAAGAAAAACACTATTATGATAAAGCCGCTTTTTGATATGGAAAAATTTGACAAACTTTCAACTCTTTACGAAAAAATCATCTTTTACAAAAAAGAGTATGTAAGCGCGCTGCAAATGTTGGAAAAGAAGCGTTTTGAAGTGGAAAGCCAGATTTTGGACACTCAGTTATACCGCGCTAAAATCAAGTTTTCAAGAGACAGCGGAGTTATGCCGAATACCGAATTGATGGTAAAAGTAAGAGAGTTTGATATTTTAAGCAGAGAGTATCAGAAATTGATAAATATGACTGATAATTTGCGGGAACATACCGATATTGCCGTGGAAGAGTTTAAAGCGCACATGGAGTGGGGCGGATTTTTGCGCCATGAGAAAGTCGTTTGCGACAGCGCATGGAAAGAGAACAATAAAGTCATATTTACCCTTCCAAAGTATAATCTCTCGTACAATCCGTCAAACGGCGAATATGCTCATGAGATATATTTATGGTATAATTCCGACCTTTTGCTTGACGCAAGCGGCGAGTTTGAGATAAAAATTAATAAAAAGAGTTAATATGATAGCGGCTATTGAAGGGCGCGTGGTCAAAAAAGAACCGGCGTTTGTTTATATTAAAACGCTAAGCGGCGTAACATACAAAGTGGCTGTTTCCCTGCATTGCAGCGCGGCTATACAACGGGATATTGTAGAGTTAAATATCACGCAAATAATAAGGGAAGATGCAAATCTCCTGTTTGGTTTTTTAAATAAAGACGAGCAGAGAATGTTTGAGCAGCTTATAAAATTAAACGGCATAGGAACTGCGACTGCGCTTGCTATCTGTTCTACGCTGACGCCTGAAGAGTTTGCAAAAGCTCTTGTTTCATCGGATGCAAATACTTTTATAAGAGTTCCCGGTATCGGGCTTAAAAGCGCAAAAAGGATTTTGGTGGAGCTTGGCGAATTTGTTTTGGAAAACGGGCTTAACGCTTCAAGTCAGAGCCAAATGGAAGCAAAGCTTGCCTTGGAAGCTTTGGGTTTCAAGGGCGACAAGATAAAAGCGGTTTTGTTTACATGCAAAGGCGTCAGCACGCAAGAGCTTATTAAAGAGGCTCTTTCTAAACTTCAATAATTATGAGGAATGCAATGAGATTGGCTATTATTTTCGGGGGAGAAAGTTTTGAACATGAGATAAGCATTGTTAGCGCGATAGCTCTTAAAAAGGTTATTTTTTGCGAAATTGTTTATATTTTTTGTGATAAAAACCGCGATTTTTATTTGATACCGACATCAGAGATAAACTCAAAACGCTTTAGCGGCGGTAAATATCTGAACGATACGAAACTTACTTTAAAACACGGCGGTTTTTACTTTAAAAAGCTTTTTGGCGAGCAAAAAGTAGAGTTTGACGCCGCTATAAATATTATACATGGAGCTGACGGCGAAGATGGAAAAATAGCCGCGCTTTTTGACTTTTTCGGCATTAGTTATATTGGTCCGAATATGGAAGCAAGCGTTCTTAGTTACAATAAATTTTTCACAAAATTGTACGCTGCAGCTATCGGCGTAAAAACGCTTGAATATGAAGTCGTCAGTAAAAATAATCCGAATATTACCTTAACGCTGCCTGTTATCATCAAGCCGTTAAGACTTGGCAGTTCCATAGGCGTAAGCGTCGTAAGAGAATCAAAAGAACTTGAATACGCGCTGGATACGGCTTTTGAATTTGATGATGAAGTATTGGTGGAGCCTTTTATAGAAGGTGTGGCGGAGTATAATATCGCCGGCTGCAAAATAGACGGCGTTATGCGTTACTCAATCATAGAAGAGCCGCAAAAAGAGTTGATTTTGGATTTTGATAAAAAATATCTTGACTTTTCAAGAACGGCAAAAGTTTATGAAGCAAGGCTTACGGAGATAAGAAATGAAGAGATAAGAAAAAATTTTAAACTTATCTATGAACCGCTTTTTGAAGGAGCAATCATACGGTGCGACTTTTTTCTTATAAAAAATAAAGTCTATCTGAACGAGATAAATCCAAATCCCGGCTCTTTGGCAAACTATCTTTTTGAAGAGTTTAATATGCTTGTGCAGGATTTGGCGCGTTCGCTTCCTAAGCGCAAAAAGATTGCCGTTGAGTATAAATATATCAACTCTATCCAATCCGCCAAAGGTAAAGCGTAATTTCAAAAAAATTATGTAAAATTTTACACAATACTTTACTTAAAAGAGGTTTTTATGGCTACTTTCTACAATAAAGAGGAGATATTTACGGCAACGGAGATAGTAAGGGATTTCAGCTCTGTATTGAAAAAGGTCAATTCCCGCGAAATAGAACGCGCCGTTATTGTTAAAAATAGCCATTTTAGAGCTGTTTTGGTGGATTTTAAAGAGTATGAAAAATTAAAAAACGCTCTAACCGTTTTAGAAAAAATCTACGCGAAAAATAGAAATAGAACTTAAAATGGCGATAAAAAGAGTTAGTTTTAAAGGTGTGCAGATTAATTTTTCATATCTGCTTGTAAATAAGGAAAAAGAGAAGTCTATCCTTTTTTTGCATGGCTGGGGCGCAAATAAAGAGTTGATGAAAAACTCTTTCGGAGCTTTTTTTAAGGATTATTGTCATATTTATCTTGACTTTCCGGGCTTTGGCGGTTCATCTATAAGCGAAGCTATGGATTCTTACGATATAAAAGAGGCAGCGGAGGAGTTTTTGCGTTCTATCAATAAAGCACCGCAAATCATCATTGGGCACAGTCTCGGCGGCAAAATAGCTCTGCTTTTAAATCCAAAAATACTTATTTTGCTTAGCAGCGCGGGTATAGTTCTGCCTAAAAGATTTTCCGTGCGTTTTAAGATAAAACTTTTTAAGATGTTTAAGTTTTTAGGCTTGGGCAGACTTTACACACTTTTTGCCTCAAAAGATGTTAAAGGTATGAATATTACAATGTATGAAACATTTAAAAAAGTCGTAAATGAGGACATGAGCGGGCATTTTAAGGATTATAAGGGCAGGGCGGTTATATTTTGGGGAAAAGAGGATAATACTACGCCTCCTGCCGCAGCTTTAAAGATAAAAACTTTTATTAAGGATTCAACTCTTCATGTGCTTGAAGGAAGCCATTTTTTCTTTTTAGATAAAGGCAAACTCATAGAAGAGTTGATGACGGATATTTTGAAGGACAATAAATGAGCATTTTAGATTTGCAGACAACAATACACATATTTTTTATTGTGCTGACATTTTTTATACACGCGGCATTTGTTTTTGCTTTGGGATACTACATTTTAAGCGCTATGCAGTGGTATTCATATAGACCGTTAAGAGCTATTTTTCATTATAATAAGCCTTTGTGGCATCTGTTTTTATTTGTATTGCCGCTTGTATTGTATTTTTTTATTATCTATTATGATGAAGTCAGCGTTTACTATCTTTTTATACTTTATTCATTAGTTGTGTATGTGTGGCATAATAAGCTTGATAAGCCGCTGCAATTTACAAAAAGAGTTAAACGCTTTTTTCTGTTTTTGGCTATATGTGTGTCGTTTGCGGATATAATTTTGCTTATTGAATCCGAAGGAGTGCATAGCGCCGAAGCGCCGCAATCCCCGTCCGTTATCGCTCCGCTTTTTTTAGCTCTTATCGCCGGTTTTATATATGAAAAAATACTGTTTTTTGTTTATAGACAAGAGGCAAAAAGAAAACTTAAATCAATGAAAGATTTGCGTATCATAGCTATCACGGCAAGCTACGGCAAGACAAGCATTAAAAATTTTTTGCATCATATTTTGTCGGCGAAATTTAACTGCTACAAAACGCCGCGCAGCGTAAATACTATCATAGGTCTTATACAGGATGTCAATACGACTTTACCTTTAAATACGCAGATTTATATTGCCGAAGCCGGTGCAAGAGAGCGGGGCGATATAGGCGAGATTGCCGAATTTTTAGAGCATGACATTGCTATCATCGGTCAAATCGGAGCGCAGCATATAGAGTACTTTAAGAGCTTGGAAGCGATACGGGATACAAAAATGGAGCTTATCTTTTCGCCAAAACTTACGCAAGCTTTTGTACATGAGAGCTTAAATGCTAACCCAAACGGAGACGAGCGGATAAAAATATTCGGACATGAGATAAAAAATATTGAGGCTGATTTGAACGGAACGAAATTTTCTATGAAGATTGGCAGAAAAACAGTAGAATTTCAGACTAAATTATTGGGTAGATTTAATGCCGTAAATCTTGCTGCCTGCATACATACGGCTTTATATTTGGGGCTAAAGATTGAAGAGATACAAAAAGCCGTCGCTTCCATAAACAGTGTGGAACACCGCCTGCAAAGGATAGACGCCAACGGTAAAATCATACTTGACGACAGTTTTAACGGCAATTTTGAAGGCATGAAAAGCTCTTACGAGTTAGTTAAAACATACGAGGGCAGAAAAGTTTTGATAACGCCCGGTATTGTTGAGAGCACAAAAGAAGAGAATGAAAAACTCGCCAATATAATAGACGAGGTATTTGATGTTGTCATCATCACGGGAAGCGTGAATGCGCAAACACTCAATCAAGCGATTTTACGCGCTCATAAGATACTTCTACTTGATAAATCACAGCTTACGGCTGTATTGGCGCAAAATACAAAAGGTGGCGATTTGATACTATTTTCAAATGACGCGCCGACTTACATGTAAAAGCAGCATTTTTTATTGTTATTCACAAACCGATAAAGATAGAGTGCGGGTACGAATATCGCCCCAAAATAAATTTATGCTCTTCTTAGAATAAAGACAGGATATTAAAATATTTAATTTTGGCAATACGATAGAGCGTTTTCGTACTTTAAAACTATTTGATTTTATTGCTTATTAAGTTTAATTGGGAAAGTAACGATAATAATGAAATAACCTGCTTAGGCAATATTTTCCTGTATTTATAATATTGCCGATTGTATTGGAGGCGATAAATATATTAGTTAATAATACCAATCAAATCAGTTGTCATGAAAGCGGCTAATTCGTTGCGTTTTTAGTACTTTTGGTAATGTCTGATAAGTTTGTTTTGAAGTTATTAGTGTAAATAGTAAATATTTGCATGAGTTAGGTTTTAAAATTCTCTGAGATTAAAAGTTTGATAGTGATTCTATAAATATACCCACGCCTTCTTTTACTTCAAAAAGACTTTTAGTTTGCTTATAGAATATCGTAAGAAAATCGTCAAATCTTTATCATCGTTGCCATATTTTGTTTTCTACATGGATTAAGCGTACCACACAAACGAATTGCGCTTTTCACCGATGATATATAGTTTGAATTTCCGCCTGTGCGGAAATGACAAAGGGAGTTATATTGCTTAAAAATTAAGTAATAATTTTGTCATTGCGAGGAATGCGAAGCATGACGAAGCAATCCAAAAATATATTAGAACCAAAACCAAATCAGTCTAAAAGAAAAAACAGCAAATTAAAATGTATCTGTTTTTTTATATTTTATTTTTTAGGTTGCCGCGCTTTGCTCGCAATGACGAAGGAGGAATCATTTTTTATATTTTGTATTCTTTTGAAGGACTTTGGATTTCCAGAATAGTTATCTATCAACAATTCCGTCATTGCGAGCCGATAAAGTTTTTGGGACAGAGCGTGGCGAATACCGCAGGAATTTGCCCTTCCTCCGTCATTGCGAGGAGGAACGACGAAGCAATCCAGAATTAGAATAAAAAAACGATTATCTATTTATCTATAATGATACTCCTTTTGTTGTTCTAAAATATGGATTGCTTCCTGCTTCGCAAGCTCGCAGTCGCAATGACGGAGGAGGAGGCATGTAACTTCGTATTGAGCGTAGTTAATGGGGCGTTTTTGGATTGCTTTGCTGCACTGCGTATTCCTCGCAATGATGAAAATGAATAATTGTTTGTGTGGGAATGACAAGTATATTTTAACACTGTCAATACAATATAAAATACTGAATTTTTATATTTTCTCTGCAATATATATATTTGTGCGAAAATTTATCTGCAATGTATAGTTTACAAGCAAGAAACGACGCTGGTATATTGTTGAAAAGTCTATTTGTGTTATTCTCAAAATAGAATGACAATTTTGGAAATAAACGAGTGAAAATTCATTGAAAATAAAATAATATCTTTACTCATTTAGCCTTTTTTAGTTCTGCTGCTCATTCATTTGTAATAATACATTGAATTATATGATTTGCACAAAAGGAATAATATAATTACTGCATGTTAAGCAATATAAATATTTATCATATATGAAGAAATATGGGCAGGCACGGTGAAGTGGCAAAACGCACATAAAAAAGTGTAAAGATTGATTGTTTTGCTTTCAATAGCGAATTTGTTTTGCAGTAAATGTAAGAAAATAGTACTCAATACAGGCGTTTATTTTTAAAATAGTAAAGCAGCGGAGGTATTTTTGTGTTTTACTCCCGCTAACTTTTATCATTTTTTGCGCATGATAGTTTTTAACCAATTTTGTTATTATTTTTTTGAATGATATGTTCTGTGAGTTTTGCTATCTCAAGCTCTTCATTGGTCGGCACAACGAGTATTTTTACTTCGCTTTTGTCATTTTCAATGTGCGTGCTGTTTTCAGCATTTTTCTTTTTGTCGATTAAAATACCGCAGTGAGATAATCCTTTGCAGGATTGATGCCGCACGCTTGCAGAGTTTTCGCCGATGCCGCCTGTGAAAATTATCGCGTCCACACGCCCTAAAACAGCGTAATATGAACCGATATATTTTCTTATACGGTAACAGAACATATCAAATGCAAGCTTGGCTCTCTCGTCGCCGTTATTCATTTTTTCTTGTACTTCGCGCAAATCGTTTGTACCGCAGACGCCTTTCAAGCCGCTCTGTTTATTTAAAAGCATATCAAGTTCGTACGGTTTTAATTTTTCCACTCTTTCTAAATAAAATATGATAGCAGGATCCAAATCGCCGCTTCTTGTGCCCATAATAAGCCCTTCCAAAGGCGAAAGTCCCATGCTTGTGTCTATACATTTGCCGTTTTTGATAGCTGCCGCACTTGCACCTCCGCCAAGATGCAGCGTGATGAAATTGCATTTGCTAAGCGGTTTTTTGAGTATCTTTGACGCCTCTTCGGCGATATATCTGTGCGAAGTGCCATGAAAGCCATAACGCCTGATATGAAGCCTTTTGCACAAATCATACGGCAAGGCGTATGTGTAAGCGTATGGCGGCATTGTCTGATGGAATGCAGTGTCAAATACCGCTACTTGAGGGACATTGGGCGCTTCAACTTCAGCGGCTTTGATACCGGCTATATTAGCAGGGTTGTGAATAGGCGCAAGAGATGTATTTTTAATGATTTCTTGCATGATATCATCATTAATTAACTGAGATTCGTTAAATTCGCCGCCATGCACGACTCTATGGCCTATACCGTCTAACGAATCAAGACTTTTAATAATTTTACTGTTAATCAGAAATGATGAGATTATCTCTATGCCATGTTCATGATTTGGTATCACAAGCTTTTGCGTTATCGGTTCTTTGCTGTGCGACGATGTTAGTTTGATTTTCCCCAAAGGTTCGCCTATCTGCTCGATTAAACCTGAAGCTAAAACTTTTCGCTCTTTCATAGAAAAGAGTTGAAATTTTATAGAGGAACTGCCTGAATTGATTACAAGTATTTTCATTTATTGCTCCGTTTTGATTTGAGCCGCTTGAATGGCTGTGATGACGACAGTATTTACGATATCGGCGACTAAACAGCCACGGCTTAAGTCGTTTACCGGTTTTTTAAGTCCTTGCAGCACAGGACCTATGGCTAAGGCATTTGATGAACGCTGGACTGCTTTGTAAGTGTTATTGCCCGTATTTAAATCAGGAAATATAAATACGCTGGCGTTTCCAGCTACTTTACTCTCGGGTAGTTTTGTTTTAGCTACAATCGGGTCTATCGCGGCGTCATACTGGATAGGACCTTCTACCAAAATGTCAGGATATTTTTCTTTAACTGTTTCAACAGCGCGCCTTACTTTTTCCACATTTTGACCGCTGCCGGAATTTCCCGTAGAGTATGAGAGCATAGCGACTTTTGGCTCTATGCCGAAACATTTTGCAGTATTAGCCGAAGAGACGGCAATTTCGGCAAGTTCTTCAGCGCTTGGGTCTATATTGACCGCGCAATCGCCGTAAACAAGTACTTTTGTATCAAGACACATAAAAAATATACTTGAAATAATAGAGATGCCGGGCTTTGTTTTAATAATCTGCAAGGCAGGCCGTATAGTATCGCTTGTGGTGTGAATGGCTCCTGAAACCATGCCGTCCGCATCACCTTTGTAAACCATCATTGTTCCGAAATAACTCTCCTCTTGCATTATTTCACGAGCTTGCTCAAGCGTTATGCCTTTTGACTTGCGCAATTCGTAAAAATCGTTTATATACTGTTCCATAAGAGGAGATTTCTCAGGTTCTATAACTGTTGCTTTTTTGATATCTATTCCAAGGCTTGAAGCTCTTCTTTTGACATCTTCCGGTTTTCCTAAAAGTATAATATCGGCAACATCGCGCCTTAAAAGTATTTCGCTTGCGCGTAATATCCTGTCGTCATTACTTTCAGGCAGAACGATTTTTTGTCTGTTTTGTCTGGCTTTTTCAAAAAGTGTATACTCAAACATAATCGGCGTCATTGCCGTAGGAGCATACGCAGTATCTATATTTTTTTCTATTTCGTCAATTTTTACATATTTGTTGAAAAGTCCCGAAATAAGAGCAATTTTGCGTTCGCTTGAAGATTTAATCTGCGGACGAATATCTTTTGTTTTTAACAGTGTCGAAATAGTGTCTCCTTCTACGCTTAAAATAGGAATGGATATTTTGGAAAAGCCCTCTATCAACTTTAAAAAGGAAGGTTTTGGAAGTATATTGCCGCACAATAAAATACCTGCTATCATCGGATAAGTGTTTGAGTTATTTGCCGCAATCGCCGCTAAGATGATATCAGACCTGTCACCTCCAGTGATGATAATATCGCCCTCTTTGAGGAATGTCAGCATGGTGTCTATGGTAGTTGAAACGACTCTTATCTGTTTTGCTACGCGGCGCAAATCCTCTTTTTTGCCGAAGATAAATTCGCATTTAAGAGCGTTTTTGATATCTTCAATAGTTGGGCTGTTTAACTCTTCCACTTCCGGCAGCATATATACGGGTACGCTTGTTTGAAATAGATCTTTTTTGTTTGTTTTTAACTCTTTAAGCGTATTCGTATCAAGGCGGTTAATGAAAGTGTTAAAATGTATGCAGTCTGAATTTTTAATAATATTTGCTTCTATATTGACAGCGTCGGCTATTTGGCTGATAGAGCGTTCTTTTCCGCTTATAATATTGACTATCGGCGTATTGAGGTGTTTTGCAAATTCAAGATTGATATCAAAATCAAAAGTGGAAGGCAGTAAAGAGCGTTCAATACCTGCGCATATAACAAAATCATATCTTTTTTCAAGTTCTTTGAATTTAGCTATAAGATTTTGCGTTAATTCGTTTAGTTTGCCTTTTGCGGCTGCTGATTTTATCTCGTCAAGAGTGAAGCCGAAAGTTTGTTCGACACTCATATCAAGCTTATAATATTTAAGTATAAATGAAGTTATATCATCACTGTTTTCAGAAGAGCTTATCGGTCTGAAAAAAGCTATATTTTTAACTTTTCGCCTCAATATATCCATAAAACCCATGCTGACAAAAAGGGTTCCTGAGAAGGGTTCTAACGATGTTATGTAGAGGCTTCTAATTTTCATACGGCGCTTCCTTTGTTAATTATTAAAATTTTTTTACTTAAAGCGTAATAATAAAGGGTATTATATGAAAAACATACTTTATTTTGAGAAATAAAGTATGTTTTAAAAAAGGTGAAGTATAAATAGTGTAACTATTTGTAATAATAAATCGGTACAACCCAATTTTATTTATCAGCCTCTGGCTGCCGCTCCCAATTCCCACATAGGCATAAATATACCAAGCGCCATGAGCAGAACCATACAAGCCAAAAATGCCAATAAAATCGGCTCTATATAGCTTGAGAGGTTATCCACAATCGCGCTGAATTTATCCTTGAAATAATCCGTAACTTTTGAAAGCATCATATCAAGCGTACCGCTCTGCTCGCCTGCTTGAATCATCTGTACAAGCATGTTTTCAAAAAGCCCTGTTTCTCTAAAAGAGTCTGTTAAAGATACGCCTCTTTGAACAGATATCTTAACCAAAGAGAGCTTCTCTTGTAAGGTAGTATTGGTAACAGTTAAAAGCGATGTTTCCAGCGCTTCAATCACAGGAATGCCTGCACGGATAAGTTCTGAAAGGATAAGCGTAAATCTGTTCAGGTTAGAGTAGAATATAATTTTCCCTATCAGATAGGTTTTTAACATGTATTTATCGCACTGAGCATGAAATACGGGGTTGTTTTTGTATGAACGGGAGATTAGAATAAACGCAATGAAGCCCACGCCCAAGATATAAAGACCGTAATTATTAACCGCAAATTCTATGCCGAGCAATATTCTTGTTGGAAGCGGCAGTTTATCGCCCGCGCCCAATTGCTCGAATATATCTCTGAATTTAGGCACAACATAAACCATCAAAATAGTAAATGCTATTGCCATTGCCGTAATAATCATTATCGGATATCTGATAGCTTTTTTGAATTTCTTTTTATTTTCATTAACTTCTTCAAGAATATCGGCAAGTTTTTTCAGTGATTCTGCCATATTACCCGTACTTTCGCCAAGCTCTATCATAGCTATGCTTACATCTCCTAACTCTTCTTTAAAAGCGGAAGCTGAAGCGGTCAGGCTAAGACCTGAATTTAAATCATCGTCCATTTTAGCGAAAATAGCTCTTAATTTTTCATCAGCCGCCGCTTTTCCCACCTCCTTGACGCTGTCATGTATTGGTATACCTGCATTTGACATGACTGCCAATTGTCTGAATGAAGCAACAAGAAACTCAGTTTTAACGCTTTTTTTGAATACGGCATTCAATATATCGTTTTTCAACTTTTCAAGCGTTTCATTCAAAGGCGCGGTTGTTTCCGTAACTTTTACAATGGAGCTATCCGGATTTCTTGCTTTAAAAATCCTTATCATGTCTGCTCTGCTGGCAGCCTGTAGAACAGTTTTTGACTGTCTGCCTTTAATTGAGTACATAATTTCAAAATACTTTAAATTCATGATTTTGCCACCCTTAATACCTCATCTACCGATGTTGTGCCTTTTGCCGCACGAATAATGCCGTCTTTAAAGAGATCCATAAATCCTTCGGCATAAGCCTGCCTTTTGATATCGTCTTTTGTCGCGCCCTGAGCAATCATGCTCGCAACTTTTTCACTGACGGGTAAAATCTCCGATATCATTTCACGCCCGAGATAACCTGTTTGTGAACATTTTTCGCATCCTACTGCTTTGTAAAATGTATAATTTTCAGGAATAAACGATTTTATTTTATTGAGCATATTTGTCGGTATATTAATTTTTGTTTTGCAGTTTGGACAAAGTTTTCTTACAAGTCTTTGCGCTTCTATGGCTATCAGAGCGCCGCTTATAAGATACGGCTCTATACCCATGTCAATAACTCTCGTTACTGCGCTTATGGCATCGTTTGTGTGAAGCGTTGAAAAGACCAAGTGTCCCGTTAAAGCCGCTTGCACTGCAATGCGAAGCGTTTCTTGATCTCTAATCTCGCCTATCATTATAATATCAGGATCCTGCCTTAAAATTGAACGCAGAGCCGAAGCAAATGTGAGATTTGCCTTTTCGTTTACATGTACTTGCTGTACGAGGTTTAGCTGATACTCTACAGGATCTTCAACGGTGATAATCTTTGTTTCAACATTTTTAATAGCGTTAAGGGCAGCGTAAAGCGTTGTACTTTTACCGCTTCCTGTTGGTCCCGTAACCAGGATAATGCCGTAAGGCACTCTCATAGCGCGCGAAAATTTTTCATAATTTACAGGATGCATGCCGAGATTTTCAAGTTTAATCATAATTTTTGATTTATCCAAAATTCTCAAAACTATTGATTCTCCAAACAGCGTGGGCAGGGCAGAAATACGAAAATCGTACTCTTTGCTTAATATTTTGGCTGAAAATCTACCGTCCTGCGGCTTTCTTTTTTCTGCTATATCCATATTGGATAAAAGTTTAATTCTGGAAGATAACGGCGGATAAATGTCTCTTTCAAACAGAAAAGTTTCGGTAAGCATACCGTCTATTCTGCTTCTAACCATACAGTTTTTTTCCGTAGGCTCTATGTGAATATCGCTTGCGCGCGAAAGAATGGAAGTTTTCAGTATGGCTTCTATAAGCTTTAATATGCCGGATGACTCTTGCGGATTATCGGCGGCGCTTGTTGTTATTTCGCGTCTTATCTCATTGATTATGCCGTTTATGCTTTCGCTGAGTTCTATTTTGTTGAAATATTTTTCAATCAAAGCAGGGTCTGCTATGACCGCTTTAACCATTTTTCTGCTAAATAGTCTTTGCAGTCCGTCAATAGTTGCCATATTGGAAGGATCTTTTACTGCAATATATATATTTATATCATCTTCTTTTACAGGTAAAGCGTCATATTTTTTCAGCTGGGGAAGTGCAACTTTTTTTGATAATTTATAGTCAATATCTATAGCGTCCAAATCAATATATTCAAGCCCTGACTCTTTTGCAAGAAAACTTAAAAATATTTCTGATTGTATGCCGAACTCACTTGAAATGCTATCTAATGTAATTGTTCCGCTTTTGTAAAATCCCAAAAGTAAAATGAGCAAATCATCTTTTGAAAAGTAACCGTTATTAATTAAAACCGAACCAAGAGAAGAGCCGTCAGCCGAAGCTTCAGTTGTAATGCTTTCGGCTGTTTTTTCATCTATAATTCTATTGCCGACAAGATAATTGATAATGGCGCTTGTCGCACTTGTTTCTTCCATGTATAAAACTCCTTTATTCAGCTGTACGGTTAAAATCTATCTATCTGTATTCGCCGCTTTTAATATTTTGCAACAAATTAAATGCGCTTACTGCATCTTTGGCGTAATTGGTATATATCTCCAATGCCCGTATAGCATCCTCTTTTTTACCGAGCTTAACTTGGTTTCGCGCAAACATAATCCAGCTAAGTTCATTTTGTGAATCTATTTCATTGGCTCTTAATGCCCACTCTAACGATTTTTTATAATCTTTTCTTTCAAAATACTCTTCAGATATCATTGTAGCAAAGACTACATTATTTGAAGCTTCAAACTTTTTAATTAATTCTTCTATATTAGATATGTCATTGGTTTCTATAAATATTTTATTTTCTACAGGAGGGGTAATAATAGACTGCATTCCTGGAAATTGTTCGGTTGTCAAAGAGGGTTGTTTGTTATCTGCGTTAGTTTCCACTTTTGGAGAATCGTCTCTATTTGTAACAGGCGGAATAGTTGTTCTTTGCGCCCCGACGGAAGAGTGAACTGTTTGCGTATCGTTAGCTTTTACGCTACTCTTGTTGTTCGATGCAAATATATTTTCCGACTCGTTATTTGCCGTAGTTGTATTAACAGTTGTTATAGTCGTTTGCCCAATGGCGGATGTATTATTACCATATACTTGCGTTTTAATCTGCTCGTTATCATGATTGCCCAGTCTCTCTTTTAAGACAAGAAACAGAAGCGTAAGCGATGCAATAAAAAGGAGAACAAGAAAAATTGCAACAAGTTTTCTAAATAGAATCCTGCTTTTATACTCTTTCCATCGTTCTTCAATTGCTATTATCTCTTCGGTTTTAAGCATTGATTAGTCCTGTTGCAATTCCTGCCATCTCAACCAATTTTCTTCTATTGCTTTTATCTGATACTATTGAGGGCTTATTAGACTCATAATATTCATAAATTTCAAACAGTCTGAACAAAAGTTTGTTTACTGTCCTGAGATTGCCTTTTGTTAATGAAAAAATAAGCGGAATATTATCTTTGACATAAGCAAGATAATCAAATTTGTTGTGATATAGGAATTTTTTTTCCAAATATGAACGAACTTCTACCATTGTGGAGTCGTCAAGTTCTATACTCTCCCAAATTCTTGTTTTGAAATAGTCTTTTGCCAAAATCTCCTCTTTTTCTGTCTTATGAACGGTGAATAGAAATTTAAAAAGCCTCGTATCTGCCATTAAACGGACTTTTTCTATCAAATCATGAGGGTAAAGCTGCGCTTCATCTAAAAGAACGGTTACCGTAGTCTGTTCGGAGATTTTTGGTATTTTTGTCTTGTATATAGATAAAAATTCTTCATAGCCGCTAAAAGGCGGAGCTTTTATGGCAAATACCTCTTCAAACAGTGATTTTAAAAATTGTTTTTCATCAAAAAACGGTCTTGGAAAAAAAACGATAGGATATTTGCCTCTCATATCGCTATATATTTTTTCCAGCAAAAATGTTTTACCGCTTCCAGGTTTGCCGTAAAAAAGGACAAGCTTTAACGGTTTGCTGATTGCATTGGATAGTTTATCGTAAGCAATTACGGATTTGTCAAGATTAATATAATCAAAGACCTTGCCTTCAATGAATATAGTCTTGACATCCGAAAATCTATTTAAAACGCCGTCCATTATTTGCCAAGAGATTTATAACCCAAATCATTCAAGGATTTAG
>JAISNU010000131.1 GCA_031276075.1 Campylobacteraceae bacterium
GCGATGGAGGAAATGCTTGGAGCTGCGGAAGTTTAGGGTTAATGTATAAAAAAGGCGAAGGTATTAAACAGGACTATTTTAAAGCCGTTGAACTTTATAAAAAGGGCTGCGATGGAGGAGATGCTGCGGGCTGCGTAGGTTTAGGGGTAATGTATGAAATCGGCAAAGGCGTAAGAAAAGATGCAAACAAAGCTCTTGAATATTATGGTAAAGCGTGCGACATGAAAGAGCAGTTCGGGTGTGTAAGTTACGCGAGATTGAAAAGATAGCAATATTTAAAAAATTTATTTTTCATTATTTTTGTCCTTTACTATTATTGCAAGATATGGATTGCTTCCTGCTTCGCAAGCTCGCAGTCGCAATGACAACATCCTCCGTCATTGCGAGGAATACGCAGTATGACGAAGCAATCCAGATTACTAAAATTAAATATTTATATGATAAGACCTATCAAAATATCGGAAAAGGCGGAATTGTTTATAGATTAGGATTGTTTTTAATTATTTTCTGGATTGCTTCGTCGCAAACTCCTCGCAATGACGGAAAGGTTTGTTGTCTCATGGATTATCAAATATGCAGAAATGACAAGAACTAAAATGACAAAAAAGTATGGATTGCTTCCTGCTTTGTAAACTCGCAGTCGCAATGACGGAAAAGTTGTGTCATTGCGAGGAGCGCGAGCCTGCAAAGCAATCCAGAAAAATAAATTCAATAAACCACATGAAGTAATTCAAACGCCGTAAAAACAAAAACGCCTTTTGACTAATGTCCAAAATGTCCCATCACATTCGCGCATTCGTTCAAAAATGCGCAGCTTCCTTCATAAAGGACATTATTTCTAAGCGCGGCGCCCGTTTGCTCATAATCAGGAAAACCTCTTATTAAAAATGCTTTTTTGTGTTTACGGGCTATGCGTTCTATGTGAAAATTTGATATTAACAGGTCTGCTTCGTTTACCATATCTTCCAAATCTTCAAAATCTCCAACCTCAGCTTTACATGCAAACTGCCGCAAAATATCGCTTTTTTGCGATACAAAAGCTCTCATTTTACAGCCCGCTTCCGATAAGACGCGCGATATGGAGTAGGCGTTGTCAGGCTCGTCTGCTACAATAACTTTTGTTTTGCCCAGCACAAAGTGCGTATCAAGAAGCGTATCTTGAAGCCTTGAACGCCATCTCTTAACCCGCAGCGGCACATGAAAATCGCCCTTGAAATCCATAATTTTCTCATAAAACTCATCGCTTGCTTCAAGCCCCTGCAAAGAGTTTACATGTATGATATGAGCTTTTGGAAATCTCTTTTGAAAAATTTCGCCGCACTTTTTGACAGACTCGCCTACTGTTATAACAAGTGCGGAATTTCCAAGATTTTTTATCTCCTCAAGCGTTATGCCTCCGCCGCTTAACGCTCCTTGTTTTACTCCAAGATGTCCGTCAAGCGAATCGCTTAAATCAGGCAAGGCAAAAACGCTAAATCCCAAATCCTCCAAGCTCTCCTTTATCTTTTCAACTTCAATAGGAGTTAGATTGACATTCGGAATAACAAGCGCCTTTTTCTTATCAATCCTGCCGTTTTTTTCTACGGCTTGATTTATGACGCTCTGCACGACCTGCGCCCAACCGCTTTCAAGTCCGCCTTCAAAGTCTGGCGTGTTTGCATATACTATTCTCTGCTTATCTTTCAAAAGCATGCTGACGCCTTTTATATCGTCCCCTTTTATCTCTGTAAGTCCGGTTGTAAAAAGCCCAACGATATCGGGTGTAACTTTTTTTGTGATATTGGTTATGGCTTCAGATATGGATATTTCGCCGCCGTCAATGATGGCGGTTATATCGTTTACCGCAGTAGTTTGTATCGGAAATGGGTCTTTAAAATGCCTTGTGAATAAAACCTTCGTAAAAGAGGCACAGCCCTGTGCGCCATGCATCAATGGCATACAGTTTTTTATGCCCAAAAAAGCCAGTGCCGCGCCCATAGGCTGCGATAATTTCAAAGGATTTACATGTAAAGGCTTTGTGTAATTTCTGTTTGCTAACACTTCCATATCCACTCTCTTTTAAAAGATTTTAGGTGTAAAAATGAATCGTTTTTACTTACATTTGTGATTACGGATTGCTTCCCGCTTTGTAAACTCGCAGTCGCAATGACACAACCTCTCCGTCTCAGTGTAAAAATGAATCGTTTTTACAAACAAAAAGCAATTCAGTTTTCATCAATGGCACTCTTTTTGTTGTTTTAAGTATGGATTGCCGCGCTGCGCTCGCAATGACGGAAAAGTTGTGTCATTGCGAGGCACGAAGTGCCGCGGCAATCCAAAATCATGAATTAAGAAAAAACGATCTTCTCCCATAATATTTTTAATTTTTGCCTGCCCCGCGTTTTTGTCCAAAAGCGATAAATTTCTTTTATGTGCCGTTTGTCTGCGGTCTGGCGCAAAAGCGGTTACTTTTCCCATGGTGCTTTTTTCCCGACTAATTTAAAAACAGGATTTGACAACGCGGCGCAGACATCTTCGGCTAAATTTACAAGTCCGTTGTAAGCTCCGTAACTTCTCTTTTTTTCTTGATTGACATCCACAAAAGCTATCTTTTTTTTGATAGCGGTATATAAACTTCTGCCGCCCGCCAAAAGTATCTCTATGCCATGTTCATCTATAAGTTTGGGTTGATCTGCGGTTGGATTTTTAAATACTATACTCACATACTTTTTTGCCATCGCAATATCTTCTTCGGTTGATTTGTTTATGGAGGTAGCGACTACAGTTAAACCGATATCCTGCAAAGCCGAAGCGATAGACCATGATTTGTTGCCGCCTGTGTTTAAAATAGCTTTTTTGCCGTTCAATATCTTTTTATAAGGTTCAAGTTTTTTTTCAAGACTATTTTCTTCCTCTTTTATGATTAATTTAGCTTTTTGCATCATCTCTTTTGAACACAACGCTTTTATGATGGACAATATAGCGTTAGTCGTATCCCTTTTGCCGTAAAAAGAGACGCTGACATAAGGGATACCGAAGCGTTCCTGCATTTTGCGGCATAAAGTTATAAGCGATTTTGCGCAGACTATGACATTGAGTTTTGCTCTGTGGGCTTGGCAAATTTCGTTTATCCTTCCGTCTCCCGAGAGTGTGGAGACTACTTTGACGCCTATTTTTTCAAGTATATTTTTATACTGCCACATATCTCCGGTAACATTATAATCGCCTATAAGATTTATGCCGAAAGGGTGGATAAATTCAGGTTCTTTTGTGCCTATGAGAAAATTTAATATGGACTCCGAAGCCAATCTTGAACCGAGATTTTTACCGCCTGCAAATCCCGGGGCGTGTATCGGCACTACGGGAATATTAAATTTCTCCCATGCTTTTTTACATGTATAATCTATATTATCGCCTATCATGGCAGTTACGCATGTTTCATATACAAAGACTGCCTGCGGATGTTTTTTAGAGATGGCATACTCTATCGCTTCGCTGAGTTTTTTGTCTCCGCCGAATATTATATCTTGCGCTGTTATATTCGTACAATATCCAAGCGGGATATTATTTTCGCCCTGAAAACTTGTAAGGGATGCTCTTGTTTCCCACGAAGCTCCAAGACAGGTATGCGGTCCGTGAACAAGGTGCACGGTATCGGCGTAAGGGAAAAGCGAGATTTGCGCTCCCTCATAAGCGCAACCTCCGCTTGTATTACCGGGCTTTGGCTTGTCGCAGCCGCTTTTTTTGACTTTGTTATGGGTGCAGCTGCTCTCGTTTAGCAGCTCTTTTATTAATGTTCTTGATACTGACATAATAATATATATGCATATTCTATTCCAATACTTAAAGGAACAATATATGCATATATATTTTTTATATTTTGCTATTTTAAAGGATATCCAAATGGCAGTCAAAATCACATCTTTGTGTATTAATTGCGGGAGCTGTATAGACGAGTGTCCAGCTATGGCTATTGTTGGCGCGGACGATGCGCCTGTAAATACGGAAGTAACTTATGTCAAACCCGAAAAGTGTATAGAGTGCGAAGGCTCAGACCCAAGATGCGCTTCTTCCTGTCCGACTGAGGGCGCCATAGTATGGGATTTGCCGTATACCGCCGAATATAACGACTACTATATACAAGGACATAACAGCGGCGTTTATAAAATAAGAGAGAATAAAAAAGGCGAAACGCTCTTTCCTGCCGTCTCCCCAAAACCTTTTCAGGAGAGTATCTCTATGGCTAAAAGAAAAAATCATACAAGCGTTATCGAGTAAAAATGAAAATCGCATTTGCATCTACTGATAATATACATGTAAATGAGCATTTCGGATGGTGCAAGCGTTTTTACATGTATGAATTAAAAAACGGCAAATTTGTTTTCTTAAAGGCTGTGGAGTCAAAAAATGAGATAAGCGAAGAGACGGATAAGCTAAACTATAAAATAGAGTGCATCAAAGGAGTTGATATCCTCTGTGCTTCGCATATAGGTCCGCGTGCTTCATTGATGGTAAAAAACGCAGGTATTTTTGTGCTTGGCGTTCAAAAAGAGAATGAACTTATAAAAAATATCCTGAACAAACTTTTGGATATGAAAGACGCAAATCCTCCTTTGTGGATGCAAAGACTTTTAAAACCTGATGGAATAGTTTATGCAAGAGAGTTTAATGACTAAACAGTTAAGGATTTATCATGAGTTGCAGCTGTACGCATGAGCAGGTAAAATTACAGGAAAACATACTAAAAAAGATAAACAACCACCCATGCTATTCGCAAAACGCGCATCAGCATTACGCCAGAATCCATGTAGCCATAGCGCCTGCTTGCAATATACAGTGCAACTATTGCAACAGAAAATACGACTGTTCCAACGAAAGCCGTCCGGGCGTTACAAGCTATAAATTAACGCCGGAAGAGGCGGTTAAAAAAGTGTTGTATGTCGGCGGAAATATAAAACAGTTAAGCGTTGTAGGTATAGCAGGACCGGGAGACGCTTTAGCAAACCCAAAACAGACATTTGAAACATTTGCCCTTTTGGAAAAATATGCGCCCGATATCAAACTTTGTCTCTCCACAAACGGCTTAAATATAGAAAAATATATAGATAAAATTTTAAAATGCAATATAGAACATATAACCGTAACTTTAAACAGTGTCGATGAGAGCGGCAAAATGGGAGCCAAAATCTACCCATGGGTTTATTATGACGGTAAACGCTATACAGGCGAAGAGGCGGCAAAAGTACTTTTAAGGCAGCAATTAAAAGGTATTGAGCTTTTGGTAAAAAATGATATTTTAGTCAAGGTAAATTCCGTTTTGATACCGAATGTAAACAAAGAGGAACTGCCCAAAGTAGCCAAAAAAGTAAAAGAGATGGGGGTATTTATATTTAATGTCATGCCTCTTATATCAAAACCGGAATACGGTACGAAATTCGGACTTGACGGCATAAAAAGCGCCGATCATCGACTGCTGATGAAAGTGCAGGAATCCTGTGAAACAGATGTGAAGCTCATGCGCCATTGCAGGCAATGCAGAGCCGATGCAGTAGGACTTTTGGGCGAAGATAGAGGCGATGAGTTTTTTAAAAAAGATTTTGCCGATAAAAGTTTTGAGGAGCTTCAAGCGCATTATAATATCAACAAAAGACGCGAAGCGCACGAAAAGATAGAAAAGTGGAGAGATATCTTAAAAACAGCAAACGAAAAAGCTCTCAAAGCCGAAGCGCAAAAGTACGAGTTAAGCTCTACTGGCGAGACAAAACTTGTAGCCGTAACTTCCGCGTCAAACGGGCTTATCAATGAACATTTCGGAAGCGCGAAAGAGTTTTTGATATACGAAGCAGGCGATAAAGCCATAAAATTTATCATGTCAAGGCGTGTAGAAACATCGTACTGCAAAGGTCCTGTCGGGTGCGGCACTTATGTCATAGACGAGATAAAAAAAGTGTTGTCCGACTGCGATATACTGCTCACGCAAAAAATCGGCGAATGTCCAAAAAAAGAGCTTGACGGTACAAAAATCATCTGCGATGAAAATTACGCGAATGAACCGATAGAGATATCCGTATTGAAAGCCGTCAGAAAACATTTTAGTTTTGAAAAATTGCAAGCATGCTGATAAACGATACTACTTTAAGAGACGGCGAGCAGGCGCCGTATGTTGCTTTCAATACAAAAGAGAAGTTAAAAATTGCCAAAGCCCTGTTTGAAGCGGGCGCTGATGAACTTGAAGTCGGTATCCCGGCTATGGGCAAAAGAGAGCAAAATGATATAAAAGAGATACTGTCCTTAAATCTCCCGATTCCTGTCATGACATGGAACAGAGCAGGCGTGAAAGACTTGGAAAGTTCTTTGGAATGCGGAGTTAAAGCTGTTGATTTATCTATACCCGTATCCGATATTATGATAGAGGCAAAATACAACGGCAGTAAATCCGAAGTTTTAAAACAACTTGAAAAGTGTCTGAATTTAGCAAAAAAAGAGGGACTTTTTGTATGTATAGGCGGCGAGGACAGCTCCAGAGCCAAACTGCTGTTTTTAAAAGAGATAATGGAGCTTGGTTTTGAATGCGGCGCTAAGCGGTTCAGGTACTGCGATACTGTGGGCATCATGAAGCCGCGTCAGATTTATGAAAATATCTTGTATTTGACAAATCTAAAACTTTTGGATATAGAGATGCATACGCATAACGATTTTGGCATGGCTACCGCGAACGCCATAAGCGGCATTGAAGCAGGAGCGTTTAGTGTAAATACAACCGTCATAGGTCTTGGAGAGAGAGCCGGCAACGCAAGCTTTGAGCAGGTATTGATGATTTTTGCAAAGCTTTTTGGCGAAAAAAGAGAGATAAATCCTAAAGCTTTGCAAAATTTGGTAAAACTTGTACAAAATGCCTCAAAGCTGAAAATCCAGCCAAATACGCCGATAGTCGGTAAACATATATTTTCGCACGAATCGGGTATACATGTAAACGGCATGATAAAAAACGAAAAAACTTATGAAGCTTTTTCACCAAAAACCGTAGGTTTAAAACGAAATTTCCCAATAGGCAAACACTCAGGCAGTTCAACGCTTGAATTTTATATCAAAAAAATGGGTTTTGAACCTGATAGTATGGTTATAAGCGCGATTTTGCCAAAAATACGCGAAATAGTTACAAAACGAAAAAGAGTTTTAAGTACAAATGAGTTGAAAAAGCTCTATTTTGAGGCTTTCGGTGGAAAACATTGAACAAAAAATCATCTGCGAATGCGCAAACAGAACAATCAAAGAAGCCGAAAAGATATTTTATGAAGCAGACCCGAATCTGCCGTATAAAAAAGTTAAAAAGTTAGTCACGCTATGTAATAAAACATGCTGTATAACTCCTTTGATGACTCTTTTTAAAATGGTCAGAGAGGAAAAAATAGATTATGATAAAATCTCTTTTTTGATTGACGAGCGCGATAAATGGCTAAAAGCGCAGTAGTCTATATTTTACTTCCATATTGATATGTCATTTTTTGTGTTTGCCGCATGCGATGCATAAAGATTAAAATCTGATATCATTTGATATTTATTTTTTATTTTTATACCATTTCGTTATTTTAATGACTAAATACGCATCTTATTATTATTGCAAACAAGCAAAACACATTCCCAAGATATTTCCTCTAAAACGGCAGCAACCCGAACAATTACAGAAAGCAATAATTTTGTCGTTGCGAACCGCTTACGGCGCGGCAATCTGTGCTTTGTAACAACAAAAAAAATTATTATAAATAAAATAAACAACATATTTTTATTCTCAATCAATGGATTGCTTCGTCAGTCGTTACACTCCCTCCTCGCAATGATGGAGAGTTTTTTTGAATATATTGCTTCTTTGGCAACTCCAAACCGTTATACTCATTACAATAACAGAAAAATGCCTTTAAATTAATATGTAGGGTTTATAATATGGATTGCTTCGTCATACTGTGTATTCCTCGCAATGACGGAATATGGCAATAAATTGTTTTTCGCTTTACAAGTTCACAATTGCAACAACAGAAATTGTCATTTCTGCGCAAGTGAAAATCCATAAAAACAAAAAACTTATTCTGTCATTGCGAGCCGCTTACGGCGCGGCAATCCATAATTTGCAAAAACAGTATCGTTAATAATAAACCAAATTGCTTTTTAATTTACATATTTGATTATTTTTTATTTTTTTAGATTGCTTCGTCAGTCGTTACACTCCTTCCTTGCAATGACGGAGGAGGTTGTGTCATTGCGAGGAGTGTGAAGCACGACAAAGCAATCCATTCAAAGAAACGCCAATTTTGTCATTGCAAGGAACGCAGAGACAAAGCAATCCATAATCATGAACAAAAATAATTATCTATTTTTCAAATGACACTCTTTTGTTATTATTAAATATTGGATTGCCGCAACACTTCGTGTCTCGCAATGACGCAGAGGATGTTTTTGATTCGCTTAAATCCTGTACAAGTGTTGTATTGAAATTTGTAATTGATGAAATTGATATGTTTTACAATTCGCACACAAGCGATAAGAGTTGCATGAATAAGATAATACAGTATGGCAGGCATTATCTTATTGATATAATTACTACTTCGCGCCGTCCAGCGAATATTGGACGCAATTTAACGGCAATGACTGATATATTTTATTTCAGCCGTTTAACTGAACCGAATGATATAGACTATTTTAGAAAAATAGGCGGTGAGAGGTATATAGAGACTTTGCAAAAGTTGCCTAAATTTTTATTTTTAGGCATGGAAGATGATAAATTCTCTTTGATTAAAACTACAAAGAGAGATATAGGAATTATTGATGCTTTGTAAACTTTCTATATTTTTTATACAATATTTCTGTTATGCAATGAAGTACAGTACCGATAAAGATACCGATTATTATACAAATATAAATGTTCATATGTATCCTTTTAAAAAATCTGAAATTATTGTAACAGATTTTTTGAAAAAATACAATCTTTTGAAAGGAGCATAAAAATGGCAATTCTTGAAAATATCAGTGAAGAGACAAAATCAGCCGCTAAAATCGGCTTTTTTGCGGGCTTAACTATTTTAGTAATTGTAAAAGCATCTAAAAAATTTTTACATTTCAGTTGGTAAAAAATGGATAAAGAGATAAAAGACGGATTAATTACGGGGTTTATTACTTTATTTTTTGGTTTTTTATTAAACAGAATGGAGAATATTTATCAAAAAATGTCCAAAAAGGGCAAAAAAGGAAAAAAGGAAAAAAATAAACATGGCAAGAGTATATAACAGGAAAGAAGCAGTAGTTGAATACACGACAGGCATTCAGAAAGATGTAGAGTTATCAAGAAATTATCATGTACAAAGATACATTTTAAGGTTGGAAGTAGATGTTACAAACGGAGTAATATATTATGATAATAACCTGTAGCTGGTAATTTATATTTTTGAATTATTGTGTTGATTTTTTTGGATTGCTTCGTACTCCTCGCGATGACAAAAATGGTTGTCATTGTTAA
>JAISNU010000022.1 GCA_031276075.1 Campylobacteraceae bacterium
TTTGTCATTGCGACTGCAAGCTTACATGGTAGCGGTAATCTAAATGCCTCCGTCATTAGGAGACACGAGGTGTCGCGGCAATTTCTCTTTTCCGTCATTGCGAGCCGCTTGCGGTGAAGCAATCCAGAAAAACAATAAGAACAATCCAAACATGTAAATAAAAGATAGTTTCATTTATTTTAATGACACTTTTTGTTATATAAAAACAATTGTTTTTTTGATTCGTGGTTATGGATTGCTTCGACTCGCAATGACGGAATGAGTTATTATTTTCGCGTAAATATCTCTTTTTTGTCATTGTAAGCTGACAAAGTCAGCGCGGCAATCTATTAATTTGTAATAAATAAAAAGCGTATTTAGAAAAATAGAAATCATTTTTTTCATGGACTATGGATTACTTCGTCGTGCTTCGCAGTCCTCGCAATGACACAACCTCTCAGTCATTGCGAGCTGACAAAGTCAGCGCGGCAATCCAATAGTATGGAATATTTTATATTTTAAGTTTTTGTTTTGAAAGGAATAAAATTAACTTTATTTGTAATTTTCTGGATTGCTGCTACTTCTCGCAATGACGGAGGAGGATAATTGTTGTGCTTAAGCCTCTTCGCAATGACGGAAATGGCGTTTTGGATTGCTATTATATTTCGCTCCTCGCAATGACGGAAGAAAGTCCCAATAATAAAAAACTCGCATAACAAAAAAAGCCTTTTATCTAAACTTCAAAAGAATTTTTAGGCAAACTTCTTAAAAACATTAAATAACAGGCAAAAAACGGACACCATTTTAATTTAGTGTATAATACGCGTTAAATTATTTCAAGGCAAAACATGAGATACGATACCGTTATACTAAAAAAGCTTCTCGCCGAGCAAGATAAAAAGTTACATGATATACAGGCAAAGATACTATCGCAAATATACTATGTGGAAAAGCTAAATTTTGCTCAAAATGAGAGTTTTTATTGGCTCGTCAAGCGGTTAAAACTTCAAAATTCTCTGCCGCCTACGCGCGGGTGGCCGATGTCGCCTGATATTTTATTGAGACTGCATGAATATATCGCATTTGCAAAACCTCAAAAAATAGTAGAGTTTGGAAGCGGAGTTTCTACCATAGTCATATGCGATGCTTTAAGGCAAAACGGCGAAGGTTTGCTGTATTCCATAGATCATTTGGAACATTTTGGCGCTCAAACGCTTCAAAATATCAAAAAAGAGTCGCTGGAAAATTTTATAGATTTGCGTATCGCACCGCTTGAATTTTGGCAGGGCGAACATATGTACAGCGGACAAGAGCCTGCATTTTGGTATCAAAGAAAATGTATAGACGATATACGAGATATTGACCTGCTTATAGTAGACGGACCTCCCGGACTTACTTGTCCTTTTGCCCGTTATCCCGCCGTCCCTGCTCTTTATGGTAGATTGAGTCCAAATGCCAAAGTTTGGATAGATGATGCAAATAGAAACGAAGAAAAAGAGATATGCAAAACTTGGGCTGATAAGTATAATATGAATGTTGAATTTTTCCCTCTTGAAAAAGGTTTGGGTATTTTGACGAAGATGGATGATTTGGTCAATTCGTGATAAACATCGGCGGTTTTTGAATTTCCGCCTGCACAGGAGATAATTCTCCGTCATTGCGAACCGTTGGAAATAAATGAAGCACATTTTTAAAATGCTTCCTTGAAAACTTTGGTCTTTACGAGTTTTTTATAGGCAATATAAAAGGCGCATTCCCGAAATGTTTCTTTGAAAACTGCGTAACAGTCCCATTGCCCATTCCGTCATTCTTGCAACAAAACGACAACCTTTTCCGTCATTGCGAGCTTGCGAAGCAATCCACCAACTACTAAAACAATTCCATATTTTCGGATATTTTGATAAGTCTTATTATATAAAACATTTAATTGTAATGCTTTCTGGATTGCCACGCCGCAAGCGGCTCGCAATGACGGAAGAGGTTGTGTCATTGCGAGGAGCGTCAGTAACGAAGCAATCTATACTTTACAATGACAAAAAAGAGTAAGAATTGTTGCACTTCTCGCAATGACGGAGGGGGGGGGAGATTGCCATGTTGTCCATAGTGTCTCGCAATGACGGAAAGGGAATGTTTTCTGGATTTATTTCGTCCTGTTTCGCAAGCTTAACGGAAAGTGTATGTTTTCTGGATCTGTTTCGTAAGCTTAACGGAAAGGGCAGGTATTTTTCTGGATTGCTTCGCTTTGCTCGCAATGACGGAGAGATGGGAATTGTATGAAAATCATCCATGCAGATAAATAGTAATTATGCCATTGCAAGACACGAAGTACTGCGGCAATCCAGAATTGTATTATTGCACCTAATTTTTTGCCATTCTTGCATTCTATTTCATCATTGCGAACCGCTTGCGGTACGGCAATCCATTTAATGACAATAAAAACCATTTATTATTTCATGCACTCTACCATTCAAATCAATTGCTCATTTCCGTCATTATGAACTAACGAAGTCAGCGCGGCAATCCAAAACCATAATAATGAAAAAATGATTATCTTCATAACAATGGTATTGTTGTCAATTATGGATTGCTTCGTCGTTACACTCCTCGCAATGACGGAGAAGGAGGGGGAGGAGATTGCCGTGTTGTCCATAGTGGCTCACAATGACGGAGAAGAGGATTGCCGTTGCCAAAGCCGTATCTGTTCTAACTTCACATTTCTTATAATAACAAAAAAGCGTGTTTTATGTATCGTTTCGCTGTTTCACTCCTTGCAATAGCGAAATTATTGCCTTGTTTTTGATATGAATTTGCTTTTTTGGCGGAATTTCCGCCTGCGCAAAAAATAAAAACAAGAATGGCAAACAATAAAGCAGGCGTGAAAATTATAAAAAAATAGAAAAAGTAAGAATAACAAAAAAGTCTATGTTTTATAGCTAAAATATGCGATAATAAAAAAATTTGAATTTCTCATAATATTTTTCGGCAGTCTCTTGCAAATGCGCTTTGTTGTAAAAATAATGATAAGCTGTTCAAAATAATATGAGATTTGCTGATTGTACATCAAAATAAAAAAACGGCGGCGGAAATGATAAAAATAAAATTTCTCCCGCTCATTTCCATGACAAGAAAGAGTTTTGAAAAACAAACCACAAGCGCGGATTTATCTGCACATAAGTACATAAATTTGCACAATTATCTTATTGGATAAATTGCCGATTGAAAAAGCCGCCCCGTTTTGGTGAAAAAACGAGGCAGGGAGCTGTTTAAGCTGTTACTTTTGGTTTTCTTCCGCGTTTTTTAACGGTAATATTTTCCTCTTTTTTAACTTCTGCGCCATCTTCGCAGCCGCAGCCGCAGCTATCCTTATCTTTTTTTAAAGCGTCATTTATCGCCTTTAAAAGATATATCAAATAAAAAGAGATAAATGTAAAGATAATACTGCCTATCAAAACTGTAAAAAAAGTCAATATTACAGTTCCAACGCCAAAAACGATATTAGCCGCTTTGAAAGCTGCTATAAAACTTCCAAGAATTGCAAGCCAAAACAGTATCGGCAACGCCTTCTCAACAATGCATGTAACAAAACACTGATGCGTTTTGGTGCATACAGCCAATCCCAAAATCTTTTCAGCCGCGCTTTTTTTGTCTGCGCCGCAACTGCAACCAGCCATAATCTACTCCTCTTAAAGAATTAAAGTATTATTTTATGCTAATATTTAATTTTTGTCAATATTTAAAGAAGAGTTTTTACTGTTTTTTTTAAATTTTAGAAGAGAGCCGATGGAAAATTGCCACTCTTTTTTAAGCGCCGAAAATGTATAATAACCCAAAACTACATTTAGAGTCTTATATGAATTTTACGCATCTGCATCTGCATACGGAATATTCGCTGCTTGACGGCGCAAATAAAATCAAAGAATTAGCAAAACGACTGAAAGCGCAGGGCGTAAAATCCGCCGCGATAACTGATCATGGAAATATGTTCGGAGCGATTGATTTTTACAAAACTATGACAAAAGAGGGTATCAAACCTGTTATCGGTATAGAAGCTTATATTCATAACGGCGATGATTTGGGCGATAAAAGCATAAAACAGCGTTTTCATGTATGCCTCTTTGCCAAAAACGAAACAGGATATAAAAACCTCATGTATTTAAGTTCTATGAGTTTTATAGAGGGTTTTTACTACTTTCCGCGCATAAACAAGCGGCTTTTGAGGCAAAACTGCGAAGGAATTATCTGCTCGTCTGCATGTTTGCAGGGCGAAGTGAGCTGGCATTTGAATACGAGAAGCGAGCGGAATGTACAGTTCGGCGCAAAAGGATACGAAAAAGCCAAAGAGGTTGCGCTTGAATATAAGGATATATTCGGCGAAGATTTTTATCTTGAACTCATGCGGCATGGCATAAACGACCAACTTGCGATAGATGAGCAGATTATACGCCTTTCAAAAGAGACAGGAATTAAAATTATCGCCACAAACGATACGCACTATCCTTTCAAAGAGTATGCTGAAGCGCATGAAGCATTTATGTGCATCGCTATGAATAAGCAGTTTGACGACCCGAAAAGACTGCGCCACTCCGTGCATGAATTTTATATTAAAACGCCTGAAGAGATGG
The DNA here is from genome assembly GCA_031276075.1 of Campylobacteraceae bacterium. Classification (GTDB taxonomy): domain Bacteria; phylum Campylobacterota; class Campylobacteria; order Campylobacterales; family Campylobacteraceae; genus JAIRKW01. Next base: position 4,602 of record JAISNU010000022.1, read on the forward strand.
CGCGGCTGTTTCTTGACATTCCCGAAGCTATTGAAAATACGCAAGAGATTGTTGATAAATGCAATCTCGCGCTAAACCTTGGTAATCCAACGCCGCCGAATTTTCTCTTTACGCAGGAATATGCGAAAGAGTATGGGGTCGCGCTGGTTGAACCTGACAAAAAAATCTCACTTGAAAATGATAAGGTGCTGTTTGATAAAGTTTGCCGTATCGGACTTGAAGAGCGGTTGAAAAATGTGCCTGAAATAAAGCATGCAGAATATCGCGAAAGATTTGAGCGTGAATTGGAGATTATTAAAGAGATGAAATTTCCGGGCTACATGCTAATCGTTTGGGATTTTATCCGCGAAGCGAAAGAGCGCGGCATTCCCGTAGGTCCGGGACGCGGTTCGGCAGCGGGAAGTTTGGTAGTTTACGCGCTGAAAATTACCGATATTGACCCCATGCCTTACAATTTGCTTTTTGAACGGTTTTTAAATCCCGCCCGTATCAGCATGCCTGATATTGATATTGACTTTTGCCAGCGAAGGCGCGAAGAGATTTTTCAATATGTCGTACAAAAGTACGGCAGATACAATGTTGCACAAGTTATAACTTTCGGCAAACTTTTAGCGCGCGGCGTTATAAGAGATGTTGCGAGAGTGCTTGGCGTTCCATATGCCGAAGCGGATGCGATGGCAAAACTTATACCAAACGAACTTGAAATAACTCTGGCAGGAAAAGGCAAAGAGGGAGATGTGGATTTTAAACCCGGAGCTTTGCAAAAAGAGCCGAGATTGAAAGAGTTGATAGAGACAAATGAAAATGCAAAACGCGTGTGGAAATTTGCCGTTGCGCTTGAAGGCTTGAATAGAAACGCCGGTATGCATGCCGCAGGCGTTGTCATAAGCAATGAGGAGCTTTGGAAAAAAACGCCGCTTTATAAACCGTCTGATAAAAACAATATTATTACGCAGTATTCATTGAAATATCTTGAAGATGTGGATTTGATAAAATTTGACTTTTTAGGATTGAATACGCTTACCGTTATAAGCGACGCTGTGGAGTTGATAGAAAAAAAGCACAATATCAAGATAGATTGGTCGTCGGTAGATATGAACGACAAAGCCGTATATAATATTATTAAAAGCGGTCATACCATGGGCTTATTTCAGATAGAGTCCGAGGGTATGCAGCAGTTAAATGCGAGACTTCAGCCGACCACATTTGAAGATATTATAGCTGTTGTGGCGCTTTACCGTCCTGGTCCTATGGAGTCGGGAATGCTTGATGATTTTATAGAGCGAAAGCATGGGCGCGCGAAAATAACTTACGCATTTGACGCTTTGGAGCCGATACTGAAACCAACCTACGGCGTCATTGTATATCAAGAACAAGTCATGCAGATAGTCCAGACTATCGGCGGCTTTTCGCTTGGAAGCGCGGATTTGGTAAGGCGCGCTATGGGCAAAAAAATAAAAGAGGAGATGGATAAATTAAAAAGTGAATTTGTAGAAGGCGCGGTTAAAAACGGATACAACAGAAAAAAATCCGAAGAACTTTTCGACCTTATCGTCAAATTTGCAGGTTACGGCTTTAACAAATCCCACTCCGCAGGCTACGCCATGCTCACATTTCAAACCGCATGGCTTAAAGCGCATTATCCTCAAGAGTTTATGGCGGCGCTTCTTACAAGCGAGCAAAACAATACGGATAAAATCGTTCAATATATAGACGAACTTGACAGGCTTGATATAAAACTCCTGCCGCCTGATATAACAAAAAGCGATGTTGAATTTACGCCCGTTATTATACATGAGGACAAAAAAGCCATTTTATTTGGACTCGGCGCGATAAAGGGCGTAGGAATAGCGGCTGTCAGGTCCATACTTGAAGCCAGAAGCGAGAAAAATTTCACAGATATAAGTGATTTTATTTCGCGTATAGATGGACAGAAAGTCAATAAAAAAGTCATAGAAAGCCTTATAAAATCAGGCGCATTTGACAATTTTGGTTTTTCGCGCAGAGCGCTTTTGGATCAGATAGATATTATTATCAAAGCGAACTTAAACAAGTCTGAACTAAGGCGCGGCGCGGCTGGGTCGCTTTTCGGCGCTCATGAAGAGATACTTTCAGTCAAAATAGAGCTTCAGCATTATCCAGAATACGAATTAAAAAAAGTGCTTGATTTTGAGCGGGAAACGACCGGACTTTATATCTCAGGGCATCCGCTTGAAGAGTTTAAAGAGCAGCTAAAAAAGATAAAATACACACTTTCAACTGAACTTGACGAATGCGAAAACGGTTCAAAACTTCTATTTGTCGGCAAAGTAGAAGATATAAAAACCAAAACGAGCAAAAAGGGCAACAAATTTGGAATTCTTACTCTGCTTGATTTGCGCGGTACGCTGGAGTTTACGGTCTTTGAAAGTATGATGGGACTGCTTGAAAAGATAAATTTGAACGAGCCTGTCGCCGTTTTGGCAAACTTCATAAAAGAGGACGGGACTAACTCTTTTAGAGTGTTAAATATTATGAATTTGGAAGAGGCTAAAAAACAGAAGCAAAAAGTTGTCAAAGCGGTAAAAAGCGAAAAAAACACTCTGGACGCAGCAGATGAAACATTTGAAAACAACGGCGGAAGCAATGATTCATGCGTTGCAAAAGCGGTATTTGGCGAAGAAAAAATGTCCGATGTGGAAATAGTCGTGGAATTATCTTCCGATACGACCGTCTTAAAACAAATCCAAGCGCTTTCAAGCGAACACTCCGGCGGAGAGCGCAAAGCGGTATTGAAAATCATTGCATGCGATCAGAGCGTAAATATACCGCTGCCGTTTAATGTAAATGAAATTTTTATTAACAGGTTAAGAGAGCTTGAAAATGTAAGAATCAGCAGTTGATTATTTTTTGCACTCTCTCTTATTTGACAAAAATGATGAAAAATGTATAATACAAACTTTAATAATTAAAGGATTATCGTGCAAGATTTTGAAGAGTTAAAAAAACTTTCGCTTAAATATAAAACTGTGCCTGTTTATAAAGTTATTCCGCAGGATAAATTGCAGAGTCTTGAGATTTTTAAAATTTTGAAAAATATTTCGCGCCACTGTTTTATTTTGGAGAGTTTGGAAGATGAGAACGATACGGGGCGGTACACATTTTTGGGGTACAATCCAAAGCTTGAAATATCATGCAAAGACGGCGTTATAAGCATCAAAAACGGAGCCGATTTCACCATAAAAAGCGATAACCCCAAAGAGTGTATACAAAAAATTATAAACGACAATAAAGCGCCGAAACTTGACTCTCTGCCTCCATTTAGCGGCGGACTTGTGGGATATTTTTCGTATGATTTTGTCAAATACGCCGAAAAAAGCCTGAAATTAGAGGGCGAGGATACGGAAAATTTTAAAGACGCGGATTTGATGCTTTTTGATAAAGTGATAGCGTTTGATAATCTGAAAAAAGAGATTTTTTTAATAATAAATATCAAAACAGATTCATTAAGCGAAAATTACAATAAAGCGTTAAATGAACTTGAAAGCATAGAACAACTTATCAAAGAGGGTAAAAAAGCGCTTATTCCAAAACTGAAACTAACTTCCAAATTTAACGCGCTGTTTAGCAAATCCGAATACTGCGCGATGGTGGAATGCGCCAAACGCCATATTAAAGAGGGAGATATTTTCCAAGTTGTGCTTTCAAACCGTTTTGATGCTAAAGCGGAGGGCAGTCTTTTTGAAACTTACGAAATTTTGCGCAAGTCAAATCCTTCGCCTTACATGTTCTATTTTAGCAGCGATATGGTGGAAATCGCGGGCGCATCTCCCGAAACGCTTGTAAAATTAAACGGCAAAAAAGTCTCTACATTTCCGCTTGCAGGCACAAGAGTACGCGGCAAAACCGTTCATGAAGACATGGAGCTTGAAAAAGAGCTTTTACATGACCCAAAAGAGTTGGCAGAACATAATATGCTTGTGGATTTGGGGCGCAACGATATAGGCAAAATAAGCCGTTTTGGAAGCGTAAAAGTGGCGAAATATCTTTCAATAGTGCGTTTTTCGCATGTCATACATATAGGCTCAATCGTTGAGGGCGAAATACGAAGCGATAAAAATGCGCTTGATGCGATAGACGCTGTTTTGCCTGCTGGTACACTCTCAGGCGCACCGAAAATCAGAGCATGCGAAATCATTCATGCTCTTGAAAAAAACAGGCGCGGTATTTACGGCGGCGCAATAGGCTATATAAGTTTTACGGGCGATATGGATACATGTATAGCGATACGCATAGCCTTTAAGAAAAACGGCAAAGTTTATGTGCGCTCTGGAGCGGGTATAGTAGCCGAGAGTGCAGCCGAAAACGAATTTGCAGAATGCAACAATAAGGCAAAGGCGGTCATAAATGCGCTAAATCTTGCAGCAGGAGCGGCAAAATGATACTTTTGATAGATAATTATGACAGTTTTTCATACAATCTTTATCAATTAATCGGCTCCATAAACCCCGATATAAAAGTCATAAGAAATGATGAGCTTTCCGTGAAACAAATAGAAGCGTTAAACCCTTCATGTATTGTGCTTTCTCCTGGTCCTGGACGGCCTGAAGAGGCGGGAATTTGCATAAAGGCGGTTCAATATTTTGCCGCTAAAATTCCGCTGCTCGGCGTCTGTTTAGGACATCAGGCGATATGCGAAGCATTCAATCTTAGAGTTATTTACGCCAAATATCTCATGCATGGCAAAGCTTCGCTTATAACGGTTGATCCTCAAAGCCCGTTTTTTTGCGGTTTGCCAAGTCGGATTTTAGTCGCAAGATACCACTCTTTAGCGGCGGACGCTTCCAATGTGCCTTCATGCCTGAAAGTTATAGCGGCGAGCGATGAGGGCGAAATCATGGCGGTAAAACATGCGGATTTTAATGTGTACGGCGTACAATTTCATCCTGAATCAATTTTAACGTCGCATGGCAATACGATAATAAAAAATTTTCTCTCTCTTGCTGATATAAATTAACCGCTATTTTATCATCGCGCCAATTTCATTGGCTCGCAATGACAGAAAAGGTTGTCATTTTCTTACGGCAAGTAAAACATATGCGTTCTCTTTTGTCATTATAAGCCAATGAAATTGGCGCGGCAATCTATTTTTGATAGAAATAAAACATCGAAGTAATTCCCTTTCTTCCGTCATTGCAAGCATTGCGCAGCAATCCAGAAATGTCTGCCCCTCTGTCATTGCGAGGAACGCAGAGACGAAGCAATCTAAAAATAATATGAAACAATTTGGACATGTAAAATAAAAAATAACTTTGTGTATTATTAATGATATTTTTTATTATTATAAATTCTGGATTGCTACAACACTTCGTGTCTCGCAATGACGGAAGAGAGGATTGCCGCGCCATTTTCAATGGCTTGTAATGATAAAAGGTGATTATTTTGCATAACAAATAGATTGCTTCGTTATACTGCGTATTCCTCGCAATGACGGAAAACTATTTGTTAAATGGGTTCCATTTTTTAGATTGCTTCGTCGCTCCGCTCCTCGCAATGACGAAAAAAAGATCGTCATGACGGAAACGAACAAATAATGATGAAATTACTATTGCCTATCGTGCGGGATAACAAAAGAATAGAAAAATACATCAAATCTCTAACAGGCGTTTCGCCTTCATTAAAATATCACTATCTTCGCTAAGCGAAAACCATTTAAACTGCACTCCGTGCTGCAATACGCCGCTTAATATGTCGCCGCTTTGGCGGTATTTCAAATCAAGTTCGGCTATGTCAAATCCGCTTACAGTATTGGCAAATTCTTTAAGCCTTGTATTGTGCGGTTGATTGGTATATAAATAACAGTATCCTTTCAGCCCCGTGCGGCTCACTCTTCCGCGCAATTGATGAAGCGTAGCAAGCCCTAAGCGTTCTGCGCCTACTATAATGATAGTTGATAGTTTCGGCAGCGAAATACCTACTTCAACAACCGTAGTCGCAAGCAAAACCGAACCGCTTTTTGCAAACTCTTCCAAAATCCGCTCTTTATCCTTATCTTTGCCGTGCGTAATAAAAACGCTGCTGTAACGCTTCTCCCAAAACGCTCTACCTTCGTCTATAGACTGATACGATAAAAACTCGCTCTCCTCCACAAGCGGATATATAACGGCTGTCTGTCTGCCCTCTTTTATCTCATTTTCCACATGTGCGAGCATGCGTCCGAAACCGTTTTTATCTATAATAAAAGTATCTATATCTTTCTTAAAAGGCATCTCTTTAATAAATGAATATTTCACCAAAGACGAGTGTATAAGGCTCATCGTACGCGGAATCGGCGTTGCGCTAAACTGCAAAAAATGCGGGTGGGTTTTGCCTTCGCTTACCATTTTGTGTATGGCGTCTCTTTGCGCCGTGCCGAAACGATGCTGTTCGTCTATCATCACCAAATCGCATTTTGGCAGTTCGCGATATAAAAGCACATGCGTTCCGATGATAAAATCAGCCTCGTCAAGACATATGTTTTTCTCGCCGCTCTCAACTAAAACTATGTGTACAAACGGCGGCAAAAGCCTTTTAGCTTCATTGTATATCTGAGCGCATAAAATAGTCGTCGGCGCCATTAAAACGGCTTTTTTGGGATACGCCATCATCACGGCAGCAAAAATTACGACTGTTTTACCGCTGCCGACATCGCCCATGATAACGCGCTTTGCGGCAACCTTGCTTGCCAAATCCCCCTTTATATCCGCTATCGCTTTTTTTTGATCGTTCGTCAGAGAAAAAGGAAGACTTTTGATAAACTCTCTCTCATCTGAAACAAGCGCGCATGAGGCTTCAAAATACTGTTTTTTAGCATTGAGAGTTTTTAAAAATAGATATATTTCGGCAAATTTCAGAGCATAAGACGCCTCTTTCAGACTTTTTTCATAATTTTGCCCAAGAACCGGACTATGCAAAGATATAAGTTTTTTGGCTATCGGCGCGGGCAGCCCCTCTTGTGTCAAACTATCCTCTTTTAGATATTCGCTTACAAGAAGGTTCATAGTCTTTGAAGCAACTTCGGTTTTATAAACGCTAAAAATACCGCCGACTTGGGATAGGATCTTCGGCTGCACAAGCTGCAATTTGCCAAAATTTCTCTGCGCCAAAGCACGCACAAAAAATTTACCTCCGACTTTAAATACGGCGTAGTGAAAACTTTTGGGATTAAAAATAATCAATTCCGCATCCAAACCCCATGCTTCAACGCTTATTTTTAAAAATTTAGGCATTTTTTGAAAAGTTTTGACGCTTATCTCTACGACATTTAACTCTCCTAATTTTGGATAAACCGACGGCGTCAAATCGTCATATCTCACAGGCGCAAAAAGCGAAAGTCCTATAATAGAATTTATGCCTAATTTTTCAAAATAGCGTTTATGCTGCGGCGTCATTGGTAACGATTGAAAATATAAGCTCGTTTATCTCTTTATGATTTTTAATAAATTCGTTTAACTCTTCCAAGCTCAAATTCTCTATCTTCTTCAACTGTTCTTTGGAGTAACCAAGTCCAAGCCCCGAATAGTACTCGCTAAACGAACGCGATAATCTTTGAGACAGCGTTTCAACCCTTAAAGGTTCCGAGCCGAGCAAAAATTTCTTAGCCTGCTCTAACTCCTCTTTTGTAACTCCATTATCGGTAAATTCGCGTATGATTTTTTGTACAAGCTCCAGCGCTTCGTCTTGAGTTTTGATTTTTGTCTGCAAATACCCGTTAAAACTGCTTGAAGTTTTGTCCATGTTAAATCTGGAATATGCCGAATAAGCAAGTCCTTTTTTAACTCTTATCTCCTCCATTAAGCGGCTTCCAAAACCGCTCTCGCCCAATATAAACGAAGCGACTTTGGCTTTATAAGCATCTTTATCGTCAAATTTCATATAAAACGGCGCGCCGAAATAGATATACGCCTGCTCGCTCTTTTTTGTTTGAATTTCACGCCCCTTTGAAGACGAGACTTCATAAAAGCCAAGTTCTCTTTTTATGCCTTTTGGAAGCGGCAAAAGGGTATCTTTTAAAAGCGTTTTAACTTCATCTGCGCTTATATCTCCGCCGATAACGACGATGAGATTTGACAAGTCAAGGTGATTTTTTACAAATTTTTCAACGCCTGCCGTATTTATCTTTTTCAAACTCTCTTTTGTTCCGAGATTTGCCGTTCCAAGCGGTGTTTTTGCATACATCAACTCTTTTAATCGAAGCGAAGCTATATAGTCAAAATCGCTCTCTTTACTCAAAATCTCGCCCAAAGTCTGCATATTGACCTTTTTGTACGCCTCTTTTGAAAAATTCGGTTTTTCAAGTACTGCTTTTATCATATTTGCTCCAAAAGCAAACTCTTCTTTAAGCGACGATAATTCAAATACCATAGTTTCTCTTCCCGCGCTTACGCCGAAACTTATAGCTCTATTTTCCAGCTCTTCGGCAAAATCAGCCGCTTTTATCTTTGCCGTACCCTCGTTCAACATAGCTGCGCTAAAACGCGAAAGTCCGTCCGTACCGTTATCCTCTATACTTCCAGCAGCTAAAAATACAAGCTGCATGGAGACTATCGGGAGGCTTTTATCCTCTTCAAATATCACGGGTACCAAAACGCCGCTTACCTCAACATTTATCACATCTTTACTCATTAAAACTCCTTGTGCCAATAAAATCGCCAAAAAAACTTTTTTTATCATCTGTAAACTTCCAAAATATTATACGCTGTATCCCTTTTTGCAGGAATTTCGCCGATATCTTGTATAAGCCGCACCATTTCGTCCTGACTCATACGATGCGCCATGCCTGCCGCCGCGACGACATTTTCTTCCATCATAGTACTCCCCAAATCATTTGCCCCAAACATCAGCGCTAACTGCCCTATATGGCTTCCCTGCGTTACCCATGAGCTTTGAATATTTTTAAAATTATCCAAAAACAGCCGCGATAGAGCTAAAAGTTTTAGATATCTATTTGACGATTGTTTTCTGATTTCGGGAATTTCGGCTTTTAACGCAGTATTTTGACTTTGAAAACTCCATAAAATAAACGCCCTAAATCCGCCTGTCCTGTCCTGCAAATCCCTTATGCGCTCCCAATGTTCTATAATATCCTCATCTTCTTCAACCGTACCGAACATCATAGTAGCAGTGGACTTCATGCCTATATTATGAGCGCTCTCATGCACCTCTATCCACTTGGACGCGTCAAGTTTTTTCGGCGCGATAATATCTCTGACTTTGTCGCTCAAAATCTCCGCGCCCGCTCCAGGGATAGAGTACAACCCTTTGCTTTGCAATCGTTGTAAAACCTCTTTTATGCTTATTTTGGAGATTTTAGCTATATAATCAATCTCTACAGCCGAAAAGCCGTGAATAGTTATGGAAGGGTAGCGTTTGGATATCCACTCTACCAACTCTTCATACCACTCTATCTTCAAACTCGGATGCACGCCGCCTTGAAACAGCACTTGAGTACCGCCTATAGCTATCAACTCTTCAATCTTTTTGCCTATCTCTTCAAAGCTTAAAATATATGCGCTTTCATTTTTTTTGTGACGGTAAAAGGCGCAAAATTTACAATCCACCCAGCATATATTCGTATAATTGATATTTCTGTCTACGACAAATGTCGTGATTTTATCAGGATGCAATTCGCACTTTCTTTCAAACGCCAGTTTTCCAAGTTCGCCAAGCGGAAGTTTCAGCAGTTCTTGCGCCTCTTTTTTGTTTATCCTTCTCATTTCCCGTCCGTTTTATAAAAGTGTGATTATACTCTATTTGGTTTTAAAAACGGTATAATATTTTTTTACAAATTAAAGAGGTAAATTAAAAAATGGACATACGCGGTTTTTGGCGAAGCTCTTGCGGCGGATTGATAAAATGAAAAAGTTGATTATCATCGGCGTGTGTTTAATGGCGGCGTTTATATTTATAAAAGCAAACGGCAAAACTGAAATCGCACAAGAGAGCGTGATACTCGCCTTCGGCGACAGTTTGACGGAAGGCTACGGCGCAAAGGAAAACGAAGCTTACCCCGCGCGGCTTGGCAGCATACTGAACATGCGCGTTATAAACGCGGGTATAAGCGGTGAAGACAGCAGGCAAGGAGCGGCAAGACTGCCCGCTTTGCTTGATGAAATAAAGCCGCGTATTGTTATTCTTTGCCACGGCGGAAATGATATATTAAGAAAGCATGATTTAAAAGAGACAAAACAAAATATTTCATTCATGATAACTCTTATGCAAAACAAAAATATAGATGTAGTACTTGTCGGTGTGCCAAGCGGACTGTTCACTGACGCGGACAATCTCTATGATGAACTTGCCGATGAGTACAATCTCATTTACGATGACGGCACGCTTGCAAAAATCATCAAAACGCCTGCGTTAAAATCAGACCAAATCCACCCAAATGCCGCAGGATACGACTTATTGGCGCAAAATTTGGCTAAACTCTTTAACTCTCATTTTAAAATTGCAGATAGATGATTGTATAACTTCGCTCTTTGCCGCTTTTGCACTCCATTATTGATGTTTTGCAAATTCACGATGCACTTCTCCGCCATTGTATGAAATTCCTCATGCAAACAAAACAGCAATTCCGTCGTTGTCGCTTTCCTCGTCATGCAAGGCTCTTTTTCCGTCATTGCGAGGCACGAAACGGCGCGGTAATTCATAACTAAAACGCCTCCTTACTTCCGTCTCATTGCGACTGCGAGTTTACGAAGCAGGAAGTAATCCATACTTTTAACAATCAAAAGGCGTTATTGTGAAAAAATGAACAATTGTTTTTTTATTTATGATTATGGATTGCTTCGTCTCTGCGTTCCTCGCAATGACAGAAAAGATTGCCAT
>JAISNU010000027.1 GCA_031276075.1 Campylobacteraceae bacterium
TTTATTGAATTTTAATTTTATTTTTGGTATAGAAAATTTACGCAATCTCACAAAAAACAAAGTAATTGATATTAAAGCTTTTTTTTGGTATATTCTTGAACTTTTTTGCCTGGTTAACGCCATGAATATGTAAAGGTGATTGATGGAACTATATAAAAGTTACAAAGACAACTGCGGTTTCGGATTGCTCGCGAACATTAACAACATAGCCTCGCACGATATCGTCAAAGACGCTATTTTAGCGCTTGAACGAATGGTGCACAGAGGCGCTATCGCTGCGGACGGCAAAAGCGGAGACGGCAGCGGACTGCTTTTTTCACTGCCTGTGGAATTTATGAAAAAAGAGGCGGCGAAACTTGGCGTGGATCTACCCAAACAGTTTGCAGTAGCCCAAGTATTCTTTACAAAAGAGGAACAAAAGAGTGTATTTGAGGAAATTTGTCAAGATAACGACCTCAAAATCTTACTCTACCGCGATGTGCCGATAGATATAAACGCTTTGGGCGAATTGGCGCTTAAAACACTTCCTAAAATTACGCAGGTTTTTGTCATACCCAACTCTTTAATAGCCACGAAACGCTTTGAAGCGCTTTTGTATTTGGCAAGGCGCAATATTGAAAACGCTCTTAAAAACGATGATGATTTTTACATATCATCATTTTCGGATAAAGTCATATCCTATAAAGGTCTTGTTATGCCGACCTATTTGCGGGAATTTTATAAAGACTTGCAAAATAGTAGTTTTAAGGCGGTTTTTGCACTGTTTCATCAACGATTTTCTACAAATACGCTTCCAAAATGGAAACTTGCCCAACCGTTTCGTACGCTTGCGCATAACGGCGAGATAAACTCCATAGGCGCTAATCGTTTTAATCTTAAAGCAAAAAGCGAATTTTTAAAAAGTTCCGTTTATTCCGATAAAGAGTTGCGCAGTTTGCTGCCAATTACCGCTGATGACATAAGCGACAGCGCCAGTTTGGATAATGTATTTGAGTTTTTACTTGTAAACGGTTATGATTTTTTTAAAGCCGCGCGCGTTTTAATACCTGCTCCTTGGCAAAATTCGCCGCATATAGACGCAAAACTCAGATCGTTTTATGAGTATGCAAGCAATAGTTTTGAGCCTTGGGACGGACCTGCGGCTATATCTTTAACAGACGGCAGATATATAGCCTGTATTTTGGATAGAAACGGTCTGCGTCCTGCAAAATATATTATTACAAAAGATCACAAGATTTTAATTGCAAGCGAATACGGCGTACTTAAAGTAGATGAAGAGAATATTTTGGAACGCGGACGACTGCAAAGCGGCGAAATGCTCGGTATTGATTTAAAATTTAGCAAAGTGATGAAAAACCACGAGATAAACGACTATCTCAAAAATTCCCACCCATATACTGAATGGCTTAATAAAAATATGTTTTACCTGCAAGAATATGTAGATATTCTATTTGCCAATACGAAAGATTATCAATTTGACAATTTGGAATATTTGCAGCGTTATAACAATATCACGCAAGAGATACGCGAAATGATTGTCGAACCGATGATGAAGTTAGGCAAAGAAGCTACGGGTTCTATGGGAGACGATACGCCGCTTGCCGCTTTCAGTCAAAAGCAACGATTTTTCACGGACTTTTTTAAGCAAAAATTTGCCCAAGTTACAAATCCGCCTATTGACCCGATAAGAGAAATGGTCGTCATGAGCTTAAATACTGACTTCGGGCAAGTCCACAATGTCTTAGATGAAACGCCGCTTCACGCTTTTCGTATAAAATCCATCTCTCCGATTCTTATGCAAGAGCGCATTGAGGTATTGAAAAGCTTCGGCGATCCGAATCAACCGCTTTATAAAAAAGAGTATAAATGCCGCACATTTTCAACGCTTTTTGAAGAGAATTTGCACGGTTCTTTGGAGGATTTGGTTTACGACATAGTAGAGGCGGTGAAAAACGAAAATGTACATATAGTATTTTTGGACGATAGAGGACTTGATAAGACGCATAAGTGTATTCCCATGGCAATGGTAGTAGGACGCGTAAATAACGCTCTTTTGGACAGCGGAGTAAGACACAAAGCCTCTATTGTAGCAATAACGGGCGAGGTATTGGATTCGCACTCGGCGGCTGTTTTGATAGCGTTCGGCGCGAGCGCGGTATATCCTTATCTTTTATATGCAACAGCTTTGGATATGGCAAAATCAAGAAATATGGATAGTTACGATACAAAAGAGGCTTTGAAAAATATCAACCATGCGCTTGGTCAAGGTTTACTTAAAATCATCTCCAAAATGGGCATTTCAACGATAGCTTCATATAAAAATTCAGGACTTTTTGATATTGTCGGTTTATCATCGCAAATAATAAACGACTGCTTCAGAAACGCCGTTTGCCTTTTACCCGGACTTGATTATAACGATATAGAAAAACGCATAGAACAAAACCACACAAAAGCTTACGAGCTTGATACGCGCGCAAAAATGTTTCCTTTGGAAATCGGCGGATTTTATAAATATATGGATGACGGCGAGTATCATGACTACGCGCCACGCGTTATACATGCGATTCATAAAACGGCGCAGAGCGGCTCAAAAACAGACTATGAAAATCTGAAAAATATTATCATTTCAAGAAATCTAAAAATGATACGCGATTTTTTTGATATCAAATCCGACAAAAAACCGATAGACATCAGTAAAGTTGAACCGATATCCGAAATATTTAAACGATTTAACGGTGCAGCCATGAGTTTGGGTTCTATCTCTCCTGAGGCGCATGAAGCCATCGCGCTTGCCATGCATAAATTAGGCGGTATGTCAAATTCCGGCGAAGGCGGCGAAGCTCCCGAAAGACTGAGAAGCGTTAAAAATTCTAAAATTAAACAGATAGCTTCAGGACGGTTTGGCGTTACGCCCGAATATCTAAGAAGCGCCAAAGAGATACAAATCAAAGTCGCACAAGGCGCAAAACCGGGAGAAGGCGGACAGCTTCCGGGACACAAAGTAACGCCGCTTATTGCAAGTTTGCGTTACACGATTCCCGGCGTTACGCTCATATCGCCGCCGCCTCATCATGATATCTACTCTATTGAAGATTTGGCGCAGCTTATTTTTGATTTGAAACAGGTAAATCCGGAGGCGATTATCACGGTCAAACTTGTCTCTACCGCAGGTGTAGGCACAATAGCCGCAGGCGTGGCAAAAGCTTATGCGGATAAAATTATCATCTCAGGCAACGACGGCGGTACGGGCGCGGCTCCGCTGACATCTATAAAATTTGCGGGCAATCCATGGGAAATAGGTCTTAGCGAAGCCCATAATGCGCTGAAATATAATAACTTGCGCGAATTTGTGCATCTTCAAACCGACGGCGGATTAAAAATCGGTCTTGATATTATCAAAGCCGCTCTTTTGGGAGCTGAGAGTTATGCGTTTGGTACGCTTATGCTGACGATTTTGGGCTGTAAAATGCTGCGCGTATGCCATTTAAACCGCTGCTCGGTAGGCGTAGCAACTCAAAATGACGAATGCAGGCAAAACTTCAACGGTACGGTTGAAAAAATAGTAAACTACTTTACACTTTTAGCCGAAGATATCAGAGAGATACTCGCTTCTTTGGGCTATGCGTCATTAGGCGATATTATCGGGCGAAGCGAATTTTTAAGCGTTAAAGACGATGAGTTTGCCAAAAAGTTTGATTTTAGTTCCATATTGACAAATATAGACGGTATCAACACTTGCCAAAAACCCTCAAATCCTCCATATGATAAAAATGAGTACGAAAGCGAAATATTAAAAGAGGCGTATAAAGTCATAGAAAATAAAAACGAATATATCGTGCTTAATAAAACGATATCCAATACCAACCGAAGTTTCGGCGCAAAAACAAGCGGTGAAATCGCGAAATTTTACGGCAACAAAGGTTTGAGTGAAGACAGTATCGTTTACAACCTCGACGGTATCGCAGGACAGTCTTTGGGCGCATTTTTGATTAACGGCGTTACGATTCATCTGCATGGAGTGGCAAACGATTATGTAGGCAAGGGAATGAATGGCGGCAAGATAATCATCACTCCAAAAATTCAAGGCGAGCATTTTTCATGCGCAGGCAACACCTGCCTTTACGGCGCAACAGGCGGCAAACTCTTCGTAGCAGGCAATGTCGGCGAAAGATTTTGCGTCAGAAATTCGGGCGCCATTGCGATTGTTGAAGGCACAGGCGATCACGCATGCGAATACATGACAGGCGGAGAAGTTTTGATACTCGGTAAAACCGGAATGAATTTCGGCGCGGGAATGACAGGCGGCGTAGCGTTTATTTACGATAAAGACCATGACTTTATAGATAAGTTAAACCAAGAGCTTGTAAAAGCCGTACGCATAGACACGGACGAGATGGATGAGGCAAGACATATATTAAAAAGGCTTTTACGCGCTCATATTAACGAAACGCAAAGCATTAAAGCAAAGCTTATCATGGATAGTTTCAGACACTCAATAAGAGATTTTTGGATGGTATATCCTAAGGATATGACAAGATTGCCTTTGAATCCGCAAGAAGGAAATTAAGATGCAAGATTTTTTAACCGTTGAAAGAGCCGAAATCAAAAAACGCTCCGTAACTGAAAGAATAAAAGATTTTAAAGAGATTTACGAGTTATTGTCAAAAGACGACATACAAGAGCAGGCAAGCCGTTGCATACAGTGCGGAGACCCGTTCTGCCACAACAAATGTCCATTGCATAACTTTATCCCGTTTTGGCTTAAAGCCATAGGCGCGAGAGCAGATATGCGAACGGCATTCGCGCTTTCAAACGAGAGCAATCCATTTCCAGAAATCACAGGGCGCGTATGCCCGCAAGAGCGGCTTTGCGAAGGAGACTGTTCATTGAATGACGGATATGGAGCCATCACAATAGGCGCTGTTGAAACGGCAATAAGCGAAAATGGTTTCAGAAACGGACTAAAACCTCTATTTGCAACAAAAAAAATAAATAAATCCGTCGCCATAGTAGGCTCGGGTCCTGCATCAATATCGGCAGCCACATATCTTTTAAGGGCAGGCGTTAAAGTTGTCATGTATGAAAAACAAAACAGAGCAGGCGGGCTTTTAACTTACGGCATACCGGGATTTAAAATAGAAAAAGAGATTATTGCACGAAGAGTAAATTGGCTTATAGAAGCTGGCTTGGAGCTTAAAACAAACACGGAAGTTGGTAAAGATATATCTTTTTCAGAGCTTGTAAATTCACATGACGCCATATTTTTAGGTCTTGGCGCAGAGCTTCCAAACCGCGCCAATATAAGCAATGAAAATGCTAACGGTACGATTATGGCGGTTGATTTTCTGCGCAATATTCAAAAAAAGCAATTCAAAGAAGAACTTGACGCAGATATTGCCGTAGCTGATAAAAATGTCGTCGTTATCGGCGGCGGCGATACGGCTATGGACTGCCTCCGCTCATCGATAAGAGAAAATGCCAAAAGCGTTACATGTCTTTACCGCCGCGATAAATTCAATATGCCCGGCTCCAAAAAAGAGTTTAAAAACGCGCTGGATGAAGGCGTGAATTTCGTTTACAACGCAGCTCCGAAAGATATTATCGTAAACAGCGAAGGAAAAGTTATCGGGCTTAATATGCAAAAGACTATTATGAGCGATAAAGACGCGCTCGGACGCCAAAGCATTGAGATAGTTAAAGGGAGCGATTTTAAAATTGACGCCGACATAGTGATTTTTGCGCTTGGATTTACGCCGAATATTCCAACATTTTTGGCTGAAAACGGTATAGATATAAATAACCGTGGCGCAATAGCGACCGACAGCCGTTACCATACAAGTAAAGCTGGAATTTACGCGGGCGGCGACTGCATGAGAGGTTCGGCTTTAGTCGTAACAGCGGCTGCTGACGGCAAAATGGCGGCTATGCAGATATTGAAAGATTTGTCGCTGTAAATTTTTGAAAACAGCGCAGCAGCCTGCCGCAATC
>JAISNU010000103.1 GCA_031276075.1 Campylobacteraceae bacterium
CATTTCTGTTTTTATAAATGCCTGAGTGGTGAAATTGGTAGACACGCCAGACTCAAAATCTGGTGGTAGCGATATCGTGTCGGTTCGAGTCCGACCTCAGGTACCATTATCAAATCCCACGCAATCTCAATTTGGCATCTTAACTAAAACAACGCTATTGGTGCTCATCAACTCTTTGTAAAAAAAATAAAGCGGTTGTGTTACAACTTTTATCAAAATGATATATTTTTTTATTTTTAAGATTTTTAAAGTTTCTCATGTGCTCTTCATAACCGTCAGCGCTGGTTTATTGGTCTGATATAAATATGCATTTTGCAGATTTTAACAATCCTCATAATTATGCGGATTTAATTCTTTAAACTCCGCATCCATAACATTGTATTACAAAAAAACAGAGTAAAGATAAGGAAAAGTCGGCTTAACTAAAATCCGTTACCGTGCTGAAATAAATATTTTATACGATTTCTCATTTTATTTTCAGGAGAAAAAGATGAGGAAGTTATCGTATATAAATCTTATCGCCGCACCGTTATGCGCATTATTGCTCGCGGGCTGCGGTGGAAGCGGCGGCGAAAAAAGTCAAGCTGCAAATGTCCATTTTTCGGTTGAGCGCAATAAAACCGACAAGGCTTACACGCTAAATATTGAAGGAGACGGACATTGGCAAGTGTTTGCGGGAGAGACAGCTGAAAGCATTGATATCGGCACAATTGCCGCTCAGGGAAACGGTTCAAAAGAGGTGAATATCACGCGGTTTCCGCCTGACAAGCGTATCTATTTTCAATATGTTTTAAACAATAGTACAAAAATTACCGCTTCCGAACGGCTGCTTCCAATGCAGGGAGCTTACAATGTCAGAGATGTCGGCGGTTACAAAACAACTAACGGTAAAACGGTAAAATGGGGAAAAGTGTTTCGTTCAGGCGATTTGAATCAACTCACAAACGCCGATATAACATACCTTGAAAATATCGGCATAAAAACCGTTGTGGATTTTCGCAGTGAGAGCGAAAAAGCCGCCGCGCCGGATACAAATCTTGCAAGCGTAACAAATAGACTGGAATATCCAATAAACCCGGGAAGCGCGGCACAACCAGCACAAACTGCGGAAGAAAATATGCAGGCACTGATTGAAATAAACAAACTTTTTGTTACTAACTTTCAGAGTGCATATAAAAACTTTTTTGCAGCATTGATGAACAATCAAAACCAACCGCTTCTGTTTCATTGCAGTGCGGGCAAAGACAGGGCAGGCTTTGCAGCAGCGCTGTTTTTGTCATCTCTTGGCGTAGATAGAGAGACTGTTATAGAAGATTATCTTTTGTCCAGTATCTATGTGCAAGAGAAATATGCGCCGCTTGTGAGCACAAATCCCGAACTTCTTCCCATGTTCACGGTATATAGAGAGTATATTGAAGCTGCTTTTGATACGATAGACAGTCAATACGGCGGCATTGATAGCTATCTGACTAATGAGCTTGGCGTGGATTTGGAGTTGATGAGGGCTATTTATACCAAATAAATTTTAGAGGTTGTTTGGAAGCGCCCAAACAACCTGTATTTTTGCAAACGCTTTCTACCACTCCCATGCAAAGCAAAATATTTCCATGAAAAGCGGGAATCCAAAAACACTCAAACAACTTGTATTCTTCATAAAAATGATTATTATTTGACCATAAAAATAATAAATATAAAAATCCATTTTTTGATTAAAAAATAATCACTTGCTTGCTTGCTTCTTGCATTATAATTATATTCATAATTAAGGAAAAGGTGGAGAATATGCAAAGCTATCTACTACATGGCAAAAGTTTCAAATCTTTCTGTTTGTCTTTGTTTGCGGCAAATATACTGTTTATATCGCCAATTGCGGCTGATGAAAGTCAAAAAGGAAATGAAATTTATGAGATAAACTGTCAAGGCTGCCACATGGCTGACGGCAAAGGCGAGCAGAGCATGGGTTTTCCTGCGCTGATAAAAAGTCCGAAAGTGTCGTCTCTTACAACTGCGCTGGATGTTGTTGCAAATGGTTTCAACGAAATGCCCGCTTTCAAGGAATATCTCACCGATGAAGAGATAGTGAAAGTGGTAAATCATATTCGCAATAATTTTGGAAATAGATTCAACGATATCGCAATAGCAGCCGATATTCCCAGATAAAAGCATTTTATCGGCGTTTTTTGAGCTATTTTTTGCATTTTTTTTACGCAGTTAGCTATTTGCATTTTTGCTATCATGTATGTATTTTTACTTTGTCATTTTCATGAAAACAAGCAAAATGTTTCCTATATGCGAAATGTATTTCCAAAATATTTCCTTGAAAGCGGCGCAGTAACCCACCCTCTGTCACTGCAAGAAGCTTTAGCGGTGTTGCGTAAAATCTAAATAATCACAAAGAACAATAATTTCGTCATTGCGAGGAGTATAGCGGCAAAGCAATCTATATATACCTGCTTTCCGTCATTGCAAGAGCATAACAATTCAAAAAATGTCTGTCCTCTGGCGTGAAGCACGACAAAGCAATCTGTATTTTTTTACGCAAGCCTCCCTTCCATTATTGCGACTGCAAGCTTATGAAAAGCAATCCAAAACGCCCCTTTTTCGTCATTGTGAGGAGCGTAGAGACGAAGCAATCTAGATACATGAGTGTTATAAATGTCAAGATATTGCAACTAAAAAACAATTTTTTATTTTTTCATAACAATATCTTTTTTGTTGTTTTGTTTCTGGATTGCCGCGCTTCACTCGCAATGACGGAAATAGATATTTATGTAAAAGTATTCGTCATTGTGAGGGGTGCGAAGCACGACGAAGCAATCCATGTATATTAAGTGCTATAAATGTCAAAATATTACAATTAAAAAATATAAAATAATTTAAATTTGAAGCTGATAATTTATACTTTTTGATATTTAGATTTTTCTGTATTGTTTCGTTGATTTTCTTATTTTTCTGGATTGCCGCGCTTCGCTCGCAATGACAAAGAGGTGGGTTTTGTGGATTGTTCAGTTTACTTCTCGCAATGACGGAGAGAAAGACTTAAATGACGAAAGAGGTGCGGATCGTTGATCTCTTGCAATGACTGAGAAATGTCGTCATTTTCATATTTTTTTGTCATTCTCGCTTCACTTTTTTGTCGTTATAGTATGATAAGCCGCCTCTTTTGTCATTCTGTCGCTCCCCATCCGTCATTGTGAGGAGTGCGAAGCGCGACGAAGCAATCCATAAAAATGATATATAAACAATCCAAACAAGTAAATAGAAAAGTCAGTTTCATTTATTATTAATGATACTATTTTTGTTGTTTTATTTCTGGATTGCCGCGCTTCACTCGCAATGACGGAAATAGATATTTATGTAAAAGTATTCGTCATTGCGAGAAACACGCAGTGTAACGAAGCAATCCAAATATATAAGCGTTATAAATGTCAAGATAAAGAGAACCCATAAAGCAATAAAAGTATAACTTTCATGGAAATGCCTTAAATTTTACTTTATACTTCAGCAATTTTCGCCGCGTCAAATTCGCCAAGTTCCAAGCCCTTTGCATCATCGCCAAAATCAACATTTTCTATCCTGCTGAATTCGTCTGAGATTTTGGAAGTAGTCATAGATATCTCTTTAACATCTTTATGAACCGTATCTATATGCTTTGAAAGCTGTTCCCATCGCTCTTTGTAAAGTTTGAAATTTTTTGAGAGTTTCATCAGCTCTTCTTGAATTTTTTTAGCCTGCTCTTTGGTTTTTATATCCCTCACGACCGCCATTATCGTAGTTAAAAGCGCCATAAGAGTCGTGGGAGAGGCTATCCAAACGCTTCTTTGACGCGCGTAGTCAATCAAACTCTCATGATAAGCGTTAATTTCAGCAAAAATAGCTTCAGCCGGCAAAAATAAAACAGCCAAATTTGAAGTTTCACCTTTGATGATATATTTTGAGGCAATATCATTTATATGTTTTTTCAAATCGTTTCTAAAATCAACTTGAAAGCTTTTATCTTCGTTCATTTTTCTGTAATTTTCAAGCGGAAATTTTGAATCCACGCAGATAAGCCCGACAGGTTCGGGAGCTTTGATGACAGCATCCGTTATATTTGAGTTTGAAAGAGTAAATTGAATGTCATACATGTCCCTTCTCTCGCCGAAAATTGACTTTAATATGGCGTTTAACTGCACTTCGCCGAAAATTCCGCGCGTCTTTTTATCAGTCAAAATACTTTGCAAAGAGACTACTTCACCGCTTAAATTTTCTATGGTTTTTTGAGCCTGATTTATTTTTGCGATGCCGATTATTATCTCTTTAAATGTCTTGTCTATATTTTCAAAGCCGCTTTTCAGGCGGTTTTCAACTTTTTCATTAATTTTTTCAAGTCTTTCATCTACTTTTTTGGATAAATTTTCAAAATCTTTCGCACTTTGGATTTGCTGTTCTTTCAAAGATGAGCTTATTTTTTCACCTAAAATTTCCAACTTTTCATGTAAAAATGTGTTTAGATTTTTCTGCATTATTTCCAAAGAGGTTGCTATTTTTAAAAACAGTTCGGAATTTTTTTCTATCTGTTCTTGCACCGTTTTGGCGCTTTGAAGCTGTTTAGCATCAAATGAGGAGAGTTTTTCGTACAAAAATTCCCTCATCTTTTCCTGTTCCGCCCGTCTTAAAAACTTCTCCTCATCAAGCATTTTGGCAAGGGATTTTGTATTGGCGTAAATAAAAACCAAAACAGTTGCGCAGCAAAGCAAAATACCGATAATAACAATACTCTCTATACTCATTTACTCTATCTCCAGTGTATCTAATACTTTTTGTTTAAAGCGGATAATTTCTATTTTTTGTCTCAAATCGCGGTTTTCTTCCATGAGAATGGAATATTCGCTCCACAATGCGCTAATGTCGCGGCTGTGATAATATATCTGATTTTTGATATAAATCATCGGCAGTAAAAGCGCGAAGCCCGCTATCATGACGATATATGTCCAAATCAAAAATTTAAGCGATATATTTTGCTGCGGATTTTTATCATTATACGCTTGCGTATCGCTTTTAATATTTATGTCTATATCTTTATAAATATCAAGCTCATCTTTACTCTTCACTCGTTCCTCTTTTGATATAAAATGCGCGAAGTTTTGAGCTGCGGCTTCTTGGATTGGCTTTTATCTCCAAAGACGCAGGTTCGACCGCCTTTTTGGTGATGATCCGACCCAAAGCGTGATTATTGCCGCATTCGCAGCGTAGCGCAGAGGGCGGACAAATGCATGATTTAGCCCATGATTTGAATGTCTGTTTTACTATCCTGTCTTCCAATGAGTGAAAAGAGATAATGCAGACTATACATTCGTCTATCTTACTCTCTTTGATATTTTTAAGCAATTTTTCAAGTTCTTCAAGCTCTTTATTGACTTCAATGCGTACCGCTTGGAATACCAGCGTCGCAGGAGATACGCTCCTGCCGTTAAAATGCCCTCTTCTTCCAACCAAATCAGCCAAAGTTTTAGCATCTTTAACAGGACTTTTTTCACGCGCGTCGCATATCAGTTTTGCTATTTTTTTATATTCTCTAAGCTCGCCGTAATCTCTTAAAATACGCTCCAATTCATTTTTCGGATAGCGGTTGACAACTTCGTACGCGCTTAAATTTTGCGTCCTGTCCATGCGCATATCAAGCTTGGAAGAGTCAAACCCAAAACCTCTGTTATCAGTATCAAGCTGCAGCGAAGATACGCCGATATCAGCCAAAATGCCGCGTACAGGGAAATGTTCATATTTGCTGATAATGCCGCTGAAATTTTTATGCTCTATTGTTACTCTGTTTCCAAACTCTTCAAGCCTTTTTTTTGAAAACTCCGCAGCCTCTTCATCTCTATCGCAGCCTATCGCACATAAAGAACTGTTTTGGCTTAAAAGCGCATGGGTATGTCCGCCGTAGCCAAGAGTACAATCTATCAAATATCCCTCTTTTACAGATTCAAAAACAGTTTTCACCTCATGCAACATGACCGGTATGTGCGGAATTTGCAACAATTTATCCTCTTGCGAATTTTTTAGGATATAATACACAATTTAGCTTTCAAAAAGGTTGAATAGTAATGCAAAATTATCTGGTAAACGAGTTAAGCGAGATTTCGCTCTCCATGTTCAGGAAAAATTTTTTTGGTATCTATCACGGTTCCATATCCGCACGAACCGAACAAAATAAATTTATCATCAATAAAAAAAATGCGATTTTTGACAGAATCAATGAAAATTCATTGGTGGAGCTCTATTCCAAAAAAGATTACCGATGGAATGACGCAAGTATTGATGCACATATACATCTTGGCGTATATACAAACATCAGCGAAGCAAAATATGCATGTTACGCGATGCCGCCGTACACAATAGCATATTCGCTAAATCATAACAATATTATTCCAAAAGACTATTTCGGGCTGACTTTAATAGGCAAAACCAATATTTACGACCCAAAGCAATTTGAGGATTGGTACGAAAGAGCCGATGTGGAAATACATAGATACTTTACGGAAAAAAGCACTAACATAATGGTTATTAAAGGTTACGGCGTATTTGCATATGACCGCGATATACACAGCATGGCAAAAAATGTAGCTTTGATAGAAAACACATGCAGAGTTTTACTGCTCTCAAAAGATGAAAAACAGCTATAAATTTTCAAAAGCAGAAAACAAACTAACAGCTTTACTAACAAAATCGCATTTTCTTAATAAAAAAATGCAAAGAAAAGCCTGTTTTAAGCTATTTTAAACACTTTTCAGTGTACAATCTAACAGATTTAGTTTGTTATTGAAAGGACACTTTTTATGATTACTTGGATGCAGCGCCATAAGAAATATTTAATAGTAACAGTTTGGATTAGCGTTATAGCATTTGTGGGTGCGGGTTTTATAGGCTGGGGAACTTTTGATTTTAACCTTACAAGAACATCTTCTGTCGCAAAAGTAGGCAATCATGCGATAAGCAAACAGGCATTTCAGCAAACTTACGAAAATTATTTTAACTATTACAATGAGAACAACTTCAATGGCGAATTGACGGAGGAGATGGCAAAAGAGATTGGCTTGGAAAAATTTGTTTTGGAAATTTTGATAAATGAAGCCGTACTTCTTAATCTTGCTGATGAACTCGGCATAACCGCGCTGGACAGCGATGTGATAGAGCTTATAACTACGGATCAAAACTTTCAAAAAAACGGCGTTTTTGACAAAGAGATTTATCATCAGACACTGCAAATAGCGAGACTTAAACCTGAAAATTATGAAAATGGGTTGAGAAATCAAATAGTGCTGACAAAACTTGCCAATATACTTACAGATTTTCCCGTAAAAAAAATTGAAAAAGAGATATTGGGCTCTGCCATGTTCATGGAGGACAGACTCTCTATTGCTGCCGTTACCGTTAATGACAGCGAACTTAAAATAGACGAGAACGAAGTAAAAGCGTATTGGGATATAAATAAAAACAATTTTCTCACTGAAAAAGTTTACCATTTTGAAAGCGTCTTTGTGCCGCTCTCTAACGATAAATTAAATGAAGACGACATTAAAGCGTATTACGAGGATATAAAATATTTTTATAAAGACAGCGAAGAGAATCCCATGGAATATGCGGCGGTAAAAAAGGATATTGAAAAAGCTTTAAAACTTGAAAATGCCAAAAAAGAGGCGCTTTTGCTCCGCGCGCCTTTTAAAAATGGAAATATAACTGCGGATAAAAACATAACCGTCAAAGAGTCAAGCGGCGAGTATGATACATCGCTTTTCAGCGAAGCAAGCGAAGGTACAGTTTTACAGCCTGTTCAAAAAGAGAACGGATGGGAAGTTTTAAAACTTGTCAGCGTGGATTTGCCTGTCGCGCAAACATACGAAGAGGCAAGAGCGCAGATAGTTAACATACTCAAAGCAAACAAAAGAGTAGAATTGTTAGCGCAGAAATCTCTCGCGAGACTGGAACTTTTTAAAGGGCGCGATTTGGGATTTGTAACAAGAGACGGGGGCAATATTACAGAACTTACAACCGAACAGTCCAAACAACTTATCAATAAAATATTCAGCTCCAAAGAGAAAAGAGGTTATGCGATACTCGGCGATAAGGCATATCTGTATGCTATTTTAGAACAGAGGCTGCCTGATGAGAGCAAAATTGCAGAAAATGATGCAAACCTTGAAAATACAATTAAGCAAATCAGAGGATCGGAAATACGGCAAAAACTTATAGAGACGCTGAAATCCCGATATAAAATTGAGCAATATTAAAAAAGGATAGTGTTTATGACAATTTTAGGTATTGACATAGGTTCAACCAAAGTTTGCGCTATCATTGCCCAAAAAAGCGATTCTATCGATACAAAGATACTCGGTGTCGGCATTGCGAAATCGCAGGGCTTAAAAAAGGGGATTATAACCAACATAGACTTAGCTTCAAAATCCATCAAAAGCGCTATTATTGAAGCTAAAAGAGCCGCAGGAATGCAATTTGAAAGAGTTATCGTTTCTGTTTCAGGCTCTTATGTCAAAAGTATGGACAGTAGCGGCATCGTAAATATACCAAACCGCGAAATAGGCATCAAAGAGATAACGCGCGCCATGCAGGTGGCGGATTATAACGCTGCGATACCGCAAGAACATGAAAAGCTGCATGTACTGCCGTATAACTTCATAGTGGACGGACAGGAGTTTATAGAAGACCCGCTTGGCATGAACGGCAGCAGGCTTGAAGTGCAAGTGCATATTATCACTGCGCAAAGATCTTCTTTAACGAACTTAAAAAAAGCTGTCAAGCTTGCAGGCATTGAGATAGATAATCTGGTACTGAACAGTTACGCTTCAAGTATCGCGGTATTGGGGTATGACGAAAAAGAGCTTGGCGTTGCCGTTATAGATTTGGGCGGCGCTACATGCAATACGGCAATACATATAGGAAATTCCATACGCTGCAATGATTTTTTAAGTATCGGTTCAATAAATATAACAAACGATCTCTCTATGGCGCTGCATACGCCGCCGATGTCTGCTGAAGAGACTAAAATTAAATACGGTTCTTTGAAAAAAGCGCCTAACGAATTGATAAAACTTCCAGTTATCGGCGATGAACACTCAATGCATGAAGTCTCTTTGGAGATGGTTTCAAAAGTGATATATGCAAGAACAGAAGAGACTTTAATGATACTCGCCAATTCGTTAGACAGATGCGGCTATAAAGAAAAAATTGGCGCGGGAATAGTGCTGACGGGCGGCATGACAAAACTTGAAGGTTTGCGGGACCTCGCCAATGCGATATTTAATATGCCCGTACGCATAGCCAGACCAAAGGAAATGGAAGGATTGTTTGAAATACTGCGGGATCCCGGATTTTCCACAGCAGTGGGATTGGTGCTTTATGGCGGCGGACAATTTACGCCTTATGAAATTGATTCCAATAAAAAATTACGATATAAAAACGAAATAGTTGAAGAGGGCAAAAATATAAATATCCTGCTTCTCGCTGACGAAGAAGAAAATGAGGCGCTCTCAGGAGACGATATACGATTGGAAAAAAACAAAAACAATTTAAACGACATTAATAAAAAGCCAAATCAGGTTGCGGTGTTTCTTAAAAATTTATGGCGCCGCTTGACACAACTATTTTAAGGGGAGATGATGAGCAATTTTAAAGTTGAAGAGACAAAGCATGTCTATGGCGCAAAAATAAAAGTCATAGGAGTCGGCGGCGGCGGCGGCAACATGATTAATCACATGGCAAGGGAAGGCATCAGCGGAGTTGATTTGATAGCCGCCAATACGGACGCCCAAGCTCTTGATATTTCTCTTGCAACCGTAAAAATACAGCTTGGCGAGCGAAAAAACAGAGGACTCGGCTCAGGCGGTAAGCCAGATATAGCAAGAGAATCAGCCGAAGAGAGTTACGAAGAGATAAAAAGCGCGTTAGAACATGCCGATATAGTATTCATTGCCGCAGGACTTGGCGGAGGCACAGGCACAGGAGCATCTCCCATGGTAGCCAGAGCAGCGAAAGAAGTCGGCGCGCTGACCGTATCCGTCATAACAAAACCATTCTCATTTGAGGGCAAAAAAAGAATGCAAACCGCAGAAAATGGTTTGAATGAACTAAAAAAAGAGAGCGATTCCATAGTTGTGATACCAAACGATAAACTTTTAGATATTATACCTGCCACAGAAGGATTTGGCGAAAGCTTTAAAACGGTGGACAGCATTTTGTGCCGCGCCGTCAGCGGCATGAGCGGCGTTATTCTCTCCAAAGGCATTATAAATGTGGATTTTGCCGATGTACAGACCATCATGAGCCATAGGGGCAAAGCGCTTCTCGGCGTCGGCGAAGGCACAGGCGCAGATGCCGCAAATGAAGCCGTCAATAATGCGATACAATCTCCTCTTCTTGACGATATGTCCATAAACGGCGCGCTCGGTGCACTTGTGCATTTTTATGCCAATCCTAAAAAATGTCCGCTTCGCAAAATTCAAGAGGCTATGGGTATCATACATGGAGCCGCAAGCGCTGAAGCCAATATCATATTCGGTATCACGGCAGACGAAAGCCTTGAGGGCGAATATGTAAGAGTAACGATAATAGCTACGGGATTTGACAGCAAAATCATAGATATACCCGAAGAGAAAAGCGAACGAACGATATGGCTTAGAGAAAAAACATCAGGCAGTGATATCGGCTTTACTCAGGAAGAGTTTCTGGATACGCCTACAATTTTTAGAAACCAGATGGATTAATTAAAGCGCGGATTTATATCCGCGCTTTAATTTCAAACTATTTTAAAATTATCCAAATCCGCCTGAAAAACAGACCAACCTGCGACAGTAAAATAATTTTCATTACTATTTCGCTCCATCCATGCATACTTCTAAATTCCGTACTTGCCGTTATCTCTGCGCCGCTTTTTTGAGCTTCTACTATATACGGCGTGAAATACAATACAAACGCCAGTGAAGCAAGCAGCGCGATAAACAATATAACCGCGCTTGCAAAATCGTAATTTTTAATTTTGTACAGATATATTTCATACGCTGTGATTAAGAGCATGCAAAACATTAATAAGACATTAAATTTTAAAAATATCTGCGTCATTAAAACGCCGCTTTGAAAGTGGCTCAGCACGCCTTCGCCTAAATACGCGCTCGGGAAAAATATTACAGGCGCGGCAAGCATTCCAACCGCTATTTCAGAGCCTATACAAAGCCCCAACAGCAACAAATATGTTATAAAAAAACTCTTTTGCCATGATGTTTTCATCTTTTATCCTTTTATGATAAAGCCTCTGTCAAGTCCATTTAAGTCTTGATAAAAGCTGTAATTTTTTATATTGTTATCTTGAAAAAAATTCTCCATACTCTCTTTTTGGTCATAACCCATTTCACACGCAAGCGCTAAAATTCCAAGCTTTTTTGCCAATAAAACAATCTCTTTGAGCATTTCGTCTCCATGTTCTCCGCCAAAAAGCGCAGCATGAGGCTCATTTAACACATGCTTTTCAAGTTCCTCTTTTTTTGAAACATAAGGAGGATTTGAAACTAATATCTGCGGCGCGGGAACTCCATTTAAAAAACTTGTCAAATGAAATTTTATCCTCTTTTCAACGCTGAATTTTTGCGCGTTTAATTTGGCTAACTCTACGGCTTTTCGCGATATATCGGTAGCATTTATTTGAATATGCGGCGTCAAAAGAGCCAGCATTATGCTGATTACTCCGCTTCCTGCGCCTATCTCGGCTACATTTTCCGCGCCAAACTCTTTTATCAATTCCACAGTTTTATCCACCAGTATTTCAGTCTCGGGACGCGGCACCAAAACGCCCTCTTTAATGATAAATTCTCTTGAATAAAACGAAACCTTTTGCGTGATATATTCAAGCGGCGTATGCGAGGCGCGGCGTTTCACCCATTCAAAAAAACCATCAATATCGCTTATCTGAAAATCCTCATGAGTTATCAAAAAAACATCGTCTTTTTTCAGCCATTCGCGAAGTAAAATCATCGCCTCTTTTTTAGGATTTTTGACGCTTTTTGAAAGCATTGATGCGGATTGGCGCAAAGCTTCCCTTACAGTCGGCATTATTTTATATCCATGCCAAGTGCTTTGAGCCTCTCAATCAACGGCGGATGCGTGTGATAAAAAAATATATACAAAAAATGCGAACGCGGAAAACTCTTGTTTTCATCGGCAAGTTTTACAAGAGCTGAAGCTAAAGCCTCTTTACTTTCACATTCGCTGCCGTATTCGTCGGCTTTATATTCATTGCGGCGGCTTAAATATCCAAAAATCGGCATAAGAAAAAAACTTATCGCAGATGAGAGTATCAAAAATATAACTATCGCGCTGTAGGCGCCGTTGTTTAGTCCAAACGCTTCATAAACGCTTTGCGGGAGATTACCGAAAAGTGCGAAAAGGATAAACATTTCCGCCGCAACAAGAGCGATATTTTTCAATATATCCTTATGTTTAAAATGTCCAAGCTCATGTCCTAAAACAGCCAAAAGCTCGTTTTTATTCAATTTTTTTATTAAAGTATCAAATAAAACGACTCTTTTTGATTTGCCAAGTCCGCCAAAATAGGCATTCAGTCTGTTATCCCTTTTACTTGCGTCCATTGTGAAAATACCCGAACTTTTCAATCCCGCTTTTTGCATCAAAGCTTCAATTGAACTTTTAAGCGCGTTATCTTCAAGTGGAGTAAATTTATTAAAAAGCGGCGCAATAAGCGTGGGATAAAACATATTGATAAATAAGATTACCACAAAAACAGCTATAAAAGACCAGAGCCACCATAAAGGAAAACTTAAAATTATCCATGATACAAGCGCCGCTATAAGAGAGCCCAAAACAAGGGAAAGCGCTATAGATTTTGCGTTATCAAGCAGATAAGTTTTCACATCAATCGTTGAAAAACCGAACTTTTTATCTATGACAAATGTAGAGTATATGTCAAACGGAAGCGTCAAAATACCATTTATCGCGGCAAATGCTATCACAAAAATAACGCTTTCAATAACTCCGCCCTCTTTTATGCAAAGCGCCTCGAGCGCATTTAGCCCAAATAATATCCAAATCAGAAAAATTGCGTAGCCGTATAAATTTCCTGCAATATCAAATTTTTCTCTTACAATTGCATACTCTGCCGCTTTTTTATAATTTTCATCTGAAAGTATCACGGCGGGAAGATTTTTGGCGCGCGAAACGAAGCCAATCTCCAAAACTGATATACACAGCTCCATTACAATGTAAAAAAAATATATCGTTCCTATAAGTATCAACATTAAAAATCCTGAAAAAAATTGCGTTATTTTATCAAAAGAGCGGTAAATAATAACTTTTATCCATTAAAATGGTTTTATTGCAAAATTTACCGCGCTTTTAAGAGCTTTAAATTATTTGCTGTCAATTCTTTTGCAGCTATATTTTGACCTCTCCGACCCAAGGTTTGACAAATCCTGCAAAATAAACGCATCTTCCGAAAACAGCAGCACTTCCATTTCATCTACCGTACCGTCTTTAAAGACATTTTCAAGATTTACCATCTCTTTAAAGGCTTCCGGAGAACTGTTGTTGCCCATATTATTTTTTATCTTTACATTCTTAGTTTGAGTCTTAAAGCGTCCATTTTCATAAGACCACTTTTCGCCGTATGCAATAGAGTAAGAGAGCGGCGGCTGCAACGGGTCAAGTTTTAGTTTAATCACTCCGTCCACATTTCCCGTACCGTTATATGAATATTTATTGATTGATTCCATTTGGATATAGGTATTGGGTGCGCCAAGCTCCTCTTGAAATGTGCATTTCCATGTATTTGCCGTCAATATGTCGGCATCAAATGTCATTACCTGCGCTTTACATGTACGCATCAAACCGTTTGGAGATTTTGTAATAAAACGATTGTCGGTAAGCTCCATAATGGAAGCTATGTCTCTCTCGTTGCCATTAACAGCTTCCGTAACAAGAGTATTGTTTTCTATGCGCCAAATTCCTCTGATAGCATCATCTATCGTTACTTCGCTGCTGTATGTAGCGGGCACTTTGATGCTGATAGTCGGCTGAATTTCATAAATTTTATTGGTATAATAAATATCCCGCGAAGAAAGTTTAATATCCGTCTTAAAAGCCCTGACATACGAATAACACTCCCAAACCTTATCTGTAAGTTTTGCCGTGGACGCTTTATTTTCCTGCGCATTTGCGCTAAAAACGCATAAAACTATCAGAGCCGCCGTAAATACTCTTTTCATCATTTCCACCTTGTAAAAATATAAAACGCAAGTATATACAAAAAATATATATATTTTCATAAAAAAGAGGGTATTATAGCCGCATTTTTATAAAGGATTGTTTTTTGGCACTTTTAGATTTGATAGATATAAGCAAAAGTTATGAAAGTGGAAAAATAGTTGAAGAAATTAGCCTCTTTATAGGCGAAAAAGAGAGAATTGCCCTCATAGGCAAAAACGGCGGCGGAAAATCCACGCTCATGAAAATCATAAACGGAACGCTTGATGTTGACAGCGGGCGGAGAATTATCCAAAACGGCGTTAAAGTAGAAATGCTTGAACAAAATCCAAAGTTCAACGAATATGAGAGCGTAAGAGAAAATATAGCTTCGCAGCTTGCGGAAATTACGCAAAAACGCCGCGAATATGAAGAGTTGAGCCGAAAACTTGAACAAGATTTTAAAAATGAAGAACTTATTCAAAAGCAGATGGAAACAGCCTCTTACTTGGATGCCCATAATGCATGGAATATAGACGACAAAATAAACAGAGTCATTGAAGAGTTTGACCTTAAAGAGCATGAGAGCAAAAGTATTGCGCTTTTAAGCGGCGGCGAAAGAAGAAGAACGGCTTTGGCTGGACTGCTGCTAAAAAAGCCCGATATTTTGCTGTTGGACGAGCCTACAAACCACCTTGACGCATATATGACCGCTTTTTTGGAAGAGATGCTTTTAAAAGAGAATTTTACGCTTGTATTTATCTCTCATGACAGGTATTTTATAGACAAAATCGCCACAAGAGCGATTGAGATTGATAATTATAAATTAAGAAGCTTTCAGGGCGGTTATGCGGATTATTTAAGAGGCAAAGAGGCGTTGCTGCACTCTATGCAAAAAGAGCATGAAAGTCTGCTAAAAATCCTGAAAGCCGAAGAAGAGTGGCTAAGGCGCGGCGTAAAAGCGAGACTCAAAAGAGATGAGGGACGAAAGCAAAGAGTTATGCAAATGCGTGAAAGCGCGAAACAAAATCCAAGCTTTATACGAAAAATCAGACTTGAAATAGAGCGCGAAAAACACAATTTCAATCAAGAAAAATCCGTAAACAGGCAAAAAATGCTTTTTGAGCTTGAAAATGTATCAAAAAGTTTGGGCAAAAAGAGTTTGATAAAAAATTTCTCCATGAGGATTATGCAAAAAGACCGCATAGCGATTGTCGGCAAAAACGGCGCAGGCAAATCCACACTGCTGAAAATTTTACGAGAAGAGTTAAAAAGCGACGAAGGAAAAATCAAAAAAGGCGAATTTGAAATCGGATATTTTGACCAGCAAAGAGTCATGTTAGACGATGAGAAAAATATACTTGAAACATTCTGTCCAAACGGTGGCGACAGAGTAGATGTGCAAGGTAAAAATATGCATGTATTCGGCTATCTGAAAAATTTTCTGTTTCCAAAAGAGTATTTGGATAAAAAAATAGGAGTATTGAGCGGCGGCGAAAAAAACCGCGTAGCATTAGCGCTTTTGTTTGCCAAAAAGACAGACTGCCTCATGCTTGACGAACCCACAAACGACCTTGATATTCCAACTATTAATATATTGGAAGAGTATCTTCAAAATTATCATGGAGCAGTCTTATTCGTCAGCCATGACAGATATTTTGTGGACAAAATTGCCAAAAAATTGCTGATATTCAAAGAGAATGGAAAGATAATAGAGAGTTACGGTTCTTACAGTGAATTTTTGGAATATGAGAGCGAAATGGCAGAGATAAATAGATTTGAATTGGATTTGAATGCAGTCCAAAACCAAAAATCAAAAACCAAATCCAAAAAATTAAGCTATAAAGAGCAGCTGGATTACGATAAATTACCGCAAATTATAGAAGCGGTTGAGAATGAAATAGCAGACATCAAAAAATGTTTGGCAAACCCCGTATGTTATCAAGAAATTGGTATTTTGACGCTCACTGAATTGCTATCGCAAAAAGAAAACGAACTTGAACCTTTAATAGAGCGGTATTTGGATATAGAACAGAAAATGGAGTTATTTGAGTAATTTTATCGCTGGGAAAACTTGCGCGGTGGAAAGTAAAAAAGAGGGGATTCGTTCGCGGTGTGATACTCCAGACTTTGGGTGACAGGTATAATGTCACAAAAATTATTTCTCTGCAAGCGTTTTTGACTTGCTAAAAATTTCCTCTCAAACAAATACATAAAAAGCAGTAATTTCGTCATTACCAAAAGCAGCCTCCCTTATAACATATATAAACAAAATAGCATGCGAGGAATACGAAGTATAACGAAGCAATCCAGATTTTCTTGTTATTATTATGCTTCATTGTCATTTTAGGCAACACAATTCCGTCATTGCGAGCCAATATAATTGGCGCGGCAATCCATAATCATCTTACGCTATACTTGTGAAAAGGAGTTATTCATTGCAAAATCTTTCCTTCCGTCATTGCAGCATAGTATGACGAAGCAATCCAAACACGCGAAGCATTATAAGCGCCAAGATATTGCAATTAAAAAATATGAAATAACTTAAATTTGAAGTTGATAATTATATTTTTGAGTATTTGGATTTTTTTGTATTGTTTTGTTGATTTATTTTAATTCTCTGGATTGCCGCGCTGACTTTGTCAGCTCGCAATGACGGAATATGGTAAGATTGCCTCGTTTTTGCTTCGCCCTCCTCGCAATGACACAACCTTTCCCTCATTGAAGTACATAGTCATGTGGTATATCTCCAACTGTATGAATCTAAAGGATTTATAATCTTATCAATGGGCAGTACATGGTCATATGGTATATCTCCAACACCAAAACTCACAATGATGGAAAACAGATATTCATCGACGCCTTCCGTCATTGCGACTGCGAGTTTACGAAGCAGGAAGCAATCCAGAAATCATTGCAATTAAATATTAATATACAATAAGGCTTATTTGGCATAATCTTCGGCTATCTTATCCTCGCTTTTGCAGATTAAATGTTTATATATAATAAGACTTATTCAAAATATCCGAAAAGGTAGAATTGTTTATAGACGGGATTGTTTTTTATTGTTTTCTGGATTGCTTCGTCTCTGCGTTCCTCGCAATGACGGAAAAAGTGTTTTTTATATAATCTGTCATTGCGAGCGAAGCGTGGCAATCCATACGCAACAACGATAAAAAAGGTATCATCAAAATAGAGAAAGTGAAATTTACCATGCTTGAATGATTTTGTGTTATTTTCTGAATTGCTTCGTC
>JAISNU010000040.1 GCA_031276075.1 Campylobacteraceae bacterium
ATAAACAGATACATTTTAATTTGCTATTTTTTCTTTTAGATGATTTGGTTTTGTTTCTATGTTTGGATATTTGTTCTATTGTTTTAGTTTTAATATATTTTTGGATTGCTTCGTCGTTCTTCCTCGCAATGACGGAGGAGTTGTGTCATTGCGAGCCGTTGAAAACGGCGCGGCAATCCAGAGAAAATGATAAAAAAGATTAAATATTTAAAATTTATCCTTTTAAATTAAAGGCTAAAATATTAGCATGTTCCGCTTCGCACTCCTCATAATAACAAAGAGTTGATATATGCTTTGCATACGGCATGGGTATTTCTGGATTGCTTCGTCGTTATACTCCTTACAATGACGGAATTGTTGATAGATAACATACAAAAAGAGTTTTAGATACAACCATATAAATGACTTGCAATGACGGAATTGTTGATAGATAACTATTCTGGAAATCCAAAGTCCTTCAAAAGAATACAAAATATAAAAAAATGATTCCTCTTCCGTCATTGCGAGCCGTTGAAAACGGCGCGGCAATCCAAAGAAATAAAAAATCCAAATACCCAAAAGTATATGTTATCAACTATTATTTAGATATTAAAAACAGTTTTGATATGCCAAACATAAGTCTAGACTCTTAATTTAATTTCTACTTTTGTATAAAGGTTAAAAACCTATAAAAAGTTGAAAAAAATAATTACTCTACACTTAATTAACATTTTTGATAATTTAGTGTATAATAATTAGAAAGCATAAGGAGATAAAATGACAAGAACAGAACTTCTTAAAATGCTTGATTATCTTGATAATAAAGATGTGTGGTGTTTTGATGTTAATATGTTTAATCTTTTTTTTCCCGATGAAAACAAGCAAGTGAGAAATGTTTCTCTAAAACGCCATACCAAGAGCGGAATTATCATAAATGTTTGCAGAGGATTTTATGCAAATCCAAGAGCGCGAAGTAAACCCAACTTTGCTTTGCCAAAGCTTGCGCATATTTTAAGAGCAAGAGAAGTTTTTTATCTAAGTTATGAAGCCGCGTTAAGCGATTACGGTATTATCTCACAAATGCCGAACCGTTTAACTTTTGCAACAACAGGCAGAAGCGGCGAATATGATACGCCGTATGGAATTTTAGAATTTACCCATTCAAGTAGAAATCCTGCAACATTTTTAGAAAATTGCATATATGATGAAGATTATGGTTTATATTATGCCAATCCGCGTAAGGCTGTTAGAGATGCTTTAAGAGCGAATAGAAATATAGGATTAATTGATTTTGATGAGCTTGAAGAGACAGAAAAGGAGATGAAAAATGAACTTGCTTCTTGATACTGCTGAAAAACATTCAAATGGCAATGAACTCATAAAAACTACAATTGTGAAAGAGTTATTGCATTACGATATTTTAGATGCCTTAAACAAGTCGGACATAAGCAAAGAGCTTGTATTTCAGGGCGGAACATGCTTAAGACTTTGTTATGATGCCGTAAGATACTCTGAAGATTTGGATTTTTGCCTTAAAAACAAGGGATACTTTTCGCGAGAACTCATGAATGAGTTTGACAGGATTTTTGTTCAAACAATAAAACGCAAATACGGACTTGACGCCGAAGTTGAGTACAAAGAAAAAGGATATGGCATAAAAGATGATAAAAGCGTAAGCGTTGAAAAATGGATTGCAAGAATATTTTTAAAATCAAAATCCATAAAGCAGCCAAAAATCAATATAGAAGTCGCAAATGTTCCAAGTCATGACAATGAAATCAGTTTAGTCAAGAATAGATATCATGCTTCCGCCGCGCCGATTCCCGTACAATCAGAAAGCCTTAGAGAGATTTTTTCAGACAAAATTATCGCGCTTGCTGCAAGATGTTTCTTTAAAGCGAGGGATTATTGGGATATATATTATCTGAAAAATATGCACATAAAGCCAGATATATCCTTAGTCAAGAAAAAAATTGACGATTATTCGGTAGAGAATTTTGATGAAAAGTTAAATACCGTAATATCATCGCTTTTTAATGAAAATTACGAGCTTTTTACGCAAAATTTCAAAATTGAAATGAAAAGATTTTTAACTGATGAAATATATTCGTATGCAAAAGAGCAGGATTTTATAGACAGCGTATTTAAAGCTGTACAATACAGTGTTGAAACTATGCGCTTCGAAGAAGAGCAGCCGCACATAATAAGACGCAAAAGGTAAAAAATAAAAGAAAGCCGAAGGCTTTGTAATGGACAAAAATATGGCATAAGTTGGGAAGTCTTAATGTTAAGGAAGTTGTATGAAAACAATTGAGGAAATTCTTTTATCAAAAAGTTGGCGGAGAGCAAAAACCGCCGTTAAGAACCCGCTTGAATATACATTACGAGAAAACTTTGGCGATGATGAGCTATTTGACTGGTGCGTTCAATTCATTAGGGATAATGGATATGAAATGTGGTTTTGGAAGAAAAATATATTTGTTACGACATTGACGGTTACAGATATTGGACAATGGGTGCTCCTATTGAAGAAACAATATTAATCAACCGTGCAAAGAATGAAGATTAAAATGAAAAGCAAATCTGTATATAAAAATAGGGCAAACCGTCCTATTGTATGTTTTGCCGTTTTGATAGCAAAAGAATTGTTTCAATTTTTTATATAATTTAAAAAAATTGCTATAATTTCATATTTGTAATGAAGGAGTTAAAATGAGCTTTTCAGTATTCTCTATATTAATACAAATGTGGGACAAAGCCAATATATCTTTGAACTTGATAGAGACATGCAGCTAACTGTTTTAAAGTTTTTAATAAAATCAGAGGCTAAAAATCTTTTAGGAGTTGATATTGACTTTTGAGAA
>JAISNU010000050.1 GCA_031276075.1 Campylobacteraceae bacterium
CCTTTCAAAATCTCTGCCAATGCCTCTGCCGTTTCTTTGCTGCCGAGCATTCCTATTTTTACCGCGCTTATGTCAAAATCACTCAACACGGTTTCTATCTGCTTGATAATAAACTTCGGCTCTACGCCCAAAACGCCGACGACTCCTTGCGTATTTTGCGCTGTCAGTGCGGTAATTGCGCTCGCGGCAAATACTCCATGCGCTTCGGCTGTTTTTATATCCGCTTGTATGCCGGCTCCCCCGCCGCTGTCAGAACCTGCGATAGTTAAAACTGTTTTCATGCCGCTTCCTATGGTAAAATTTTATAAATCATAACTGCGGAGCGCTTAAAATCGGATATATTATCGGCGGTTTTTATGAGGCTTCTTTAAAAAAATTACCTGCTTTTCGCAATGACGAAATTTTATTTTTTATTGATTGCTTCGTCGTGCTTCGCTCCACTCGCACTCCTCGCAATGACAGAAAGGAGATGAATTGCTTTATCTCTCCGTTTTTATGCAACGGAGGGAGGGGATTGCCGAGACAGAAAGTATAGATGAATGTTTCTTTTTCGTCATTGCGAGCGAAGCGTGGCAATCCATACTTTACAATAATAAAAAGAGTGTCATTGATAGTAAAATGAAACTGTCTTGATATTTACATGTTTGGGTTGTTTTTATTATTTCTGGATTACTTCGCCAATTTCATTGGCTCGCAATGACGGAAGGAATGTGTTTTTGGCTACTTCGTTATTTTATTCCTCACAATGATGAAGCGAAAATTTGAAATAACAATTTTTTCCGTCATTGTGAGCTTGCGAAGCAATCCATTTTTTATCATTACCGCAATGTTTGACAATTCATAACGAGAAAACCTTTCCGTCATTGCGAACTAACGAAGTCAGCACGGCAATCTATGCCTTATAATAAATTTGAACAATCATTTTCAAAAAAATTATGCCTTATCTGATTTGGATTGCTTTATTTTTCTAGATTGCTTCGTCATATTGCATATTCCTCGCAATGACGGAATGGAGGCATTAATAGAGCCTCTGAAAGCAAGTGAAGCGCGGCAGTCTATTCTATCTATCATTGCGAGAGAAGTACGAAGACTATAAACACAATACAACAAGAATGAAATTTACCTATCTCCGTCATTGCGAGGAGGGCAAAGTACGACGAAGCAATCCATCTTTTTTTGTCATTCCAACAATGCTTGATAGTCTATGAAACAAGAAAAACCTTTTTGTTATTGCAAACTAATGCAATTAGCGCGGCAATGCAAAACCGTATAATTAAAAAAATGATTATCTTCATGACAATGATATTTTTATTGTCATAAAATATGGATTGCTTTGTCAGTCGTTATACTCCTTCCTCGCAATGATGGAAAAAAGGCTTACATAATAAAAAGTGCGGATTGTTTCGTTATTTCATTTCTTACAACTGGTCATATTCTTAGTCTGTTTTTATCCTTTGCATCTGAATAATTTTATAATTCATACATTTTTCCGGATTGCCGCGCTCATGGTAATGGCAGAGAAAAAGCGGCTTGCCAAACGGTTTAATACAAACTCAAGTGGGAGTTTGGTATATTTTCATTTCCAAAGCAAAAGCAGCGGTTTATTTGTAGCATAGAGAGGTGTCCGAGCGGTTTAAGGAGCACGCCTGGAACGCGTGTGTGGGGCAACTCACCGAGGGTTCGAATCCCTTCCTCTCTGCCATACAAAAATCACTTAAACTTAAACAATTTAAAAAGTTTCAAAAAGACCCTTTAAATCAATTAAGCTCATTTTAGTAAAATATGTTACTCATATGTTGCATTAAAATGGGATCAAAACGGCAAAACTCATAAAAAAGTAAAAATTCACAAGCGTTTATTCAATCGCACTGTTAAACAGTGATAAATCATTTTACATCGTTTACAGGTTAAAATGTAAAACCCACAGAGTATTTATCGGCAAAGAGAGCGAAAGGCATCAATGAATCATTTTGCTTATCGGAAAAGAAACGACATTGCCGATAAAGCAATATTTGGAGATACTGCCTCAACAATCAAATATAGACAAAAAACAAGCTGGCATTTATTAATAGCGCATTTAATGGCTGCCTGCAAAACAAAATATTTCCCATACAAAACACATTCATGAAATACTTCCTTAAAAACAGCGCGGCAATTCTCCTTTTTATTGTCGTGAGTTACTGTATAAGTCCTCTCTCCAATCATTGCGGCTGCAAGTTTACGAAGCAAAAAAACAATCCATATTCTTTCTGTCATTACAAGCTGACAAGTTAGCGTGGGACAAGTCCCCTCGCCTTCCGTCATTGTGAGGAGTGCGAAGTACGGCGAAGCAAGTCAAAAAATAAAATAGCAGAACGATAAAAAATCCAATAATATAAATTATCAATCCAAAATTTAAGTTATTTTATGTTTTTTAATTGCAATATTCCAACATTTATAACACTTCGCGTCTGGATTGCCGCATTGTTTTTAACGGCTCGCAATGACGGAGAAAAGATGTTTTTTGCATTGTTTTGTTCCATTTTGCTTACCATGAGGAGGGGTGCATATATTTTGCTTACCATATGTCAATGACGGAATGTAGTGGATTGCTTCGTCGTGCTTCGCACTCCTCGCAATGCAAAGAATACTGATAAATATCTATTTTCGTCATTACGAGAAATGCAAATTTGCGAAGCAGGAAGCAATCCATACCTTATCATGCAAATCCCTCTCTCCGTCATTGCGAGCTGACGAAGTCGGCGTGGCAATCCATATTTTATAACAGTAAAAAGAGCATTGTTAAAATAGATGACGCATTTATATGTTTGAGTTATTTTTATTGTTTAATGGATTGCTTCGTCGCGCTTCGCACTCCTCGCAATGACGAGAGGGACGCAATTTCTTTGTTTCCTGCAATGATGGAAAAATGCGCATGTGCTTTTTGTGCAGTCGGCTTGGATATTTTTCTGGATTGCCGCACACAAAAGCAACTAAAAATAAAAAGGGCAAAAAGTCAATTTGTGTCTTTTTTTGGATTGCCGCATTGTTTTTAACGGCTCGCAATGACGAAAGGAGCGGATAAATAGCCATTTCTATAATCAAATATAATTTAAAAAATAATTAATATCTTAGTATTGAAATTGATAAAAAAGTATCTCTGTTATCTTAAATATTATACTCGAAGCCTTCCGGAATGTACGGATATTTAAGCGGTATTTTATGATTTAAAACATAAGATAAAGAGTAGTGGCTTTGATGTATTAAAAATCCTTCGCGCGCGCCCATAAGTTCTATAAGTTCGTTTGCCTGATTAAAATTCAAATGTTTACCCTCATTATATTCCGTGTCGTAACTCGCGTCTATAAACGCGGCGTCCAAATCCGCTTTTCGCAAAAAATCCAAACTCTGCTCCTCAATTTTTGAGCAATCCGTAAGATACGCTATCGTTTTATTCGGCGTTTTGATGACATACCCATGAGTCGGGCGCGTATGAATAAGCGGAACAGGCGTAAACTCCAAACCTGCCTCATATATACTTTGAAACGGTCTGTTTTCTATAAATCTAAATCCATGCGGGCGCGTCAAAAGGTCGGCAAATCCATTTTCATCTTTTGGATGATAGCACGGGATACTCTGCGCACTGTGGCGCAAACGCAAAAGTCCATAAGCGTGGTCAGCGTGAAAATGCGTCAAAAATTGCGCAAGCTGTTTTTTGTTTTCACGGATTTTCATAAATTCATCGCTTCCGCCGTCTATAAAAACGACGCTATTTTGAAATTCAATATAAGCGCAGCTTGGGGAGTTAAATCTGCCGCTTTTTCTGTACATTTCGCATGCCGCACAGCCGCAGCCATAGACGGGAAGTCCCGCCGTATCGCTTGTACCTATAAATTTTAATGTTATTTTTTGCATTTTACAACTTATATATTATCGGTTTTTATTCCAGCCCATTCGTTATACCATCCCTCCTGCTCTTCACGCCGCCCTTCTTTGCGTTTTAGTAAATTATTGCGTATATTTGCCAGCTCTTCAAGGCTCATAAATTTTAAAACGCTTATATCCAAAGGCTGAGCGTTTTTGTCGGATTCTATCAGAGAGGCTATTTCCAACAATAAAGCGTCCACTTCGTCCATGACAATCCTTTCGCCAAAATCAGCGTATAATAACATGTTTGCTATAAAAGCCAAATAACAGCATGCACGGATTTTTTTAGTGCATTAACGAAGCATTATTGTTATATGGTGTACACTTATAGATTACTTCATGCAAAGGATAAAAGATGGGCATATCTATTATCATGATAGAAGACGATGAAGACTTAGCCGCTCTTCTTGCAGATTTTTTGAGAAAATACGACCTTGAAGTTACAACTTTTCCAGACCCGTTTATCGGCATAAGCGCGATAAATATTAACAAATACGACCTTTTGATACTTGATCTTTCGCTGCCGGGACTTGACGGACTTGAGATTTGCAAAGAAGTACGCGAAAAAAGCGATATACCCATCATAATTTCATCAGCCAGAAGCGATGTAGAGGATAAGATAAAAGGGCTTGATCTTGGGGCTGACGATTATCTGCCAAAGCCGTACGAACCAAAAGAGTTATACGCAAGAATCATGAGCGTCATAAGAAGGTACCGCAAAAGCGATAAAGAGATAGAACAAAAAAGCAGTTTTATTTTAAACGAAGAGGCAAGAAACATAAGCTTTAAAGGCGCTCCTTTAAAGCTTACGCAAGCCGAATATGAGGTGCTTTCGGTGCTGATAGAGAGAATAGGCTGCGTGGTATCAAGACGCGATTTGATACGCTTGGCGCCCTCTTTGGGAGACGAAGGCGAGAGCAGAAGCCTTGATGTTCTTATCAGCAGGATACGCGCGAAACTCAACGACAACTCCAAAAATCCCGAATTTCTCCACTCCGTACGCGGCATAGGATACAGGCTTAACAGATGAGATGGCGCCATTCGCTTCAAACAAAGATAACATTCATATTTATTACGGCAATTATCGCTATACTTCTTATCGGCGTCGGCGCATACATTAAAAGCGTAAAAGAGTCCACATTTGAATTTTATCACTTGG
This sequence comes from Campylobacteraceae bacterium, assembly GCA_031276075.1. Lineage (GTDB taxonomy): Bacteria > Campylobacterota > Campylobacteria > Campylobacterales > Campylobacteraceae > JAIRKW01. The sequence goes on from JAISNU010000050.1 coordinate 5,066, forward strand.
CTGTATCTATGGCGGTTTCGGAAGATTCGCGCGACGAGGTAAACAAAAATTTTGATATAGAAAAATTTACAAACGAAGGATTTGTGCTTATTACGGACGAGAGGCAAAAAATTGAAATTTTGAAAATATACGACAAATTGCTTATTAATAAAAAAAAGAATAGTAAAAACCGAAACTCTTATAAAGACATGGGGAAAATTTATTTCGGCGAAAACGGGCTTGATTTCGGCATAGTTTTGTATGAGGATAACGCTTATCTTGTGCTAAATCAGCCAAATAACGAACACATTATATTTCAAATACAGTACATGAGCAAGCATTACACTCTGTTTTTGGTTTTTGGAACCATTATATTTTTGATATGTCTTTTGTATATAGCTATTATAAGAAGTATCCGTCCGCTTAAAACTCTGCGCGTTAAAATAAAAGATTTTGCCGATGGAAACGATGAAATAGATATCAAAATAAAAGGCGGCGATGAAGTAGCTGAAGTAGCCAATGAATTTGACGCGGCAGTCAAAAAGATACGCGCGTTCAGACAGGCAAGACAGCTGTTTTTGCGCAACATCATGCATGAATTTAAAACGCCTATTATGCAGGGCAAACTCTCTGTGGAAATGCTTGACGAAAGCGTTTATAAAAAGTCGCTGGAGAAAGTTTTTGTAAGGCAGGAGAATCTTTTAAATAAATTTATCAGTATTGAAAAGCTCGGCACAGGCGAGCTGATACTTGATATTCACTCTTATAATCTGCGCGATATTATAGACGCTTCGCTTGATATTATAGGCGAACAGGCTTCCAATGTAAGCGTAGATATAAAAGATAAAAAGGTGCAGGCGGATTTTGACATGCTCTCAGCGGCTTTTAAAAATCTGCTTGACAACGCGCTTTTGTACAGTTCGGATAAAAAAGCCCGTATAGAAGCGAGGGACGGCGAAATTGTCATCTCAAATAGCGGAAAGCCTTTGGAATTTTCGCTTGAAGAGTATAAAAAGCCGTTTTTCATGCAGGGCAGAAAACAAAAAGAGTCGCGCGGGCTTGGATTTGGACTGTTTATATCGCTTAATATCTTTGAGCTGCACGGCATTCAAACCAAATACGAACACAAAAACGGCAAAAGCATTTTCACGCTGAAGTTTTAACAGCCGCATGCGTGAGAGGCTTTGGTACGGCAGATGGTCAGGACTTATTATGAGAGTGCACTTTAACAACCGCATGCATTAGAGGCTTCATTTCTGTTGCCGAAACTCGGAGCCGACTTAGCCGCGCATGCGTGAAAAACTTCGTGGAAGTATCCCGCATAAAACGCGCACAGCTTCTGCTTTAACAGCCGCATATATGAGAGGTTTTACTTTTAAGAGCGGCGATTTTAAAAAAAAGGTATTGACTTTAACAACCATATATATGATGGCTTCGAGGTTATATCCGATAACTTTTTCCACTTAACGCCGGTTATCTTTAACAACCACATATATGAGAGGCTTCGGCAAAAAATGCATACATGGATTGGAATTTGGCGATGTGTGTAGAGATATGAATTTTATATTATTCTTGTTTATTCCTCTCCGTCATTGCGAAATAAAACCAGAAAAACATCTTTCGTCATTGCGTGCTGCAAAATGCGGTATAATTATTCCCTTTCGTCATTGCAAGGAATGCGAAGCGCAACGAAGCAATCCAGAATCTTGCCATACCTCATTCTTTTTTAATAATTCCTATGAAAATGGAAATTCACTTCTTCCGTCATTGCGAGCCGTTTTACGGCGACGCAATCCATTTTTTTCGTTTTATTCCCGCGCTGTTTTGCATAAGAGCACAGCAATCCCCCCCCTCGTCATTGCGAGGCACAAAGTGCCGCGGCAATCTAAAAAAATCAATAAAATAATACATAAAAATCCAAATACCAAAAAATATAAATTATCAACTCCGAATTTTAATTTATTTCATATTTTTAAATTGCAATATTCTTTTATAACGCTTCACATATCTGGATTGCTTCGTTGCGCTTCGCACTCCTCGCAATGACGGAGGAAGGCGCATGCGCTTTGCATGAGAGCGCGGTTAGCTTGGGAGTTTTTCTGAATTGCTTCGTTATTTTATTCTTCGCAATGACAAAAAGAGAATTTAAAATAACGATTTTTTCCGCCATTGCAAGGTGCAAAATATTGCGGCGATCCATATAAACAAAGCAGCAATAACGACCAATTTTACTATTGCGCGAAATTCTCCAGCTTTGTCATTGCGAGGAAGGAGCGTAGCGACTGACGCGGCAATCCATACTTTACAATAATAAAAAAAAGTATCATCAATGATGCATGAAGCCGACTTTTTTATTTACATGTTTGGATTACTTCGTCTCTGCGCTCCTCGTAATGACAAAGAGGAAATAAATTACTTTATCTCCTAATTTCCTCGCGATGATGGAATATGATGCCTTTTTAGGATCAAAAGGGAAAGATAAACAATAAAAACTTTATTCGCAATATTGGTAACCCACTATCAACAAAACAACAATTTGTTATTACAGCTGCGAGCTTGTACAGCACGAAACAATCCAAACCATCAAATAAAAACAATAACTCCGTCGTTGCGAGCGAAGCGAAGCAATCCATTAAGACGCTTGCGTCTTTATTGTTTAATGCAGGATTGAAAATCAAAATTCAAAATTTTAAATACATGAAACGCTTTCGTACTGCTGGATTGCCGCGCTTCGCTCGCAATGACGGAAAATATCATTTTTATAGGCAGTTCATCTTATTTTGTTTCAATAAAATGACAATTTGCTTTCCATATCATTCCATACCAAATTTCGCATAATTTCTTTTTTTATCATTCCCATTTTACGCGCTCAATAATTCATACATTTTGCCATGCAAGTCCTTCTCTTCGTCATTGCGAAATAAAACCAGAAAAACATCTTTTGTCATTACGAGTTACAAAATGCGGTATAATTCTTCCCTTTCGTCATTGCGAGGAGCGCGAAGCGCGGCAAAGCAATCCAGAATCTTGCCACACATCATTCTTTTTTAATAATTCCTATGAAAATGGAAATTCACTTCTTCCGTCATTGCGAGCGAAGCGCAGCAATCCATCTTTTATCATAAACTTGGACAATCGTTTTCAAAAAATTTATGCCTTATCTGATTTGGATTGTTTCGCCGCAATCGGCTCGCAATGACGGAGGGTTGGATTACCGCGATACTTCGTGTCTCGCAACGACGAAGCGAAATTGTCATTGTAATTATTACACAGTAATTTGGACACAAAACGCTATAAAATGGAAAAGCCCCGTTTTAAGCGGGGCTTGTATTTAAACCGTAACAACAGGTTTTATAAGATCGCGCGGTTTGTCTTTCATGAGAAGCAGAGCCTCTTCCGTATGTTCAAAACCTTTAAATCTATGTGTAAGAAGCGGTTTAACATCAAGTTTGCCGTATTTGATCAAGCGCGCAAGGTATTCCATATTTTTCCTGCCGCCGGGCATAAGACCGCCTATAACCCTGATATGCCCCATACCAAGTCCCCAGCCTACGCGCGGGATTTTGATATAATCGCCCGTGCCGAGATAATTGATGTTGGAGATAATACCGCCGGGACGAATTATTTTGATTGCCTGTTCAAAAGTATCTACATTGCCGCCCGCGATAATTACTTTATCAACGCCTTCGCCGCCGACTAAATCCTTAATCTGTTCGACTATATCGCCGTCTTTATAGTTCACGATATCAGTAGCGCCGTAAAATTTAGCTACTTCAATACATTTCGGACGCGATCCGACAGCCAAAATCCGCGCCGCGCCGCGCAGATTTGAACCCGCGACCGCCATAAGCCCCACAGGTCCTATACCGATAACTGCGACTGTATCGCCGTACTCTATCTCTGCATTATTTGCGCCGTGAAAACCTGTCGGCACCATATCTGAAAGCATTGTGCCCTCTTCCGGACTAATCTCTTTCGGTAAAAGCGCCATATTGCCGTCAGCTTCGTTTACATGGAAAAATTCAGCCATTAAACCGTCTTTACTGTTAGAAAATTTCCAACCGTTGAGCATGCCGTTTGAGTGCTGTGAAAATCCTCTTTGTGAAGCTACTGCCTGCCAATCGGGCGTAATAGCAGGTATGATTACTTTATCGCCGGGCTTAAAATCTTTCACTAATGAACCCACTTCAACGACTTCGCCGACGCCTTCATGTCCAAGTATTAAATTATGGCGGTCTCCGATAGCGCCTTCCCAAACCGTATGAATGTCCGACGTACAAGGCGAAATAGCGAGCGGACGCACTATAGCGTCTAACGGTCCCGCAACAGGACATTCTTTTTCCACCCAGCCGACCTTGTTAAGACCAAGCATTGCAAATCCCTTCATTTAACCACTCCTCAAAAATAAAATTACAGCCATAAACAACAGATAAGGCGCGATGCGAAATATCTTGACAGCGCTTTTTTTGCACATTTATAACTTATTTTGTAAGGATACCATTTCGCACCATAAATACGCCTAAAATTTTAAGCGGATATATTAATGTGCGCAATCAAGAATAACCATAGATACAATCAGTTTTTGGATAAATTTTACAGGAGTTGCTCTGCGGGAAATATCAGCGGCAAAAATATTGTTGCAGCAAGGATTACATGCACTGCTTCATGTGTTTTGCAATATATGGCGGCTAATTGACGCGATGATATAAAGTTTTGTCAAAATTTGCATGCACTTGGTAATTTGCCTCACCGACAAGACAATAATTCCGCCACTTGCAAACCGTCAAAAACAGCGCGAAAATCCAATCTTTCCGTCATTGCGAGGCACAAAGCGCCGCAGCAATCCAATTATTGCAATAAATAAAATGATGAAGCAATCCAGAAAAACTCCCAAGCCAACCGTACCATCATGTATTTTGTATGAGACGCAGGAATGATGGATTTATATAAATAATAAATACGCCTCTCTCCGTCATTGCGAGCCGTTAAAAACGGCGTGGCAATCCAGAAAACACTGTCTTCTGTCATTGCAAACACAATAAAACAATCCGCCTTTTTTGTCATGTTCCTTCCTTATGTCATTGCGAGGAGCGCGAAGCGCGACAAAGCAATCCAGAAAACGCTCAAGCCGACCGCGTCCATGCAAAGCGCATGCGCCGCCTTTTTGTCAATAGAGAGATAAAGGCAATTTATTCTTATGTTATTGCGAGGGGTGCGAGCAAAACGCGACAGAGCAATCACACATTTCGTTGTTATTGTATATCGCTTCTGCTATGCAAATCTCTCTCCGTCATTGCGAGGCACAAAGTGCCGCGGCAATCCATAATTTACAAAAATAAAAATAGTATTGTAAACAATAAACCAAACTGCTTTTCAATTTACATGTTTGGATTGTTTATTATTATTTACTGGATTGCTTCGTCGTTCCTCCTCATAATGACGAAAAGAGGTACAATTACTGCGCTGGATTTGGTCAGCTTTGCAATGACGAATGGGGAGCGCACATACTTTGTTGGTAGTGGCAGGAATGACATAGAGAATAGATTGCCGCGGCACTTTGTGCCTCGCAATGACAAAAAAATTGTCATTTCAAATTCTCGCTTTATCATTGCAAGGAATAAAATAATGAAGCAACCAAAAAACGCCATCATCTGTTATTGCGAGGAGTGCGGAGCAGAACGAAGCAATCCTGCAAACAAAATGAAAAACGGTTACTAAAATATTTTCTTTTGATTTTTATTTAAAATTATTTTATAATTTATAAATTTAAATAAGGATTTGAAATGGCTGCTGTTTTGGCGGGAATTTTGGCATGTGCGGCGTTTTTAATGGCTGACGATTTTAATGAAGCTTATAAAGCCTATGAAAGCGGCGATTATAAAAAAGCCATGAAACTTTTTCAAAAATCATGCGATGCGAAAGATGCTTGGAGCTGCGCAATTTTGGGAACTATGTATCTAAACGGTAAAGGCGTAAAACAGGATTATTCCAAAGCTGCCGAACTGTTTCAAAAGTCATGCAGCGGCGGGAGCGCTTTTGGCTGCGGCAATTTAGCGGTTTGTTATGAATTTGGCGAAGGCGTGAAAAAAATATCAATAAAGCTCTTGAATATTACAAGAAAGCATGCGATTTGAAAGGGTAAATGGGGTGTTATGCAAGATTGAAAAAATAACCGTAAACTCTTGCATGCGCTCACATGCAAGAGTTTGAATTTTACACAGGTAATTTTTTGGCTTTTAACCTTATTGCCCAAAAGCTGCAAGTTGCTTTTGAAAATTCTGCCTCTCAATGCGCGTTCGAAAACTTGTCATTCGGGAATGGCAGTTTACGCATTAGCGATTATCTTTTGGCTTTCTGTCCTCTTGTGTAAAGCTGCGAACCGCTTGTGAAAACTCTGCTTCACAATACATGCGCAGCAACTTATCATGAGGTTTGAGTTTTAAGCGTTGGCGATTATCCCGCTTCCTACAACATACTCGTCTTGATAAAATGTCGCAAGCTGTCCCGCGGCTATCGCGCTGGCGCTTTCATGTATAACGACGCGCGCGCGGCTGCCGTCCTCTATAAAAATTTTGCATTTTAATTTCGGGCTTCTGTATCTTATCTTAACGCTCGCTTCAAGCTCGTTTTTATCCACAAACATATTCAGCGATTTGACCTTGAACTCTTTTACTTCAAGCTCTTCCTTGCTGCCGACTACTATTTGGTTTTTTTCGGGAATAATGGAAATAACATAGTGCGGGTCATGCGCGCCTTTTATCTCAAAACCTCTTCTTTTGCCGATGGTATAGTGCATGTAGCCTTGATGAGTACCGATGACTTCGCCTTTTGTGTTAAGCACTTCGCCTTGTCTTTGCACATTCATGTGCTCTTTTAAAACTTCAATATATGTATTTTGCACAAAACATATCTCGCTGCTCTCTTTTTGCGTAGAAAAATCTTCAAGCTCAGGAATGCCGAGCGCAAAAGCTTTTATATCCTTTTTGTATTTTTCGCCCAAAGGAAAAACCATGAACGGTATCGCTTCCGTCGGCACCTGCGCCAAAAAATAGCTCTGGTCTTTGGTTTTATCAACGGCTTCATGTATAAGACCGTCTTTTATGCGCACATAATGCCCCGTGGCTAATTTATCCATGCCGATGCTTTTAGCAAAATCAAGCAGCGCGCCGAATTTTATATATTTATTGCAAAGCACACATGGATTCGGCGTTACGCCCTCTTCGTAAGCTTTCACAAAAGGATTGTAAACTATCTCGTCAAACTTTTTACTCAAATCCAAAACATGATATTTTATCCCCAGAAATTCCGCCGCTCTTTTGACCATGCCGATGTTTCGCGCGTGCTTTTTGTCATCGCAATGTAACCGCAGATAACAGCCCTCAACATGATGTCCTTCCTGCTTTAATAGATACGCCGTTGTCGTCGAATCAACGCCTCCGCTCATAGCAACTAAAATATTTGCCACTTTCCTACTCCTGTTTTGTAAAATTTTCAAACTGCTTTTTTATAAGCGCATATCTTTTGCTCCCGCCAAGCCCAAGAGTGCGCATTAGTTCAAGGTATCTCCCCACATATTTTTTGATACCGTCTCTTATCTGCTCCAAATCGTCGCTTATACGCCAAATATCAGCATCTTCGGGCTCAATGGTTTCATAACTTACCAGCGTCGTCTTTACAAAATCAACCAAAGGCGTCCAAAACTCGCTGCCGTAAAGATATATTTTTAACGGAAGTATTTTTCTTGTAAGAATAAGCGTGCTTACATCAAAAAGCTCGTCCAATGTGCCAAAACCGCCCGGAAACGCTATGGCGGCAACCGCATTTTTAATAAGCATATTTTTCCGCACGGCAAAATTTTCAAGCGTTACAGCTCTTGTCGTAAATAAATTTGTATCCTGTTCAAACGGCAAAACAAGATTAAAGCCCAGACTCTCGCCGTTTTTGCCTTGAAACGCCCCTTTGTTTGCCGCTTCCATGATGCCGTATGAACCGCCTGATGTTACATGAAGCCCCGCTTCTGAGAGCATTTGAGCCATTTGAACGGTTTTTTCATAATAGATATTGTTTTCATCAAGCCGCGCGCTGCCGAATATCGCCACTGCCGCGCCTATATCTTCCAAAAGCGCAAAACCCTTGCCGCAATCATTTTTAAAGCTTTCCGCAGTTTGTTCATATGTCTTTTTTATATCGCTGCTATACTCTTTTTCCATTGTTCTCTTTCTATACTGTAAATAAAGGTAATAAAACCGATAGTCTTTCTTGCCATTTTGGATGCGGAATAATAATATTTTTTTGCATAAATTTTGCTGTATCAAAAAAAATAATATCCAAATCAAGCGTTCTGGGCGCATTTTTAAAACTTCTTTTACGCCCGAAAATCTTCTCCGCATGCAGTAAAAATTTAAGCAATTTCTGCGCGCTTAGCGAAGTTTGAATAACCGCAACAGCATTAAAAAAATCGTTTTGTTTCAAATATCCAAAAGGCGGATTTTGTAAAATCGGCGAAGTTTTGGCTGCGTAAACAAACGGCGATGCGGCAAAATATCTAAAAAGAGCGTCAAATCGCTTTTTGACATTCCCAACATTTCCCCCGACTCCAATAAAAGCCGTATGTTTAAATTCATCTCTTTTAACTCTTGCAATCGGAAAAAACCTGCTTTTGTGCCACTTTAAAGATTGCATATTTCGAAGCGTCAGCGCGCATTTTTCATCTGTTTTCAGACGAAAACCATGCGTACCGTTTTTATGCGTTTTAGGAAATCGCACGGATTTATTCATAAGCGTTTTGGCTTGTATGTCGGCGCGCATTTTGGAAAAAATTTATCCGTTCTCGTGCAATATTTTAACTTTGCCGTCAATTATCGCCGCCATATCCTCTATGCGCACGCCAAATTCATTCGGCAAATAAATACCCGGCTCTATCGTAAATACCATGCCCTCTTCTATAACGGCGCGCGATTTTGACGAAATGACGGGCAATTCGTGTATATCAAGCCCTACGCCGTGTCCTGTGGAGTGGATAAAATATTTGCCGTATCCCGCCTTTTCTATTACATCGCGCGCCGCTTTGTCTATATCGCTCGCTTTTACGCCGATTTTGACGGTTTTTATAGCCGCTTCCTGCGCTTTTAAGACTGTGTCGTATATCTTTTGCCTGAACAAGTCTTTGAATTTTTGCCTCTTTTTATCGTCAAATTCCGCGCGTTCATTTATCTCCATCGTGCGCGTTCTGTCCGAACAGTAGCGGCAGTATTTTACGCCTGCATCCAAAAGCAGCAAATCGCCTGTTTTAAGTCTTTTTTCGCTTGGGCTTGAGTGCGGTTTAGCCGCATTTTCATTTACCGCGCATATCGGAGAAAAGCTGAGTTTGTTTTTGCCGCCGCAGCGCATAAAACTTTGCGCTTCATAATGCAATTCTTTTTCGCTTTTGCCGACTCCATGCTCGCGCAAAAACGCCGCGAAATGCTCAAAGCTTTTTTGTCCGATAAGCGCGGCGCTCTCTATCAACTCTATCTCTTCGCGCGTTTTCACGGCGCGTTTTATCTGGGAAAAATTCTTTTTTGGTATGAAATTGACGCTTAGATTTTTTGACAATGCGCCAAATCTTGCCACGCTAAACTCCAAAGGGTCAAAAACAACACTTTTAAGGCGCGCCTTTTTTATAATATCGCGCGCCTTTTTTATCAAATCCCTTTTAGCGTCTATAATTTCAGCGTTTTTGATATTTTCTTTGGCTTCGGTTATATATCTGCCGTCAGTCAAAAAGTACGCTTCATGCGCGTTAAAGCGCAAAAATAGAGCATTATCGCATGAAAAGCCGCACTCGTAAAAGAGCGCGTTTTCATTTTGAATTATATAAGCTGTCAAGATTGCGCTTTTTCAGCCGCGGCTTGCGCTTTTCTTCTGTTGATAGCCTCTATTTCCGCAAAGATTTGCAGCAGGGCTATTAACGCCAGATGATATCCAAACGGTCCAAATCCGCTTATCTGACCTGCGCAGGCAGGCGCTGTGAGGCTCTTTTGGCGAAACTCTTCGCGGCGGTAGATATTGCTGATATGAACTTCCACCACAGGTATGTTAATCGCGCTTATGGCGTCTCTTATCGCAACAGATGTGTGCGTGTAAGCGGCGGGATTGATGATAACGCCATCAACCGTACCCAAACACTCCTGCAATTTATCTACTATTTCGCCTTCGAAGTTTGATTGAAAAAACTCAATCTCTACTTTATTCTGCTTTGCCGCATTTTCCAACTGTGCGTGAATATCATTCAAGCTGACCGCTCCGTAGATATTTTGCTCCCTGTGCCCCAACATATTGAGATTTGGTCCTTGTATAACCATTACTTTCATAATTTAATCCTTGCGTAAAATAAAGCCTAATTGTAGCAACATTTTGCATAAACTTAATTTACGCTACAATCCCTTTTTAAAAAGGTAGAAAAATGAGAGTAATTTCAGGCGGTTATTTGTTGGTATGCGATAAAGAGTTTAATATCATAAAAAACGGTGGCGTGTGTTTTGATGAAAAGATTATAGAAACGGGCAACGGCGAAGAGTTGGTGGCAAAATATAAAAACGCCGATATTTTAAATCTCGGCAAAAATTCCGTCATAATGCCCGGACTCATCAATCCGCATGTGCATCTTGAATTTTCCGCAAATACAGCAACGCTTAAATACGGCGATTTTATGCTGTGGCTAAAAAGCGTCATATCTTTGCGCGAAGAGCTTCAAAACAGATGTACTCAAAGTTTGATAGAGGGCGTTTTGGACGAAATTTTAAAAAGCGGTACAACCTCTATCGGCGCGGTAAGCAGTTTCGGACTTGATTTAAAGCCATGCGTTAAAACTCCTTTAAATGCAGTCTATTTTGTAGAAGCTATAGGCTCAAATCCTGCCGCAATAGACGCGCTTTTTGAGGATTTTCAAAGCAGATACCATGAAGCGGCGGCGGCGAAAAACAGCTCTTTTACGCCCGCCGTGTCTATCCATTCGCCATATTCAACGCACCCTGTTTTAGCTCGTCATGCGTTAAAAATCGCCAAAGATGAAAACGCGGTTGTGTCGGCTCATTTTATGGAGTCGTTGCATGAGAGAAAATGGCTCGATAGCGGCGAAGGCGCGATGGGCGAATTTATGAAAAATTTCAATTCTCATGCAAAGCCGATGACAACGGCATATGAGTTTTTGGAACTTTTTAACGGCGTAAAAACGCTTTTTACGCACGCCGTTCACGCTAAAGACGAAGAGTTTGAAATAATAGCCAAACAGAAAAACGCGCTCATACACTGTCCGCGCTCAAACGCTCTTTTGGGAACAGGGGCGCTTGATATGAAAAAAGCGTTGAATGCAAATGTGCCTCTGCTTCTCGGTACTGACGGACTTAGCTCCAATATAAGCTTGAATTTGTGGGATGAGATGAGAGCCGCGCTTTTTACGCATCAAAGTTATGAACTTAACTCTTTGGCGGTTTTATTGTTAAACTCATGCACAAATGAAGCGGCAAGAGCGCTTAATTTAAATAAAGGCAGATTGAAAAAAGGATTTGATGCGGATATTATCGCTTTAAAATTAAAAGAGCCTCCGCAGGATACTTCGGATATTCCTCTGCATGCGATACTCCAAACGACAACCGCACAAAAAGTTTATATCAAAGGCAAAGAGATAAAATAAGCGGCGCGGCGCTGATATTTTTGAATAATTTTTAGCGGGCGGTTTGCTATAATACCGCTGAAAATGCTTGCAAAATTGAATTAGCTCTTACATGAGATAAATACGCGCTTGCATGTATTTAAAATCCGTTTTTAGGAGATAGTCATGATTTTATATGCTGCTACCAAATTTGTAGCTTATGTTCTTTGGTGTTTGTTTGGGCAATATCTTTTTACGCGTCCAAGCTTTAGCGGCGCAATCGCATACGGCGCTTTTCGGTGGATTTTAGGTTTTGTATTCGGGGTCGGGGTTGCATTAGCGCTTGGCAGTATCTCGGAAGATAGTGTTGCAAAGTTATACTTTGGTATATACATACCGCTGCGCATTGTAGAATGGTCAATCATGGTATGTTTAATTGACAAGTCTAAAATGCCGCACGCCAATCCGAAAGCATGGCTTTGGATATTGGGCGGCATTGCGGTCTCTTTCGCAAGCGATTTTGCGTCGCCGGACGGCATGGAAGGACGCTTTTGTGTTGGGCGATGCCTTTGCTAAAATAGCGTAAAGATTTTACTTGCGCCGATTGTTTTATATTCGCAAAAAGCAGAATATACATGAAGGCAAAAACACGGTGGAAAGAACATGTTTATTCTCGCAAGAACGCCGATATTATCGCGCTTGGATTGCAAGAGCTGCCCGAAAATATTTCACGGCTTTTTTGCAGATAATTTTACAAACAATGCCAAAAAAGTTTTTATAAAGGGCAAAGAGATATAAAAAATTTTAAATTGACAGGGAACAGTTTTTGCATCTGCAAAAAAACTTTATAAATTATATTTAAACTTAGGCAAAAAATACGCTTTGCTACTGTTTTTCATCAATAAAATGAAAAAAAAATTAAATAGTTGCTATTTTGTTATTCTATAAAAGCCAAAAATTATAAAAATAGTTTTATAATTGTATTTATAAAGTTGGAAGGGAAACAATATGGGCGATATTTATACTTGTCTTATAGACACTCCGCTTGGAAAAATGCGCGCGGCAGCAAAAGATGAAGTTATCATCGGGCTTTGGTTTGAAAAGCAAAAATACTATCCGTCTGAAAACAAATTGGAAGAGTGGATAGAGGTGGAAGAATACAGGATTTTTAAAGTTCTGAAAATCTGGCTTGACGAATATTTCGCAGGCAAAAAAAAGAGGCATGATTTTCCGCTTGCCCCAGAAGGTACGCCGTTTCAATTAAAAATCTGGAATATATTAAGCCAAATCGAGTATGGCAAAATAACAAGTTACGGCAAAATTGCCAAAATATTCACATACAAAACAATGCTTAAAACCGCTCCAAGAGCAGTCGGCGGCGCGGTAAGGCGCAATCCCATATCCATACTTATCCCATGCCATCGGGTTTTAGGAGCAAATGAAAGTTTGGTCGGATACGCCGGCGGTATTGATAAAAAGCAGTTTTTGATGGAGCTTGAAAGCAAATATAATAATTGAAAAAATTTCAAGCAATATTTTAAACTTTTCACAAAAAACGCAATATATAAATTTGCATTAAAATGCACAAATTTTTACCTTATTTATTTTAAAAAGACGCTTTTTAACAGCGTAAAACCGCAATTGATTCGCAATATTTTCATAATTTTAGCTTTTTGGTATTATTTTGAGAGTATAAACCCGCAAAATCAATTCGCAATGGAAAAAGGTATTGTTATTCATGATTGTGGATTGCTTCGTCGTGCTTCGCACTCCTCGCAATGACGGAGGGAGGGGAATTGCTGCGCTTCGCTCGCAATTATGGAAAAAACGCAGAAATAGCAAATAGTTGTTATTCCT
>JAISNU010000095.1 GCA_031276075.1 Campylobacteraceae bacterium
CGCCTGCCAGACAGACAATTCAAATAATGCTGCCAAACGGCGAATATCAGTACATGGAAGGCGATCCGTACATATCTATGTCAATACGCTATTCGACGATAGGCGATGTATTTTTTATAGCTATGCCGCCTTATGCTGCGGAGGCTTTTCAATATGAGACGCTGTTTGACGGCAATATGACTGTAACGCCGATTATTGGAATAGAGGACAACGGCTCCAGAAGTTTAGAAACAGATAAGGCAACACTGTTTTATAAAATATGGTAAGCGTTTCGTTTTAATCTTTACCTCGCGAAGCAAAGCGCTGGCGATTGGCTTGCTTTCCGAATTTGGCGGATTATGGCTTTAAATATATGGCGTTTTAGGTTCATGAGCTGCCAAAAGCGGGAGCAAACTCGCGGCAATCTATCCTTTCTGTCATTGTGAGCCGCTTGCGGCGTAGCAATCCAGAGAATTAAAAAACAAAACAGAGAAAGACTGACAATCCAAAAAATACCGCCCCGTCATTGCGAGCCGCAACACGGCACAGCAATCTATATTGAAAGATGTCATTCTTATTCCTCTTCTGTCATTGCGAGGAGCGGAGCGACGAAGCAATCCATATTTTACAATAACAAAAGCAGTATCGTTGATGATACATGGAACCATCTTTTATTTATGTGTCGGGATTATTTTATATTATTTTTTTAGATTGCTTCGTCTCTCCGCTCCTCGCAATGACGGATATTTTCACGCAGGTGTCTGTTTTTGTCATTGCGAGCTGACGAAGTCAGCGCAGCAAACCATACTTTACAATAACAAAAATGGTATCGTTAATAATAAACAAAATAATCTTTTTTATTGCATGTTTGGATTATTTTGTGTTTTTTCTGGATTGCTTCGTCAGTCGTTGCACTTCTTCCTCGCAATGACGGAATATAGCAAGATTGCTTTGCCCGCAGTCCTCGCAATGACGGAAAGGGGTACAATTGCTGTGCTGATTTGGTCAGTTTGACGAAAGGGGGCAAATTGCTTTGCTGCTCTGCTTCTGGCAATGACGGAAAAGAATGTGGAATAGCAGAAAATTAGGCGCAATAATAAGAAATTCTGGATTGCCGCGCCGCAAGCGGCTCGCAATGACGGAATATGGCAAGATTACTTCCTGTTTCGCAAGCTCGCAGTCGCAATGACGGAGTGATGATTGGATTGGCTTCGTCGTTATACTTTTAGTAATGACGGAGCAAGAGATAGTGTTTTTTTTAATTTCTTTTTGGATTCTCGCCTGCGCGGGAATGACAAAAAGGGTTGCGGGAATAACGGGAATGACAGAAAGAGGACGCAAGAATAACGGAATTCCTTACAATGTACATTTTACGAAGTTACGAAATAAATCTTGATACTATTTTGTATGAGGTCTTTCCTTATAATATATGTTTTACGAAATTTCTTGATACTCTTGGTCTATGTGCGGAAGATACTGTCTTTCCTTGCAGTATGCGTTTTACGAAGCTACAGGAATGACGGAATAAAATAAAGTCTTATTGAATAATTTTATTTTTTTATATATTCCGTCCATTTGTTTTATTTTTTCTACATATTCGCGCATGATTTGTCTTTTTTCGGCGTTTATAAAGATTTCTATCGCTTTTATAATATTGGTTTCATCTGAATGAATCCAATCCATAACTTAGCCAACCCGCAGTCAGCTGTATAAACTCGCGCGCTTTTTTAAACTCATCTGTCGAAATTCCGCGTTTCAATGTTTCTTCATGGGCTATATATGCGAATATTTCGTATCTATTGCATCTATATGAATTAGCTCCCGTATCGTTTGTCCGTTAAAATGCGCATACCTGTCTCTTCCTTTGTTATGCAGTCCGAAGAGGCTGCATGTGGATAAGTATCTTTAAGTATAAAGTAAGCAGTTATATTCCAACTGCCAAGAAATGGAAATATATTATCTATTTTACGCCCCTATTTCATTTTTATCAGCGTAAAATTTTTGAACATTGTGCAGCGTATTTTATCTTTAAGCGCCGCCGTTTGTGGAATAATACATAAAATTTGTCTTTATTAATGTAAATATTTGTTTTTTACCGCGCGACGATATCATTCACATGGGCAAAGATAATCTCTTATGCTTGTAAATATATTAGTAAAAAGGCTTTTAAAGCTGCTTTTTTGCAGCCTTTTTAGCCATATATTTGTGTAAATATGTTAGCGAAAAGGGAAGAGATTAAACAAGCGGCAAAAGAGCGTTGGTGCTTGTAAATGTTTAGTAAAAAGGTTTTTCAAGAGGAGATAATCCTCCTCTTGAAAAGAAGGTTTAATCTTCGTAGAGAGTTGTGCTAAGATATCGCTCGCCCGTATCGCAAAAGATAGTTACTATCGTTTTACCTTTATTTTCAGGACGATTTGCGATGACTTTTGCCGCGTAAGCGTTGGCTCCCGAAGAGATACCGACCAAAAGCCCCTCTTGTTTAGCCAAAGCTCTTGAAGTTTGCGAAGCGTTTTCGTAACTTACGGTCAAAATCTCGTCATACACTTTGGTATTAAGCACATCAGGCACAAATCCCGCGCCTATACCTTGAATCTTATGCGGAGCAGGCTTGCCGCCGCTAAGAACAGGCGAAGTGTCAGGCTCTACGGCTATGATTTTGACATTGGGATTTTTTTCTCTAAGCACTTCGCCGACACCTGTTAGCGTTCCGCCCGTGCCTACTGCCGCGATGAAAATATCCACTTTGCCGTCAAGGTCTTTTAATATCTCCTGCGCCGTCGTTTTTCTGTGGACTTCGGGATTTGCCTCATTTGCAAACTGCTGTGGAATAAAAGAGTTTTCTATCTCTTTTCCAAGTTCAACCGCTTTATTCACGGCGCCTTTCATGCCAAGCTCGGGAGGAGTCAATACAAGCTCCGCGCCCAAAGCCGCTAAAAGCTTTCTTCTTTCAATACTCATGGAACTTGGCATGGTAAGTATAAGTTTTAAGCCTAAGCTTGCGGCTACAGTCGCAAGACCAATACCCGTATTTCCGCTGGTAGGCTCTATAATAACGGAATTTTTATCAATAAGCTTTTTGTCAAGCGCATCTTTTATCATAGCGTAGCTGATACGATCTTTGACAGAGTGGCTGGGATTTAAAAATTCACATTTTCCAAGCACCAAAGCGCCGCTCTCTTCTGAAATTTTATTTAATTTCACAAGCGGCGTATTTCCGATAAGTTCGGTAACATTTTTTGCGTAACCCATAATTTTATCTCCTTTTTAGATAGAGTAAGTTAAACCGTCTAACAGTATATTTTCATATTTTTGAAACTCCGACAACGGAACTTTCAAAAACTCCTCAATTCCATTTTGCATATCTTTGAAAAACATTTCAAGGATTTTATTATCAAGCGTATATTCGGCAAATGCCAATTCGCCTTCAAGCGCGACTAAAATATCGTAAATTAATATCCTATCAGGCGTTCTGGCAAGCAGATATCCGCCTTTTGCGCCTCGTACGCTGTTTATCAGTCCTGCTCTTCTTAATTGATTTAGAAGCTGCTCCAAGTAATTAAACGGAATCCCCGCCTTTTGCGCGATATTTTTTATCTGCATGGGGGTTACTCCGTCGCCCTGTGTGAGTTCATACATGGCGTTTAAACCGTACACGCCTTTTGTTGTGATGAAAGACATTTTTACACCTTTTCCAATGCTTGCGTCAAATCGGCTATCAAATCGTCCGCATCTTCAAGTCCGACACTAAGCCTTACAAGCCCTTCGGTTACAAACGATTTGTCCAAATCTTCCTTAGGAACTTGCTGGTGCGTCGTGCTGGCAGGATGAGTAATGATGGATTTCGAATCGCCTATATTGACAACTACGCTAAAGATTTTTGTATAATTTAATATCTGCTTTGCTTTTTCAAAACTTCCCGTATCAAAACTAAGGAGTCCGGAGGAGAGGGCGTCTTTTAGATATTTTTTCGCCTTTTCATGATACTTGTCTCCTTCGAGCGCAGGATAAAAAACGGATTTGACTTTTGGGTGCGATTTTAAAAATTTGGCTATTTTAAGCGCGCTTAGAGAATGCTCTTTAATCCTTAAACTCAAAGTCTCCAATCCTTGTATCAAAAGCCAGCTGTTAAACGGCGAAATTGCCGCTCCAATGTCTCTTATAAACGCAAGACGGATTCTTAGCGTAAATATGGGAAGCGGCAGCGAGGCGTAAACGAGCCCATGATAACTTGCGTCAGGTTCGTTGAACTGCGGATAGCGCGGATTGTCTTTCAAAAATGCGCTTAGCTCTTTTCGTTCTACGACTAACCCGCCGATAGCCGTTCCGTTGCCGGAAATATATTTGCTTGCAGAGTGAACGACGACATCAACTCCTATCGTGAGAGGATTTAGCAGTATCGGCGTGGCGACTGTGTTGTCGGCTATGGTAACTATATTGTATTTTTGTGCGATTTTGACTATTTTTTCAATGTTTGGAATAGCAATTTGCGGATTTGAGAGAGTCTCAAAATAGATAGCTTTTGTCTTGTCGTCTATCAAGCTTTCCAAATCGTCCGCATTGTCGCTGTCAAAAACTCTGGCTTCAATGCCGAACTGTTTTACAGTATGCGTCAAAAGCGTTATGGAACCGCCGTAAATCTTTTCGGCTACGATGATATTTTCACCCGACCTTGCCAGATTTACAACGGAGTAAAACGAAGCCGCCTGACCGCTTGCTACGGCAACAGCGCCGCCGCCTTTTTCAAGAGCGGTTATTCTTGCTTCCAAAATATCTGTTGTGGGATTGTTGAGTCTTGTGTAAATCGGTCCGAGTTCTGCCAGAGCAAAACGATTTGCCGCTGTTTCGGCAGAGCCGAAATCATAGGCTGTGGTTTGATATATCGGCACAGCCATTGTGCCGTGTTTATCTTTGTCGTAGCCTGCGTGAATCGCTAAAGTTTTTTGATTCATAGCTATCCTTTTTGGTAAATTTTTTAGTAAAGTATAACTAAAAAAACATTCCAATGTCAAGTATGCTTATCAAATAACTATAATTTTTAACTCCAATTGCGGATATTTATAAAACTAAGATTGCTTATGCTATAATCAAAACTTTTAAAAAAGTGAGACATAAATGCTTGAGATAGATGAAGACGATATGCTGACAGGAAGCCCGCGTTCCAAGTTTTTCGATACTGTTTTTAATGCCAACAGAAATCTTGTAAAAGATGTTTTGGAACAAAATCTGGAACGATATGCCGCGATAGAATATATCCTGAAAGAACGATTTGGAGATGATGCGGAAAACATAATACAAGAGTTGTCATATAGCAATCAAAGCGTCATAGAAGAGGGCAAAAACGACCTCTTTATTAAAATAGTCGGCGAAATTTTATCAATGCATGAGTGAGCGCATGGAGCAGATATCTGAAATCATGAGTTCTTTTATCTTTGCTTTGGATAGCGGCGATATAGTTCCACTTTATGAGAGCGTGCCGAAAGGAAAGAGGCTTAGGGCAAAATTGATACTGAAAATCGCCAAAACTTCGCCCGAAGCTTTGAAGCTTGCCGCTATTGTTGAAATGATACATGCGGCGAGTTTATTGCATGACGATGTTATAGACGACGCCGATACAAGGCGCGGGGAAGAGTCTTTTAATGCGAAATTCGGCGATAAATCGGCTATTATGATGGGCGATATTCTCTATTCTGCCGCTTTTTCAAAATTGGCAGAATTTCCAAACGACATAGCCTCATGCGTTTCAAACGCCGTTGCGCTTCTATCCGCAGGAGAGCTTATAGATGTCAAACTGTCCGAATTTTTCAATACCGACAAAAACAGATATATGGATATGATTTATCGCAAAACAGCCTCATTGATAGAGGCTTCGGCTAAAAGCGCGGCAATACTGGAAGGCTTTGAGGGCGGTGATTTTGCGCTGTACGGCAGAAATTTGGGATTGGCATTTCAAATAATAGATGATGTTTTGGATATAACTTCGGATGAAAAAACGCTTGGAAAACCTGCTCTTCACGATTTTAAAGAGGGAAAAGTAACTCTGCCGTATCTATATCTGCATGAAAAATGTTCCGATAAAGAGCGCGAACGGCTTAAATCGCTTTATAAAAAAGAGTTAAATTCTCAAGAGATATGCTGGATAAAAGAGAGTATGAATAAATACGGCGCGGTAGAGTACTGTATTAAAGAGGCTAAAAAACTTGGACATGAAGCGCTGAAAGCCGTAGAAAAGTACGAAATAGAGGGCTTAAAAGAGATAATTACACAAATGATAGAGAGAGATTTTTAATGCAGTATATGACTCTTAGTTTTACGCATAAAAATACAGATATTACGACAAGAGAAAAACTGTCTTTCAGCTCTCCCGATAAACTTTCAGCCGCGCTTAAAATGATAATAAGCCATGAGAGCGTAAACGAAGCGATACTGCTCTCCACATGCAACCGCATGGAAGTGATAACAAGCGTTAAAGAGTGCAAAGAGAGTCTATCGTTTATATTAAGCGTTTTATCGCACATATCGGGAGTCGGCAAGGAAGAGCTTGAAAACAGAGCCGATGTGTATGAAAATACCGGCGCGATACACCATCTTTTTGCCGTATGTTCTTCGCTTGACAGTCTTGTCGTTGGCGAAACGCAAATAGCGGGACAATTAAAAACGGCTTTTAACTTTTCGCTGAAAAACAAATTTTGCGCTCTGAAATTAAACCGTGCAATGCAGCAGTGTTTTAAATGCGCAGCAGCCGTTAGAAGCAGTACGGATATATCTAAAAATCCCGTTTCGGTCTCTTCTGTGTCGGTAACAAAAGCAAAAGAGTTGTTAAAAAGTCTTGACGGGGTAAATGCCGTAGTAATCGGCGCGGGAGAGATGAGCGAACTTGCGGCAAAACATCTGCTTGCTTCAAACGCCAATGTGATAATCATCAACAGAAGTTACGAAAATGCTCTTTCCTTAGCTAAAAGACTTGGTAAAAACGCCTCCGCGCAGCCTTTTTCAAATTTGCGCGAAGCTATCAATAAATATTCTTTGGTTTTCAGCGCGACGGGAGCGCCGCATGCGATTATCACAAACGATATGGTTGAGGCGAAAGTTTTTGAGAGATACTGGTTTGATATAGCAGTACCCCGCGATATAGAAACATGCCGCTTTGAAAATGTGCATATATACGCTGTGGACGATTTGGAAGAGATAGTCGCTAAAAATCTGGCTCTGCGCGAAGAGCAGGCGAGGATTGCCTACTCTATAGTGGGTCAAATGACTGCCGAGTTTTTTAAAAAACTTCAAGCTTTATCGGTAGATCCTATCATAAAAGAGATTAGAAACAGAGCTAAACAAAGCGCGCTAAACGAGATAGAAAAAGCCGTCAAAAAAGGTTACATGAAAAGCGAAGAAAAAGAGAACATAGAGAAGATAGTACATCAGGCTTTTAATGCTTTTTTGCATAAACCGACGATAAATCTTAAAAATGTATTAGAGCTTGCCGAATCCGACAAAATCATACAATCGCTTCAATATTTTTTTGACATTGACGACGAACAGTTGAAAGATATGCAGATAACTAAATTTGAAAATTCGGAGATAGATGAATGAAGTTTTCCAAACTTTTTGCGCCTACAACAAAAGAGGCGCCCAAAGATGCCATGCTTCCAAGCCATATTTTCCTTATACGCGGCGGATTTATCAGTCAAACGGGAAGCGGGCTTTATAACTTTCTGCCGCTTGGCAAAAGAGTGCTTGACAAGATAAAAGATGTAGTAAAAGAGGAGATGGATAACGCCGGCGCGCAAGAGATAAGCATGGGAGTCGTAAATCCCGCTGAACTTTGGCGTCAAAGCGGCAGATACGATGTTTACGGCAAAGAGCTTTTACGATTTCGCGATAGAAAAGATAACGAATTTGTTTTGGGTCCCACGCATGAAGAGGTAGTCGTGGACATAGTGCGCAACCGCGTAAACAGCTACAAACAGCTGCCTTTGCATCTGTATCAAATCAATACCAAATTCAGAGACGAAGCGCGTCCGAGATTTGGACTTTTAAGAGGGCGCGAATTTATCATGAAAGACGGTTACAGCTTTCATAGCTCTATGGAGGATTTGAAGCGGGAATTTGATTTGATGGAGAAGACTTACATACAAATTTTTACCCGCTTAGGGCTTGATTTTCGCGCGGTTGCGGCTGACAGCGGAGCGATAGGCGGCAGCGGCAGCAAAGAGTTTATGGTTTTAGCTAAAAACGGCGAAGACGATATACTAATATGCGATAAATGCGAATACGCAGCAAATGCGGAAGCGGCGAAAAGAGCTAAAAAAACATCCGAACAAGAGCCTCCAAAAGCTAATTTTGCGAAATTTTACACACCGCTTGATGAAGGTTCAATAGAAAATTTAAGCAATTTTTTTAAAATAGACCCGTTTTATACGATAAAAGCCGTAATTAAAAAGGCAATTTATAAAGACAGAAGCGAAATAGTCCTGTTTTTTGTACGCGGATGCGATGATTTGCAGGAAGTAAAAGCAAAAAATGCCGCAGACGCTCTGGAACTTGTCGAAGCAAATGCCGAAGATTTGAAAAAAGCGGGAATTATAGCCGGTTTTTGCGGTCCTGTCGGACTTCCTGATGTCAAATTTTTTATAGATAACGAATTAAAAGAGGAGAAAAATCTCATCTGCGGCGCGAATGAGCGGGATTATCATTATGTCGGCGTATCCATGTTTAATTTTAAAGACGAAAGATATGCCGATTTGGTTGAAGTAAAAGAGGGCGATTTATGTCCTTGCTGCGACGGCAGGCTCTCTCTTACTAAAGGCATAGAGGTCGGGCATATATTTCAACTCGGACAAAAATACTCATCGGCTATGAACGCTCTATTTTTGGATCAAAACGGTAAATCTCAGCCGTTTTTTATGGGCTGTTACGGTATCGGCATAAGCCGTTTGGCAGCTGTCATGATAGAAGCTAACCATGACGAAAAAGGGTGTATCTGGAACAAACAGTGCGCTCCTTATATATTGGATATAATTATCTCAAATGTAAAAAACGAAGCAGGAAGAGAGTTTGCAGTAAAACTTTATGAGGATTTGAAAGCGCAGAAAAAAGAGGTGATTTTGGACGACAGAAATGAGAGGTTCGGATTTAAGATGAATGATTTTGAACTGATAGGTTTTCCTTATGCGCTTATTGTGGGCAGAGAATTTGACGAGGGCAAAGTGGAACTTGTATCAAGAGCTTCGGGCGTAAAAGAGTTTGTAGATGTAGATAAATTGAGCGAGAAATTAAGAGAGGTTTTTTAGTGAAGATAATTTTGTTTTTGATATATCTTTTTGTGGAGGTAACCGTAACGCTTCCTGTTGCTTGGGCTTTGGGTGTGTTTTACACATTTTTGGAGATACTTTTAAGCGCTGTTTTCGGGATAGCAATACTCTTTAATACCCCATTTACCATAAAAGACAGTTTTGGTAAAATTATCCAAAACAGACTCTCAGCCGGCGTTTTGCCGCTTGCCGTTACTATCAGAATATTTGCGGCGTTTTTACTGATACTGCCGGGATTTTTCGGCGATACTACCGCTGTTATACTGCTGATTTGGTCTATGATTTTATTGGTTGGCAATAAAGTGCGCGGCAATAAAACCGAAGATATTATAGATGTTGAAATTATTGAGGATAAAAAAATGAAAGAGTTGATAATAGCTACAAGAGGCAGTAAGTTGGCTCTTTGGCAATCAGAATATATAAAAGCCAAAATAGAAAAGAGATACCCCGATATCAGAGTAAAATTAAATATTATAAAAACAAAGGGCGATAAGATATTAGATACTCCTTTGGCGAAAATCGGCGGTAAAGGTTTATTTACAAAAGAGCTTGAAGAAGCGATGTTGGGAGGCGAAGCGCATATCGCGGTACACAGCCTGAAAGATGTGCCCGTTGTTTTTCCCGACGGTTTAAAACTTGGCGCGGTAACAAAAAGAGAAGATGTAAGAGACGCTATGTTATCCGAAAAATACAGCAATATAAAAGCGCTTCCCAAAGGCGCGGTTGTCGGTACTACAAGCCTGAGGCGCAGAATGCAGCTTCTTCATGCGCGTCCCGATTTAATCATAAAAAGTTTGCGGGGCAATATAAATACACGCATAGACAAGTTGAAAAACGGCGAGTTTGATGCTATTATTTTAGCGGTTGCCGGCGTAAAAAGGCTTGGACTTGAAAGCGAAACGAGATATTTTTCGCCCATGAGTATAGACTTTATGATTCCTGCTATGGGTCAAGCCGCGCTTGGCATAGAAGCGGTAGATGAATTGGAAATTTTAGAGACAATTTGTTTTTTGAATGATGAGCGCGCGATTATAGAGACAAAAGTTGAGAGAGATTTTGTGGAAAAATTGGAAGGCGGCTGCCAAGTGCCGATAGGAGTAAATGCCGAATTAAACGGCAATACCTTGAATATAAGCGGCGTGGTTGGGCTTCCTGACGGTAAAGAACTTTTGCATGTCAAGATTGAAACTGTAAAAAATGCATATAAAACGGCAGGTTTGGATTTGGCGGATACGATAATCAAAAAAGGGGCGAAAGAGGTTTTAAAAAGGGCTGAAAAAATGGCTCTTGAAACAATTTTTGGCTAAGGAGAAAGATTGGAAGATATTATAGGAACGCTTAAAAAGCACGATCTTTTAAAAGTCATAGAAGATAAGGTAGATATAGATATTGAAATGGGGCATATAGCCTTTTTAGAGGTCAAAAAGCCGGATTCCAAAGCGTTACTTTTCCTAAATCCCATTAGTAAAAGACTCAATAAAGAGTTTAATATCCCCGTCTTGATGAACATTTTTGGCTCAAATAAGGCTTCAAATCTAATATTTGGCAAAGATCCGAAAACTATATCGCAAGAGATAGAAGAGTTAATGAAACTGCGCGTACAGGCGGGCTTTAAAGGTAAAGCCGAACTTTTAAACAGACTTTTGTCTTTTAAAAATATCCCGCCTAAAAACATCAAAGGAAAAGGGCTTTGTCAAGAGTTTGTAAAGCAGGGCGATAAAGTCAATCTGTTTAATATCCCGATTCTTACGACTTGGACTGAAGACGGCGGGGCTTTTATCACGATGGGGCAGGTTTATACGCAAAGTCTTGACGGAAATATGCGCAATCTTGGCATGTACCGCCTGCAAGTACATGATAAAAATCATCTTGGCGTACATTGGCAGATACATAAAGACGGTATGCATTTTTTCAACGAATATAAAAAAGCGGATAAAAAGATGCCTATATCCATAGCCATAGGCGGAGACCCGCTTTATATCTGGTGCGCTCAAGCGCCTATGCCGTACGGTTTTTTTGAACTTTTGTTATATGGTTTTATACGCGGTAAAAACGCCAAACTTGTTAAGTCATTGACAAATCCGATATATATTCCTGATGATGTTGATTTTGTTTTGGAAGGATGGATAGAGCCGCAAAATTTAGCGCTTGAGGGTCCGTTTGGCGACCATACGGGATATTATACGCCAAAAGAGCTTTACCCTGTCATGGAAGTTACATGTATCACAAGCAAACTCGAACCTGTTTATCATGCTACCGTTGTAGGTAAACCGCCGATTGAAGATAAGTATATGGGGCAGGCGACAGCGACGCTGTTTTTGCCGCTTTTAAAAACTACAACGCCTGAACTTATAGATTATGATATGCCTGAAAACGGCGTTTTTCACAATCTAATATTGGCAAAAATGAAAACGCGCTATGTTGGTCATGCTAAACAGTTTATGCATGCTTTTTGGGGCGTGGGGCAGATGAGTTTTGTTAAACATGCCGTATTTGTAGGCGACGATGCTCCGAATTTAAAAGATTATGAAGCTATAAGCCGATTTATATTAAATAGAGTCGGCAAAGAGAATATCATCATCAGCGAAGGTATTTGCGACGCACTTGACCATGCTTCTCCAAATGCAAGTTACGGCGGTAAATTGGGACTTGACTGTACAGGCAGCGAGATAGAGAGCGAGTCAAGAGAGATTATAAGCGATACCGAACTTTTAGATAAAATGTCGCTTTTGTGCCGCGAGATAAAAGATGTCAGGCAGTTTATGACCGATACAAAAACGCCCGTAACTTTTGTAGCTTTGAAAAAAGAGCGGCTTATGCGGGAAGTATTCAGACTTTTAAGACCAATCAAGCGGCATACAAAACTGCTTGTTTTTGTAGATACCGAAAGCGACGACATAGATAATCTTTATATGCTTATATGGAAAGTAACGAACAATATAGACGCCAAGCGCGATGTTTTTTTGGAAGATGATTTTTTTGGAATCGACGCTACGAAAAAAGGCATTCTTGAAGAATATAACCGCGAATGGCCTCATGTGGTAAATTGCGATAAAAATGTATTGGATAGTTTAAAAAAACGGAGACTTGCGGAGTTTGATGAAGATTTTTTGAAAAAGTTTTGGATATAAATAGCAATTTTATTAAAAATATGGACTGTTTCGCAAGCTTGTATTTCTTTTAATGATAAAAACCCTATGCGTGGGTAACGATAGAAAAAGAGATATGCACTTCCCGCTTTCCGTCATTGCGAGCCGCTTGCGGCGCGGCAATCCAGAATTTATAATAATCAAAAATACAGTCAATAATATATAAGAGCCTTTTTATTTACATGTATGGATTATTTTTTAATTTTATGGATTGCTTCGCTTCGCTCGCACTCCTCGCAATGACGAAAAAAGCAATATGTGCCTTATATAGGTATTCTCTGGATTGCTTCGTCCTGCTTCGCTTCGCTCACACTCCTCGCAATGACGGATAGAGGCAGTAATAGCAGAGAGTATCGTTATTACTATATGAATCATTGTGGGCAAAGCGAAGCAATCCGACTATCCATTTTTCCGTTATTGCCGTATTATTTCCGTCATTTGAAAACCATCAAAAGCGCATTCTATAAGTGTTTTTTTGAAAACGGCGCGAGGCGGCGCAGAGAATAAAACATGTTCTCTCTTGCAGGCAAAAGCAATCCAGCTTTTTCCGTATTATTTCTGTCATTGCGAGGAGCATAGCAACGAAACAATCCATATTTTGCAATAATAAAAATACATAATAAATAATAGATTTTCTTTGCCGCTCATTGTATTATCGGTTCTTAAAAAATAAAAAGTAATTTTAAGCTCTTATAGTAATTAAATTAAAGTATTTTTGGTAAAATTACTAAGATTTTTTATTAAAGGATGGCTATGAAGCGAGTCAGCTATAAGCCTATTTTGGAGCGGTTCAATATCCCAAGACCGACATTGATAGAGTGGCAAAGATGCTCCGATACCCATGAGAAAAATTGGCGCGCTGGACATATTGAATATTTGCGGGAGCAAATTGACGCTGAAGACGAAACAAAAAAAGAGCTGCGTGAAAAAGCGATACTGCCTGAAGAACTTTTTTTGGTATGTGTCTATCTTTTTCTCACAAATACAAAGAGCGTTCCGAAAAAAGAGGATTTTAAAAAGGGTATAAAAGAGTTTTTGCTCTATCCCGAAAAATCAATAGAATTTCAGCATGAGTTTGCCAAACGCATCTGGAAAGAGGGCGAATCCATTCATGAAATGTGTTTTAAAAGCCTCTTTTTGGCGGATAGTTTGAGTGTTTTTCAATATTATGTTTTGATGCGTTCTGCGCTTGATTTTAATCTCAGACTGTTTAACAATGAAAACCTTTTTTGCAATGGAGGCATCAAAGGTAAAACATGGCAGGAGCTTTACATGTATGATAAAGAGTTTTCGTTGAAAAATATCGCTGATTACTTTAAAAAAGTTGGAATTTTGTCATAAAAGTAAATTATATTTTACCAAATTTTAATAAAATTGCCTCATTCGTAAGACAGGCTTTTTCTCACAAAAAAATAACAAAAGGGAAACTTTTTAAGTCAATTTTTCTTTACTGAATTTTTTTTTATTCAAACATATTTTATCTTTTTAAAATGTTCCGTTTTTACACATTTTTATTACGCTTGAGAGTGAAATTGAGCGTTTTAATACGGCAAGACAGAATAATATATTAAGATAAAAAAATATTACAAATTAAGCTTTTTGAAGCAAAAAATTAGGAGTAGTAAATGGGTCATCAAGAGCTCTACGATAAGACGGCCGAAAGGCTTAACGCTTTAGCCGAATTTCCAAAGATAAAGGAAGAAAAACCTGTAAGCGCGCTTCTGGAAGAGAACGGTATCAGCAGACGCGATTTTATGAAATGGGCTGCGGGTATGACCGCTATGTTTTCTCTGCCTGCGTCTTTCACGCCGTTAATGGCGCAAGCTGCCGAACTTACAGACAGACTGCCTGTTATTTGGCTGCATATGGCGGAGTGTACGGGATGCAGCGAAAGTTTGCTAAGAACAGATGCGCCTACGATTGACAGTCTGATATTTGATCACATATCATTGGAGTATCATGAGACGATTATGGCGGCGGCAGGCTGGCAGGCAGAGCACAATCTGGAAGACGCCATAAAAAAATATAAAGGCAAATATATTCTTATGGTTGAAGGCGGAATTCCCGCAGGAAGCAGCGAATTTTATCTGACGGTGGGACCTCACGGCAAAAGAGGAGCGGAACACGCCAGAGATGCGGCAGCAGGCGCGGCGGCGATATTCGCTATCGGAACATGTTCAAGCTTCGGCGGCATACAGGCTGCAAAACCAAATCCTACCAATGCTAAACCGCTTAGCAAGATTACAAATAAACCTGTTATTAATGTTCCCGGCTGTCCTCCAAGCGAGAAAAATATTGTAGGAAATGTGCTTCATTATATACTTTTCGGCACACTTCCGGCGCTTGACGCATACAATCGTCCAAAATGGGCTTACGGTATCAGAATTCACGACCTTTGCGAAAGACGCGGTCGTTTTGACGCGGGCGAATTTGTACAGCAATTCGGCGATGAAGGGGCTAAAAAAGGCTACTGTTTATACAAAGTCGGATGTAAAGGACCTTATACATTTAACAATTGCTCGCGTGAAAGATTTAATCAGCACACTTCATGGCCTGTTCAAGCCGGACACGGCTGTATCGGTTGCTCCGAGCCTGATTTCTGGGATAGTATGGGTACAATCGAAGAGCCTCTTGCGGATAAATTATACAGTTCAATTTCTGCAGACAGCACGGCGGATAAAATCGGTATAGCGCTTTTAACCGTAACGGCGGTTGGTATAGCGGCGCATGCGGCTATCGGCGCAATGAAAAAAGATAAATAAAAGGGCGTATGATGAGCAAAAGAATAGTAGTAGATCCTATCACAAGAATAGAAGGGCATTTAAGAGTAGAAGTAGTTGTCGATGATAATAATGTCGTAACGGAGGCTTATTCCTCCGCTACGCTTTGGAGAGGCATAGAGCATATCGTCAAAAAGCGCGACCCGAGAGACGCGGGATTTTTCGTTCAACGAATTTGCGGCGTGTGTACATTTTCACACTATAAAGCGGGCATTATGGCGGTTGAAAATGCTTTGGGCATTACGCCTCCGTTAAACGCGGTTTTAACAAGAACGCTCATGAATAACGCGCTTTTTTTGCATGACCATCCCGTTCATTTTTACAATCTTCACGGGCTTGACTGGGTGGATATTACATCCGCGCTTGCCGCAGACCCGAAAAAGGCAAGCGACGAAGCGTTTAAATATACCTCTACGCCTGTCGCAACCGGCGCAGATCACTTAAAAGCCGTTAAAGATAAAGTCGCGGCGTTTGCAGGCAAAGGACATTTAGGACCGTTTGCGAACGCATATTGGGGGCATAAAACTTATCATTTGACTCCCGAGCAAAATCTAATCGCGCTTTCGCATTATCTTGAATGTTTGAAAATCCAAAGAACTGTCGCTCAAATGATGGCGATTTTCGGTTCAAAACAGCCGCATCCTCAAAGTTTAACGGTTGGCGGCGTTACATGCGTTATGGATCTGCTTGATCCTGCCAGACTTGGCGAATATTTGGTGAAATTTCAAGAGATTGCCGATTTTGTAAACCGCGCTTACTATCCCGACCTTGTTATGGCAGGCAAAGCGTATGCGGGCGAAAAGAGCGTAACAGGCGATATGGGCGTGGCAAATCTTTTCACATTTAAAGAATTTCAGCTTGGCGCAAATGATTGGCTGTTTGACAGCGGTATCATACTTGACGGCGACATCAGCAAGGTACATGAAGTAGATGAAAAGAAAATTACCGAAGAGGCTACGCGCGCTTGGTATGAAGACAACGAACCTTTGCATCCGTATGATGGCAAGACCAATCCTAAGTACACAGGTTTCAAAGACGCTCAAACGGTTGACGGCGGCGGTAAATTGTCCAATACTAAAGTTATTGACGAAAGCGGCAAATACTCATGGATAAAAGCTCCAAGATATGACGGCAAACCTATGCAAGTAGGTCCTTTGGCAAATATAGTCGTAAATTATGCAAAAGGAAATGAAAGAGTAGCAAAAGTTGTGGAACAGTTTTTAAGCGATACAGGACTTCCAGTAGGCGCGGTTTTCTCAACTTTGGGGCGCACGGCATGCCGCATGATAGAGGCTAAAGTTATTGCGGATAACGGACTTGAAGCGTTTAATAATCTGATTGCAAACTTGAAAGTTGATCAAGAGACTTGCACTCCTTATGTGATTGATAAAAGTAAAAAATATGAGGGCAGATATATCGGACATGTTCCGCGCGGAACTTTAAGCCACTGGGTGAAGATTAAAAACGGACTTATTGAAAATTATCAGGCAGTTGTTCCCTCAACATGGAATGCTTCTCCAAAAGACGCTAACGGCGTGAGAGGTCCGTATGAAGAGTGTTTGATAGGTCTTAAAATAGCCGATTTGTCAAAACCTTTGGAAATTATCAGAGTTATCCATTCGTATGATCCTTGTATCGCATGCGCCGTGCATGTTATGGATACGAAAGGCAACGAATTGGGATCTCATAAAGTTTCCCAAGACAATATAGTCTGTTAAGGAGGAGGGAATGTCTAAAGAATTACTCGCAAGAGAAGCGGAGGTAGAATATACCTCCTCCACGAGATGGGTGCATTGGATACGGTTTTTTTCCATTATAGCGCTTACGATAACGGGATTTTATATTGCGTATGTTTTTGTAGCGCCTGAAGTTTCAAGCGAACCCACTCTCTTTTTACAGGCAAAAATGAGAATGGTACATGAGATATTCGGCTTTTTATTGATAGCCATTACGATATATAAAACTTATCTGTTTTTATTTGATAAAAGCCATGTGCAAAGATTGGAGATTATCTCGTATAAGGATTTTTTAAATGTGAAAGTCTGGATAGCGCAGATAAAGTATTATCTGTTTTTGGGCGAACATCCTAAACTTCATGGAGTATATAATCCTCTCCAATTTGCCGCGTATGTAATGCTCTATCTTATGGTCGCGCTTCTTAGTTTGACGGGGCTTATACTGTATGTGCATATCTATCATGACGGTCTTGGCGGCGCGCTGTATCCTTTAATGCGATGGTTTGAAGCGTTAATGGGCGGCTTAGCCAATGTCAGAATGATACATCATATAGCTATGTGGATTGTTTTGATATTTGTTCCCGTGCATGTTTATATGGTTATTTTTAACTCCATAAAAGGCAAAGAGGGCGCGCTTGACGCAGTTGTCAGCGGTTTGAAGTTTAAACGCAAACATCACTGATATATGAGAATCGCGCTTCTTGGTATCGGCAATATAATGTTCTCCGATGAGGGTATCGGAGTTCATTTA
Source organism: Campylobacteraceae bacterium (assembly GCA_031276075.1). Taxonomy (GTDB): domain Bacteria; phylum Campylobacterota; class Campylobacteria; order Campylobacterales; family Campylobacteraceae; genus JAIRKW01. The sequence goes on from JAISNU010000095.1 coordinate 17,704, forward strand.
TGCCGATATATTGAACAAAAATACCGTTTTACTTCTGAAATTCACACACTTGATTTTATCGACGGCGGCACATTAGCCGAAAGATTGATACCGATAATAGTTCAGTATGATTATGTTATTATATTGGACTGCATAAGCGCGGACGACGGCAAGTGCGGCGATGTCTATTTTTTTGATTTTGACGATATCCCAAAACATATCTCATGGCAGGGCAGCGCTCATGAAGTTGAAATGCTGCAAACTTTAACCATGATGGATATACTCGGCGACAGACCAAAGACAAAGATAATCGGCATTATTCCGCAGGTTGTGGCAGATACTACGCTGGAATTGACAAAGCCCGTAAAAGAGGGCGCAAAAGTGATGGAGAGCGTCGTTGTGAAACATTTAAAAGAGCTTGGATTTAATATTGATACGGTTAATAAAGAGCTTGACATTCAAGAGACAGCTTTCAAATTTGGAACATACGAGGGTCGATGATACTGATTTATGATTTTATTTACTTAGCCGATAACGGCGTTTTGGAGAATTTTTTAGAAAATATTGCCAAAGATACAAGACACTGCATAACAAAAGACAAAGATAAAATCTCTTTGTACATAGAAGGCGGCGAAGAGGAGTTAAAATCGTTTTCCGACATGCTCTCAAAAACTCTCCCGTTTTCTCTTTTTTTAAAAAAAGCAAACGCGCGCACGATTGAAAAATGGGACAATTTAAAAGCTATAAAAATACCCGAATGCGGGGTAATTCTGCCGTTTACGCAAAAAGCCCTTTTAAAAGCAAAAGCGGAGTTTAATCCTTTCGTGAAAAACGAGATTGGAGCAAATCCAGACATTTCGCCGCCGCTTATTTTTCAGGATAAAAACGGACGCGAAAAGTATGACGACGGTTTTAAAGAGGCTTTTTTTAAAGCGGCTAAGATTGTCGCGGACGGAGGACATTTAAATATCAAGAGTAAAAACGGTTTCGTTTGCGTGTCAAAATTAAAAGATAAAAAATATGAAAATTTTAGCGTTATGCTTACGGATTTAAGCGCGGCTTCCAAAATAGCCGTTTTGAAAAATGCTGAAATATCGGCTCTTGCATCGCTTGAAAAACCGCTTGTTAGAACGCATTCCAATTTAATTTTTGCGTCAAATTATCCCAATTTCCCCCGTTTTTTTAATATCGGGCTTGCAAACGACCTGTTTTTATATCTGTTAGGCGCTATTTTGTTTGAAATGGGCGTTGAATTTGTCGTATTGGAAGCAAAATCCGCCATGATAGATGCGTCTTTGTATTTTGAAGAAGATGTAAAACAAAACGAACGGTTTCAAATCTGCGCCCTTGATAACGGGCAAAATATAATAGTAAAAGGCGTATCTTTTGCATCGCCAAAACTTTTGAACGCTATAAAACAGCTTAAAAATCCGCACCATATGCAGTTTGCGGCATCCATGCATGAGCTTGATTTATTTGAAGAGGCGTCTTGCGGCGTGTATTTGAGTTTGAAAAATGACGATATGATTTCGTTTTACAGCCCGACAACAGGCGTTCTTGATATGGTAAGTATCACTTATGAAAATTCGCTGCAAGAGATGTTGGAAAATATCGCCAAAGACGAAACAGGCGCAAGGCTTATAAGAAATTTTGCGGAAAAATTTCCTTTGATTTTTGCTAAAGCCAAAGAGATTTCACTTGAAAAAAAAGCGAATAATATCGCATCTCTCTGGTCTATCGCCGCTTTTTTAATGGGGCTTGGCGAAGATTTGCCCCAAGCGCGCGAAAGGTTGTTTGAAAATATTGAGACATTCGGCGGGCAAAAGGGTCCCAGGGTTGATTATAAACTTTTGGACGAAAAGAGCGCGAAAACAACTCTAAATGCGCATAAATTTATAAAAAGTGTGATGAGTTTTCGCTTAGCCGATGTAGAAAACGGGCTTTTGTCATATGGCATAGCCGAAAGTCTGGTCTATTTTTTGAGCGATTTTGCAGACGGGTTAAAGGGCGGCTTTCAGATAAAAAATGTACTGCTTTTAGGTTCGCTTTTTAGCGTAAAAACCATATCAAATTTATCTGTCAAGCATATCGTAAATTACAGGGTGGATTTTAACCATGAACTGCCCATAGAGTTATGAAAATCCGCAAAATTTATGAGATTGAAGGTATAGTTCAAGGGGTCGGTTTTCGTCCGTTTGTCTTTACGCTTGCCAATAAATATCTTCTTAAAGGATTTGTATATAACCGTTCTGTGGGAGTTTACGCTGAAGTTGAAGGCGAAGAGGAGTTGATATGCAAGTTTGAATTTGAACTCCAAAACAATCCGCCCCCGCTTGCCAGAATAGATAAAATCACTCAAAAGAGCGCGCCTTTAAAAAATTATACCGATTTTAAAATCCTCAAAAGCGAATTATCGCCGTCCAAAAATACGCTGATTTCACCCGATGTCTCTTTATGTTCTGATTGTTCAAAAGAAATGGCGGACAAAAACGACAGGCGTTTTGGTTACCCGCTTATCAATTGCACAAACTGCGGTCCAAGATACTCTATCGTCAAAACGGTTCCATACGATAGGATAAATACTTCCATGAGCGTTTTTGAAATGTGCGAAGAGTGCAGGGCGGAATATAACGATCCGCAAAACCGCCGCTATCATGCACAGCCCATATCATGCCCAAAATGCGGACCAAAAATAACATTTGCGGATATAAAAAGCGGTTTAAAGACCGATAAAGAGCCGCTGGTAAAATTAGCCGAAGCGGTAAAATCGGGCAAAATCACTGCTTTGAAAGGTTTGGGCGGATTTCATATTATTTGCGATGCGTCAAATGAAAATACCATTAGAGTGCTGAGAGAAAAAAAACGCCGTCCGTCAAAGCCTTTCGCCGTTTTGATGAGTTCACTTGAAATGGTAAAAGAGTATTGCGATATAACGCAGCGCGAACAAGAAGCGCTTTTATCCCGCGAAAAACCTGTCGTGCTTGTAAAAAAACGCGCCTCCACTGTGCTTAGCGGTATTATAGCGCCTCATACAAACAGGCTTGGCGTATTTTTGCCTTATACGGGGCTGCTTGTGAGGATTTCGGAGCTTGTCAATATGCCTCTTATTGCGACTTCGGCGAATATTAGCGGCGAGCCGATTATCACTGATGCTAAAGAGATTGAAAACAAACTCGGCGCTATTTTGGACGCTTATGTGGATTATGAGCGTGAGATTATAAACTTTTGCGATGACAGCGTTGTTCAGTTTACGCATACCAATCTGCCTATTTTTTTACGCTTATCGCGCGGTATTGCGCCACTCTCTTTTTTGCCGCGTCAAAACATTCCAAAAAAGATACTTGCTCTTGGCGCGCACCAAAAAAGCTCCATAGCGGTGTATGACGGCAAAAATGTGATTTTGAGTCCGTATATAGGCGATTTGGATAATGTGTCAAGCATTGAAGCTTATGAGAAGACGATTGAAAATTTTAAGCGGTTTTATGATTTTGAGGCTGAAATTTTAGTTTGCGACAAACATCCGCAGTACGCTTCTACGATATACGCAAAGCGCCAATCTCTGCCCGTTATTAAAGTCCAGCATCATTACGCGCATATTTTGAGCGTTATGTTTGAGCATAATATAAGCGATGAAGTTTTAGGCATAGCGTGGGATGGAACGGGATATGGAGATGACGGGAGCATTTGGGGCGGAGAATTTTTTTTATGCGATTTGAAGCGCTATAAAAGGGTTTGTTCATTTAAGCCGTTTAAACTTTTAGGTGGCGAGGGAAGCATCAAAAATATAGACAGAATCGCCTTTTCCATATTGTATCCTGCAAAAAACAATGCTCTTGCGGCGGCATTTTTAGACAGTTTTCCACAGAGATATCTTTTGGAGCGCTCTTACGAAAAAGATATAAACGCGCCGCTTTGCAATTCCGCAGGACGCCTTTTTGACGCAGCAGCCGCAATAATACTGAAACAAAAAAGAGTAACTTATGACGGCGAGAGCGGACTTTATCTTGAAGCTTTATATGATAAAAGCGTGCATGAGAGATACAGCATAGTCATCAATGAAAAGCGCGAGATAGAGTATGTTTACTGGTTTTTGGGAATGCTTAAAGACGAGCCTGAGATTGCCGCTTCAAAATTTATCAACACTTTGGCGGCATTGATAGTCCATGCAGCTAAAAAGCAGAGAAAAAAAGTCGTGCTTAGCGGCGGCGTGTTTCAAAACAGAACGCTTGTGGAAAAAACGGCGGAGTTATTAGAAAAAGAGCGGATAGAGTTTTTTTTGGCAAAAAGCATTTCGCCTAATGACAGTTCAATCGCGCTTGGACAGATAGCTTACGCTCTCAATAATTTATAAAATTCTAAGTATTTTAACACTATCATACAATAAATATTCACTAAGGCATAAAAACGATGGATAAAATAATACGATTTACAATCTCCTTGCCCGAACCTCTTTTAGACGAGCTTGATAAAAAAGTGACGGAACAAGGATATGTTTCAAGAAGCGAATTTATCAGGGATTTGATAAGAGAGAAGATGATAAGGGACGAATGGGAAGGCGGATATGAGGAAGTTATCGGCGTTTTGACCATTGTTTATACGCATCATCAAAACGATTTGGTTCAAAAGATTACCGATATTCAGCATGACGCCAATGTGTATATAATGTGTAATACTCATGTGCATGTAAACCATGAAAACTGTCTTGAAACGATAATGTTAAAAGGTTTGGCTGACGATATTGTGAGTTTTTCGCAAAAGATTTCCGGTCTTAAAGGCGTGAAATTTGCAAAGCTTGTCCAAGCGGCAGTGCCGGTATCGTAAATACTGTTTTTTACTCACAATGACGGATTTATTGGATAATAACAATTTTTTCCGTCATTGCGAGGAGTGTAACGACGAAGCAATCCACAATAATAAATAAAAAAACAATTATTCATTTTTCTACAATGATGTCTTTTGATTGTTGAAAGTATAGATTGCCGCGCTGACTTCGTTAGCTCGCAATAACAGAGAAAGACACTTGTGTGAAAATACCCGTCATTGCAAGGAGTGCGAAGCATGACGAAGCAATCCAGATATATGAGCGTTATAAACATTAAAATATTGCAATTAAAAAATATGAAATAAATTAAAATTGGAATTGTTGATATATATTTTTAAGTATTTGAATTTTTCTATACTATTTCGTTGACTTATTTATTTCTGGATTGCTTCGTCACAAGCTCCTCACAATGACAAAAAACAGGCATTCATACGCTTTTTTGTATACTTGTATAACAAAATTAAGGATACTGTGCATCCATTGTGATGATACATTATTAAATTGTTATGGCAAATTAAGAATTATCGTACTTTCCATGACGAGCCGCGCTTTATTTGCCTTGATTTCTTATTGTGCATTCTTTCATGTTTGGCATTGTTTTTGCGCTTTCTTTCTCTAACGCCGATGTCCGTTTGTCATGAATAGCAATTTATGCTATAATTTCATCTTTTAAACGCAAAATAGCTTCACAAGGTGATATATGAGCAGTACTCTTTCCATATATATCGGGCGTTTTCAGCCTTTGCACAACGGTCATTTGTATGTGTTAAATCACGCCAGAGAGATTGGCGACACGCTTGTGCTTATAGGTTCGGCAACGGAAGCAAGAAATATCAAAAATCCTTTTCCTGTAAATCTTATAAAAGAGATGTTAAAACCTTACGCTGATTTTATAGAAGAGATATCTGACTATCCGTTTGACGACTCTCCATGGCTTGCGGAGATACAGGAAAAAGTCTCAAAATATGACCATAAATACGACAATGTTTATATTATAGGGCATGATAAAGACGAGAGCAGTTATTATCTCAAAAGTTTCCCCCAATGGACGCTGAAAAGCAT